>NZ_JAWIRX010000005.1:36027-316771 GCF_036319965.1 Stenotrophomonas sp. SMYL41 | reverse complement strand
AATCTGTCAGAGGTGGGGCGGTGTCGGAGTGCGGGGTGTCAGCCGCATGGATGCGGCTGCCAAGCCTCCATGGACGGATTTACGGCGTCCCCGCACTCCGACACCGCCCCGCCATCCCACGGATTGCACGCTGTTGCTGTTGCCGTTGCTCCGGCCTGTAGCGGGCGCAGGGCGCAGCCCTGCAAAGAAACCCCTACTCCTGCGGATCGCGGGTGATGTGGATGTCGGTCGGGGTCGACAGCGGGATGTTCCGCTCCGCCAGGATCTGCAACAGGCTGAAGTACAGATCGCTGCGGGTTCCGTACACCTGCCGCGGGCTGGCCACGTACGCGAAACTGTTGATGGTGATCTGCCCGCCGGCAATGCTGTCGATGTAGACCGTTGGCACCGGCTGCTGCAGCACGTTGGTGTGCGCGGTGTACGCATCCAGCAGCGCCTGGCGCAGGTTGCCGACATCGGTGCTGGGTGGTACCGCGAACTGGATCTGGATGCGGCCCTGGTTGTTGCCCATCGTCATGTTGCGGATGGTCTTGGTGATCAGCTCGGAGTTGGGCACGATCAGGGTCGACTTGTCGCCGACCTGGATCTCGGTCGAACGCACGTTGATGCGGCGGATGTCGCCTTCCTGGTCACCCAGCTTCACCCAGTCGCCGATCTTCACCGGACGCTCGGCCAGCAGGATCAGGCCCGATACGAAGTTCTGGATGATCGCCTGCAGGCCGAAACCGATACCCACTGACAACGCGCTGACCAGCAGCGCAAGGTTCTTCAGGTTCAGGCCCATCGCGGTCAGCGCCCACAGCCCCACCAGGATGATGCCGACGTAGCCGGCAATCGTGCTGATCGAATTGCGGGCGCCGAGATCCAGCTCGGTCTTGGGCAGATAGGTGTCGGTCAGCCAGCGCTGCAACAGCTGGGTCAGCCCCATGCCCACCAGCAGCACCAGCACGCCGGTGACGATACGGCCGGGCTGTAGCGTCAGGTCCTTGTTGATCTCGATGCCGTTGGCCAGCGAGGCGACGCGTTCGACGATCGTGCCGACGTTGCCGAACGGTGCGGCCAGGGCCAGCAGCGCGACCAGCACCACCAGCGTACGCAACATCGCAGACAGCAGAACACCCGCCTGCTCCAGCCTCGACACGCTCAGGCCAGTGCTGAGCAGGATGGTCTGGCCGACCTTGCTGTCCGCGTTGAGCAGCCACGTGCTGAAGTCATCGACGAACTTGAACAACAGCATCGCGGCCATCACCACAATGCTGCCGCCGATCAGCTGCTGGTTCACGAACTTGGCGAAATTCACGTAGCCCAGCAGGGTGGCGATGATCGCAGCCACCACCGCGATGTTGCCCGCCACGCGCGCCAGCACCAGCCAGCTGCTGCGCCGCACCGGCGTGCTCGCCGTCAGCCCGTCGGCCTGTGCCTCCAGCTTGGCCTCGGCCTCGGCGGTCTGCCGTCGGTGCAGGCGCGCCAGTGTCACCAGCATCGCCATGATCAGACCCAGGTAGGTCAGCGCGATCACTCCGTCCAGCGCCACGGTGGTCACATCGCTGGTGCGCGTGGCCTGATCGAGGGCGACCAGCACCGTACTCAACCAGGCCAGCGCTGCGGCGCCCCACGCATATTTGCGCAGCTTCAGCGCGGCGGTGTCATCCAGGTTCAACAACCGCCACGACGGGCGATTGGGCACCAGCAGGCAGGCGCTGAGCGCGGCGATGAACGCAGCGGCGAAGGTCGCCTGCTGCACGCCGTCGGCCACGTTCTGCAGGCGCGGGGCGATCGCATCGACGGCGTTGAGCGAGGCAATGAACACCACCACCGCATAGCCCGGCAGCAGCGTGCCCACCAGCAGCAGCCACATGGCCAGGCCGGAACGGCGCAGGCGACCGTCCGGCGCGCGCTCGGACTCCGCAAAGCGCCGGCCCAGCCTGCGCAGCCACAGCCGCAGCGGGAACATCATCACCAGCGCGGCCACCAGGCCCAGCAACGGTGTGCCCCAGCCATTGGCCCGGACGCCAGCGACAAACGTATCGCGCCCCTGCTCGGCCAACGGCGCGACGCGTGCGATATCGATCGGCAGGCGTTCGGCAACCTTGCTCCACAGTGCCGGAGACAACGGCGAGGCGACCTTCTTCCCCATGTCTTCGGCGCGTTGCGCAGTGCGCTGCTGGTCGATGTCGGCTGCCAGCTGCTGGGCACGCACGGCACTGGTCTTGGCCTGCGCTACGGACGCGGCCAGGCCGTCGCGCTGCTTGTTGATGGTGCGCCGTTGTGCCGCCAGTTCGGGCGGCTCGGTGGTGCCCTCGGCAGGCGTGCCCAGCTGCGCCAGCTGTTCGTTGAGTCGATCCAGCTGCGGCTGCAGCGCCTTTTCCAGCGCCTCGGCATCGCGCCGTGCCTGCGAGGCATTCTCGGACAGCATCGCCAGCGTCTCGATGGCGGCCGCATCACCACGCTTGCGGTCGACCTCCTTCAGCTTCACATCGATATCCGCCAGCTGCTGCTTGGGCGTGGGGTCCTCATCTTGTGCCAGCACCGGCGCGGACAGCAGGAAGACGCTGCACAGCAGCAGGACCAGCCAAGGGCCCCGTGCACGGATCGATTGCAGGAAAGAAGACACGCCAGCCACACCGGTTCGCGCGGACCACCGCGCCTGCGCGCGACTATACGGCAGAGGCGGTCAAGGGCGGATGGGCGGCCCCGGCAGCGTCGCGCATCAGTACTTCAGGCGCAGCTCTTCCACGGCCGGCTGCTGCAGCGCGTACCAGTCCTGGAACTCTTCCTCGGTGATCTCATCGGGCGCATACACCGCCACCGGGTGCCAGTCGTGGTCGGTCGGCAAGGGCTGGCGCGGGCCGGCACGCAGGCTGTAACTCACCCCTTCGTAGTCGACCAGGTCATCGACCTGCGGCCACTGTTCGCGCGCGAACGCGGATTCACTCTTCAACAGGATCACCTGGTACATCGGCACCTCCACCTCGGTTGGATCAGGAAAACACGGCGCTGGCAGCAGGATACCGCCACGCCGGTGACAACGGGCGCTCCGCCGGGGCGACGGAACGTTCTGGACACGGCCATCGCCCCGGCTTCACCCGCCCATGGCAAGGCCATCGGCATCGTGGAGGCCCACCCCTGCCACGACCGCCGATGACCGACCACCCGCCGCTGAAGACCGTCGCCGACCTCAAGCTGCCCCGCTACCTGGGCACCTGGTACGAGATCGCCCGCCTGCCGATGCGCCACGAGCCGGAGGGCTGCACCGACGTGTCGGCGCACTACACCCTGCTCGACAACGGCAACGTCGGCGTCACCAACCGCTGCCGAATGGACGGCGAGATCGAAGAGGCCAGTGGCGAGGCCTGCGCCATCGACAACGACAGCGCGCGCCTGGAAGTGAGCTTCCTGCCCAAGGGCCTGCGCTGGCTGCCGTTCGCCAAGGGCGACTACTGGGTGATCCAGATCGCCCCGGACTACAGTGTGTCGCTGGTCGGCAGCCCGGATCGCAAGTACCTGTGGCTGCTGGCGCGCGAGCCGCACCTGGACGCGACCGTGCAGGACCATTATCTAGCGGCGGCCCGCCTGCAGGGCTTCGATCTGTCCGAACTGATCCAGACCCCGCACACCGGCAATCCCACCGCCTGAGCAGCACACGGCCATGGACCTGAAGAGTGGCTACCCGTGGTGGGCGGTGCGCAACGGGCTGATCCACGCCTTCCCGCCGTTGCAGCAGGACCTGCGCTGCGACGTGCTGGTGGTGGGTGGCGGCATCACCGGTGCGCTGATCGCCGACGAGCTGTCCCACCATGGGCACGACGTGGCCGTGATCGAGCAGCGCGACATCGGCTGGGGCAGCACGGCCGCGAGCACCGCGCTGCTTCAGTATGAGATCGACACCCATCTGCTGGAACTGGCCCAACGCTATGGCCACGATGCTGCCGCTCTGGCCTACCATGCCTGCGCCGAGGCGATCCCGGCATTGGGCGAAGTCGCGCGTGGGCTGAAGGATGTGGACTTCCGGCAGATGGACAGCCTGTACCTGGCAAGCCGCCACCGCGACGTGCCACGGCTGATGGCCGAGGGCGAAGCGCGGCGCAGCATCGGCCTGGATGCCCGCTGGCTGGGCCCGGAGGCGCTGCAGGAGCGCTTCGACGTGGATGCGGGCGGTGCCCTGCTCACCCGCCAGGCGGCGCGGGTCGATCCCTACTGCCTCACCTACGGCCTGCTCAAACGGGTTCGCCGCCGCGGCGGCCAGGTGCACGACCGCACAGTGCTGCACACGCTCACGCCCAGCCCCCGCGGCGTAACCGCACTTACCGAGGCCGGTACCACGATCCACGCCCGCCATGTCGTGCTGGCGATGGGCTATGCAAACCAGACCTGGCTGCAGCAGCGGGTCGCACGCAACCGCAGCAGCTACGCCTTCATCACCGACCCGATCGATGCGGGCGTGCTGGGCCGCCTGCGCAACACGATGGTGTGGGAAAGCGCACGCCCCTACCTGTACCTGCGCGCCACCGGCGACCGTCGCCTGCTGGTGGGCGGGCTGGACGACGCCATCGATATCCCGGCCCGCCGCGACCGGCGCGTAGAGCGGAAGGCCGACAAGCTGATGAAGCAGCTGCTGCATTGGTTCCCGCGGCTGGACCCGGTGCCCGCCTTCTCCTGGGCCGGCACCTTCGCCGAAACCGCCGACGGCCTGCCGTTCTTCGGCCCCCACGCGCAGTGGGGCCCGCGGGTGCACTTCGCCATGGCCTACGGCGGCAACGGCATCACCTACTCGATGATCGGCGCTCAGCTGCTGCGGGCCCGGATCGAGCGGCGCAAGCATGCGCTGGAAGGTCTGTTCGGGTTCGCGCGGTTGTGACCGCCTCCGGGCAGAGGCCGGCCCTACCACAGGCGGGCGCCGACAGGCATCATTCAAGCAACCCCTGCTAGCGTCGGCCTGTACCGCCGCGTGTTGCGCGGCCACCTGTCCGCTGGAGCGCCGTCATGATCCGCCCCCTGACCCTGCTGCTGTGCCTGGCCCTGCCGGGAACCGTGCTGGCCCAGTCTGCCGCTGGCGCCACTGCGCCGCAGGCCGCTGGCCTGGACCTGACGCTGCCGCAGGCGCCGATGCGCTACCTCAACGACCCGGCCCTGCAGCAGGACCCGCCCGGCACCTATTACGGTGACAAGAGCGGCCCGCGCGTGCACGACGACGCCAGGATCGCCGACGTGACCGACGACAAGGTCAAGGTGTCCGGCAGCTTCACCACCGGCATCGGTTATTCGAAGAATGGCGGCAACAGCCACTACAACGCGGCCACGCTGAACCTGAGCAAGAACTACACCACCGATGAAGGCAAGACCCACGGGGTCAACCTCAACATCCACGTGAGTGAAGGCAAGGGCCCGGGCTTCTTCGGCCCGTATGGCGGCTACTACGGCCGCGGCCCGGGCTGGGATTACCCGCCGCCGTACGGCTGGTAACGCCGCACGCGGGATACGGGCCGACCTGGATCGGCCACTACCGTTGCATGTGCCCGTGGGTGTCGAGCGCTGCGCTCTGTGCCGGCCAGCGGCCGGCACCTACCGGCACGCGAATCAATCCAGCCAGCCATCGCGTTCGCTGTGCAGGATACGGCCGTCATAACCGCTCAGGCGCACCTCCACCTTCTGGTTGCGGGCATTGCGGGCTTCCAGCGACCAGGTCGCACCATCGCGTTCCAGCGAATGGATCTCGCGCAGGCCATGCGCCTGTGCCCGTGCCAGCACCTGCTCGGTGGTCAACAGTGCGCGCTTGCTGTGCTCATCGAAGATCTCGCCGGTCTTCGGGTCCACGTAGACCTCACTGAAGCGGCCGTCGGCGCGGCTCACATCGGCTTCCCACAGGCCGTCATCGTGTTCGATCTCGTGGATCTGGGTGTAACCGGCCTTGCGCAGGGCCTGTTCGACCTGGGCCATGCCAAGCGGTGCGGCCTGTACGGCCGGCGCGATGGCCAGCAGGGCAACGGTGGCGAGGGTGAGCGACTTCAACATGGGGTTCTCCTGTTCGTGTTCGTGGCCGGACCATCCCGGCAACGCCACAATGCGCCCCGTGGTTAACAGCGCCTTAGCCGACACTGTTAGCCCGCTGTTAGTCACCAGCGGCACACTCACACCTGTTCCTACAGCCCTCCCTGCGCCCAGATGCTCTCCACCCTGCCCCTGCTGCTGGCCCTGGCCAACGCCCCGACCACCGCCGCGCCCGCACAGGATCCGGCGCAGCAGGTCGCGCGCCGCGCCGTGCAACAGGGCCACTACGTGCCATTGGAAAGCGTGGTGCGCGATGCCCTCAAGCGCTTCCCCGGCCAGCTGCTGGAAGTGGAGCTGGACGACGGCGTCTACGAAGTGGAGATCCTGCGCGGCGACGGCGTGGTGGTGGAGCTGGACTATGATGCGCGCAGCGGAAAGCTGCTGAAGACGGAGCTCGACGACTGATGCGCATCCTGTTGGCCGAAGACGATGCCGCGCTGGCACAGCGCCTGCTGCCCCTGCTGGAACAGGCGGGTTACGTAGTGCACGTGGTTGCCGACGGTCGCGACGCCGAGGAGATCGGCCAGATCGAGGACCTGCAGGCGGCTATCGTCGATCTGGGCCTGCCCGGGCTGGACGGATTGAGCGTGATCGAGCGCTGGCGCGGCAATGGCCGCAGCTTTCCGGTGCTGGTGCTGACCGCACGCGGGCGCTGGCACGACAAGCTGGCCGGCTTCGATGCCGGTGCCGACGATTACCTCACCAAACCCTTCCAGGCCGACGAACTGGTGCTGCGCCTGCGCGCACTGATCCGCCGCAGCCATGGCCACGCCAGCCCGCGCCTGCACTGCGGCCCGCTGCAACTGGACGTCAACGCCGGCCGGTTCGAACTGGATGGGCAGGCGCTGTCGCTGAGTCCGCAGGAGTTCCGCCTGCTCAGCTACTTCATCCACCACAGTGGGCAGGTGATCGGCCGGGATCGGCTGGGCGAACAGGTGTTCGACGGCGGCCATGACCCGGATTCCAACGCACTGGACGTGCTGCTAGGACGCGTGCGCCGCAAGCTCGGCACCGATCTGATCCAGACCGTGCGCGGCCAGGGCTGGCGGCTGGCCGCACCATGAAACGGCAACCATCGCTACGGCGGCGCCTGCTGCTGGCTGGCGGCGTCGGCCTGCTGCTGGTCTCGCTGCTGGCCAGCGCGCTGCTGGGCGAGCTGTTCAAGCGCAGCGCGCGTGACCGCCTCGACCACGAACTGCAGCAGGACATGCTGACCCTGCTGGCGCAGGCCGAAGTGGACGCGGACGGGCAGCTGCGCCTGCGCCAGGAGCCCAATGACGCACGCTTCCAGCGCGTGTTCTCCGGTGCCTACTGGCAGATCGCCGGTGCCGATGGGCACGTGCTGCTGCAGTCACGCTCGCTGTGGGATGAAACCCTGCCGGCCACGGCCGCCGGTCCGGCCACGCGCAATCTGGCCGGGCCGCTGCAGCAATCCCTGCGCGCGCGCGTGCAGCAGGTGCGCCTGCCGCGCGCCAGCGAACCGTTCGTGGCCGTGGTCGCCGCCGACCGCAGCGCGCTGGATGCGGATGTCGCTGCATTCCGCAAGCGCACCGCCATCGCCTTGGGTGTGCTGGTCACGGCGTGGCTGGCAGTGCTGGCCAGCCAGGTGCACTTCGGCCTGCGCCCGCTGCACCGCCTCGGTGCGCAGCTGGAACGGGTACGGCGCGGCGATGCGCAGCGCATCGACACGCAGGAACTGGGCGCGGAAGTCGCACCGCTGGGTGAAGAACTCAACGCGCTGCTGGAGCACCAGCAACGCATGGTCGCGCGCGCACGCACCAGCGCGCAGGATCTGGCGCATGCGCTGAAGACCCCGCTGAGCGTATTGGCCACCGAAGCGGACGGCGACGGCACGCACTGGCGTGCCACCGTGCGCGAGCAGAGTGCGCGCATGCAGGCCAGCGTCGACCGTTACCTGGCCGCAGGGCTGGCCGCCGACCATCGCCAGCGCACCAACGTGGCGGCAGTCGCGCAGGCAATGTGCCGGCTGATGGCACGCGTGCATGGTGAACGTGGCATTGCGTTCGCGGCGGCAGATATCGATCCGGCGTTGCAGTTCGCCGGCGCCAGTGCGGACCTGGAAGAGATGCTCGGCAACCTGCTGGACAACGCCGGGCGCTGGGCGAAACAGCAGGTCACTGTCGAAGCGGAAACCAGCGAAGCGCAGTTGCGCATCGAAGTGCGCGACGACGGCCCCGGGCTGGCTGCAGACGCGCTGGAACGGGTCACCCAGCGTGGCGTGCGGCTGGATGAGCGCGAGGGCAGCAGCGGCCTGGGCCTGGCGATCGTCGGGGATATCGCCGCCAGTTATGGCGGACGCGTGGCGCTGGAAAATGCGCAGCCGGGCCTGCGTGCGACGTTGTGGTTGCCGGTGGCGTGACGCACCGCTGCGCTCGCCGGGCATGGCCCGGCGCTACCGGTTCACGCGCCCCCGGTAGGTGTCGACCTTGGTCGACACGCACCCAGCATCAACGGTGATGCATCCACCAGCAGTCAATCGCGTCCAGCACGATATGGATGATCAGACCGATGCCTACCAGCCGCGTCTTCTTCGGCACGCACAGCCCGGCATAGACCGCGATGGCCGGTGCGGTGTGCAGCGGATGGAACCCGATGCTGCAGCGGTTCGGTGCATAGATCGGATCGGCCAGCAGGTGGTCCAGGTCGATGATCCAGCCCAGCAGCATCAGCAGCCACGCCGAGGCGAAGCGCTTGCGCCAGAACAGCCATGCCAGCAGGGCTGGCACGGCGGCATGCAGGAACAGGTGGAAGATCGCGCGCGCGCTCATCGGGGCCGGTAGCGCCGGGCCATGCCCGGCGTTCCCGTTGACCTCACACCAACGGTTCGTCGGACAGGTAGGTGTAGCCGGTCAGGCCGGCTTCCAGCGCTTCGGACAGCTCCTGCGCGCGTTCCGGCGACAGCTGCGCCTCGGCCACGCGCTGTGCGTAGGTGGCACGCAGTTCGTCCAAGCGGTAGCCCACGTAATCCAGCATCACATCGGTGGTGTCGCCACGGCGCTGCTGGGTGATGGCGTAGCCATCGGCATCGGCCAGCACTTCCACCGCGTCGGTATCGCCGAACAGGTTGTGGATGTCGCCCAGGATTTCCTGGTAGGCGCCGACCATGAAGAAACCGATGCGGTAGCTCTCGCCCGGCTTCATCTTGTGCAGCGGCAGCGAGCTGTCCAGGCTCTCGTTCTCGACATAGGTTTCCACCATGCCGTCCGAGTCGCAGGTCATGTCGGCGATGATGCCGCGACGGTCCGGGGTCTCGTCCAGGCGCTCGATCGGCACGATCGGGAACACCTGGTCGATCGCCCACACGTCCGGGATCGATTCGAACACGCTGAAGTTGACGAAATACTTGTCGACCAAGCGCTCGTTCAGTTCGTCCAGCACCGGGCGGTGGCTCTTCTCGTCGTAGCTCAGGCGCGCACGCACGCCGTGGGCGATGGCGTAGAACAGATCGTCGATGCGCGCACGCTGCGGCAGGTCGATCTGGCCCAGCGCATAGCTGGCCAGGCCTTCGGCGTGGAAGTGCTGTGCTTCCTGGAACAGCTCCACCGCCGGGCGCACGTCCAGCTCGTCGTGGATCTCGCGCAGGTGGCGGATCGCCGCCGGCTCGTCGTCGTGCTGGTCCGGCACGCGGCCTTCCTGCGCTTCTTCCACTTCCGAGACATTGGCAATCAGCACCGCGTGGTGCGCGGTCATCGCGCGGCCGCACTCGGTCACGATGCGCGGCGGGGTCAGGCCGAACTCTTCGCAGGCATTGGCCAGCGGCTGCACGATGTTGCTGGCGTAGGAATGCAGGCCGTAGTTGATCGAGCAGAAGCTGCGCGAACGGGTGCCTTCGTAATCCACGCCCAGGCCACCGCCCACGTCGACGTGGGTGATCTTCGCGCCCAGGCGCGACAGCTCCACGAAGTAGCGGGTGGCTTCGCGCATGCCATTGGCGATGTCGCGCACGTTGGAGATCTGCGAGCCCATGTGGAAGTGCAGCAGGTTGAGGCAGTCGGCGTACTCGGTGTCACGCAGCGACTTCCACAGGTCCAGCAGCTGGCGCGGCGACAGGCCGAACTTGGCCTTGTCGCCACCGCTGTTCTGCCACTTGCCGGCGCCCAGCGAGGCCAGGCGCATGCGCACGCCCAGGCCCGGCTTCACGTCCAGCGCCTTGGACTCTTCCAGCACCAGCTTCAGCTCGGACGGCTTCTCGATGACGATGAAGGTCTGCAGCCCCAGCTTACGGCCGATCAGGGCCAGGCGGATGTACTCGCGGTCCTTGTAGCCGTTGCAGACGATCAGGCCACCCGGCCGCGACAGTGCCAGCACGGCCATCAGCTCGGGCTTGCTGCCTGCTTCCAGGCCGAAGCCCTCGCCGTGATGGCTGGCCAGGGTGCCGGCCACGCCACGGGTCTGGTTGACCTTGATCGGGTACACGGCGGTGTAGCCGCCGCTGTACTCCCAGTCCTGCTGGGCCTGGCCGAAGGCTGCCTGCAGCTTGCCCAGGCGCTGGCCGAGGATGTCCGGGAAGCGCACCAGCAGCGGCAGCTTGGCGCCGGCCGCACGGGCCGCGTCCACCACCTTGGGCAGCGACACCACCGGGCCGTCCGCCCCGGTCGGTCTCACCACCATGTGCCCGGCCTGATCCACGTCGAAGTAACCGTCCGCCCAATGCGGGATCGAGTAGGTCTTGCGGGCTTGGTCGAGGGACCAATCGGTCATTTCAGTCGGCCTTGTTGGCAATAAAAGGGGGGGCATGATAACGCCTATATGCCCACAGGTTCGTTATCATGCGCGCCCGCGCCCGTGACAGGTTTCAACCTGAACGGGCCGATCCGTCCGGATGTGGCATCTGTGCCACGCGGCCCCGCCCGCCAGCCCGGCTCCACCCCTCCGAACAGGACTGTTTTCCAATGACTGACAGCAACAACTGGTACATCGAACACTTCGAGCGCACCGGCTCGGCCATCGGCTACCGCATCACCGGCAAGCTGGACGAGGTGCAGTCGCCGTTCCAGAAGATCGAGATCTTCCAGACCACCGACTGGGGCAACCTGATGACCATCGACGGGGCCATCATGCTGACCAGCAAGGACAACTTCTTCTACCACGAGATGATCAGCCATCCGGTGCTGTTCACCCATGCCGCACCCAAGCGCGTGGTGATCATCGGCGGCGGCGACTGCGGCACCCTGCGCGAAGTGCTCAAGCACACCGGCGTGGAGAGCGTGACCCAGTGCGATATCGACGAGCAGGTCACTGTGATGGCGCGCAAGCACTTCCCGGAACTGTGCGACTCCAACGACGACGCCCGCGCCGAACTGCTGTTCGACGACGGCGTGGCCTACATGGCCAACTGCCCGGCGGGCAGCGTGGACGTGGTGATTGTGGACTCGACCGACCCGGTCGGCCCGGGTGAAGGCCTGTTCAACAAGGCCTTCTACGAGAGCTGCTTCAAGGCCCTGAAGGACGACGGCATCCTGGTGCAGCAGTCCGAGTCGCCGCTGATGCAGCTGGACCTGATCAACGAAATGCGCACCGAGATGGGCAAGGCCGGCTTCGGCTCGTTCAAGACCCTGCCGTTCCCGCAGCCGTGCTACCCCACCGGCTGGTGGAGCGTGACCATGGCGCGCAAGGGCGACAGCAGCTTCGACTTCCGCCAGGCCGACTCGGCCGCCAAGACCTTCAACACCCTGTACTACACCGCCGCGCTGCACACCGGCGTGCTGGTGACCCCGCCGTTCGTGCAGGCGGCGCTGAAGTAAGGCGTGCCGACCAACGGTCGGCACCCACCCATGCAAAAGAAAAACCCGCGCTGGCGACAGCGCGGGTTTTTTTCATGTTCCGGTAGTGCCGGCCGCTGGCCGGCAACCGCATGTAACGATCAAAGCGCCCAGATACCCGCGATCACCGCCACCACCAGGCCCCACTTGATCAGCTGGTAGGCCACCACGCTGCGCTCGCGCAGCGCCTTGGCCTTCAGGCGCACCTTGTAGACGCTGCCGAAGGCCTTGTTGACGCCACCGGTCGGGTCACCCGGCAGGTTCGGCGAGGCACCACCGGCCAGCAGCGTGGCCGCCACCGCACGGTTGAACAGGCCCGGCAGGCCGAAGCGCAGCGGGCGGGCGATGTCGCAGAACAGGATCACGCGATCATCCGGCGTCTCGTTGTGCGCATGGTGGATGTAGGTCTCGTCGAACATCATCCACTCGCCGTCGCGCCAGCTCTTCTTGATGCCGTCCACTTCGATGTAGCAGCCGTCGTTGTTGGGCGTGGCCAGGCCCAGGTGCAGGCGCAGCGAACCGGCGAACGGGTCGCGGTGCGGGCGCAGTTCGCTGCCCGACGGCAGCTGCGCGAACATCGCCGCACGCACGTCCGGCAGCGACTCCAGCAACGCCGTGGTCTTCGGGCACATCGCCTTCGCCGACGGGTGCGACGGGCCGTACCACTTCAGGTAGAAGCGCTTCCAGCCACGGCGGAAGAACGAATTGAAGCCGGCATCGTTGAACGTGCTGGAGGCGGCGATCTTCTGCGCATCGCGCAGCGCCAGCGCCTCGTCGCGGATCATCTGCCAGTTCTGGCGCAGCGGCTCCAGCTGCGGGAACTCCTTGGCCGGGTCCAGGAACGGCGTGGTCGGCACCTTCGAGAACATGTACATGACCACGTTGATCGGGGCCATGAAACTGGAGTGGTCCAGCAGCTGGCGCGACCAGCGCGCGCGCACCTTGCCACGGAAGTGGATGTACAGCACGCAGGCCACGAACAGCGCTGCAATGACGATTTTGATGATCAAAGCACTTTCCTCCAGCCGCGGCCGGAACGGGAAACGGGGCGACGCACGGCCAGGCGGCCAGCACCGGTTGGGAACGCGGCAGGGACGGGGACGTGCCGGAGGGGGGCGGCCGCCGATGTCGCGGGTTAACAGCTTATGGTCGGCAGGCCGTGCGCCGGGGTCAAGCCGGGCGTGCGTCGCGTTCAGCGCGGCGCAGATGAATGGACCGGAACCCCGCCCAACCCATTGATCCAGCGAGGCGGCCCCTGTAAGTGAGACAGAATTGTCCGATTCTGCGTGACGAACTGTTCCAGCCACGACCCCGACATTTCTCCGACAAATCGTGGAATAGCGAACTGGCGAGTACTAAAATTAACGAAAACTTAGTAACTCCCTGTAACACCGGTTCGCTTGACGCTTTGCGCCACCCACCGGGTCGTCCGAGACCCCGACATGTATCTTCCTGCTCTCCCCCCCTCCTCCTGCGGCAATGACGCCGCCTCCCCGCTGCTGCTCAAGCGCGGTGAGCGTTTCCTGGCCCCCGACGTCTACCGCACCTGCCTGGACGGGCGCGAGGCGGTCATCAAGGACTATTCCCGCTATCGCGGCACTCCCGTTTCGCTGATCGCGCGGCTGATGGTGCGCCGTGAAGCACGCATTCTGCAGCGCCTGGGCGGCTGGAAGCATGCTCCCGCGCTGCTCGGCACCCTGGGCGGTCTGGCACTGGGCATGGAATTCATTCCCGGCCAGACGCTCAGCAGCGCACAGGCCGTCGGCAATGAGGTGTTCGAGCAGCTGCAGCACGCGCTCAGCCGCCTACACGCCGCCGGCATCACCCACAACGACCTGCATGGCACCAATGTGGTGGTCAGTGGCGGCGTGCCGGTGCTGCTGGACTTCACCTCGGCCTGGCGCGCGCCTCGCTGGCTGCGCCGCAATCCACTGAGCCGGCAGATGCGCCGCAGCGACATGAAGAACCTGCTGAAGATCCGCCAGCGCGTGACCGGCCAGGCCCCGAGTGCCGCGCAGGGCGCACTGATGGCCGACCCGGGTTGGGTCGCCGCCGTGCGGCAGGGCTGGAAGCGGTTCTATAAGTGGGCGAAGCGTCGGTAATCACCGCCCCGCTTCACCGGTAGGGGTCGAGCTTGCTCGACCGCTCTTCGTTCCGGCGACGCAAAACCTCGCCGGTCACGTCCCTCTCGGCGGCTTACAACGCGTCCGCGTCCAACTCACCGGTACGAATACGCACCACGCTGCCCAGGTCGTACACGAACACCTTGCCGTCGCCAATCTTGCCGGTGCCGGCGGCCTTCACGATGGCCTCAACCACCGCCTCAACCTGGTCATCGGTCACCGCCACTTCCAGCTTCACCTTCGGCAGGAAATCGACCACATACTCCGCGCCACGGTACAGCTCGGTATGGCCCTTCTGGCGACCAAAGCCCTTCACCTCCGTCACCGTGATACCAGTGACCCCACGCTCGGCCAGCGCTTCGCGCACGTCGTCGAGCTTGAACGGCTTGATCACCGCCATGACCATCTTCATCGTCTATCTCCTGTCTTCCGGCGTGGAGGATAGCGCCTGAACGCGGCCCGTGCGAAGCCGCTACCGCCTGTCCGGGCGATGGGTGCCAGCAGTATCCTTGTGCCCGAATGGCCTGCCCGCGCCGGATGCACGGGCCCACCCCCACGGAGCACCCCATGATCGACCTGAACCAAATCGATGACCTCGCCCGTCGCCTCAGCGACCTGGTGCCGCCGGGCCTGCGCGAATCGCGCGAGGAACTGCAGGCCACCTTCAAGAGCGCGCTGCAGGCCGGCCTGGCCAAGCTCGACCTGGTCACCCGCGAAGAGTTCGAAGTGCAGCGCGCCGTGCTGCTGAAGACCCGCCAGAAGCTGGACGCGCTGGAAACCGCCGTGCGCGAGCTGGAAGGGCGCGGCGCCGCAGAATGAAAAAAGGAGGCGCACTGCGCCTCCCGTTTACAGAGTATTTCCCGGATGGGGCCTTGCAGCAAGGCCCACCGGGCGCCGTAGACTCGCCGGCCTGTCAATCCGGAGAGGACACGCAGGGGCAGTGCCGATGGCGCAGGACACCGAATGGACACCCGTTTCGCATGACACCTGCGACCAGGTCGCCGGGCCGTTCTACCACGGCACCCGCGCTGATCTGGCGGTGGGCGAACTGCTGAGCGCGGGCTTCCGCTCCAACTATCGCGACAGTGTGGTGATGAACCACATCTACTTCACCACGATTGCCAAGGGCGCCGGGTTGGCTGCGGAGATGGCCCGAGGTGAAGGGCGGCCGCGTGTGTATGTGGTGGAGCCGACCGGGCCGTTTGAGGACGATCCGAACGTGACCAACAAGAAGTTTCCCGGGAACCCGACGCGGTCGTATCGCAGTGCGCAGCCGTTGCGGATTGTGGGGGAGATTGTGGAGTGGGAGCTTTATGACGCCAAGTTCGTTCGACAGTTGAAGGCGTTTGTTGCTTCGGGGAGTGGCGAGATCATCAATTGATGACCTGCTGGCATTGGGCGTCGCCCACCTCTTCATCGGCTTCATAGATGTCCAGCCCCAGCTCGATGCCGCGCTCCCCCAAGGCGAGCAGCGCGCGAGGCGAAAGCGAGACACCATCGTTGCTGCTGCCCATGAAAAGGCCGCAGAACAGATCAGGCCGGAAGCGTGCCAATGACTGCCATACAGTGAGATCTCCGGTGAGTTGATCGAGGATCTCGAAGATCTGAGCATCCAGATCTTCAGGCTCACGACGCTCCGCATCAAGTTGCCAGCTTCCAGTCCTGGCGATACGCACGGTGCCTGATTGGTTGCCTCTGAGTTCCTGGCCCTTGTGATGCGATGCGGTTGGAGTCGCCCCGAGCAAGGCACTGACTTCTTCGGGCAGGAGGTCGTCCCCGAAGAATCGGAGGGTTACCAGGGAATGATCGAATGCTGCCATTGGAACCCAGCTGCCCTTTGGGAATCCCCTTCATTCTGCAAGCTCCTTCGGTGTCGGCTAACGGCCAGCAGCGGAGCTGGAGTTAAGTGGCGGCCAAGCCGTCAGCCTCGAACGAATTGTTATGCGTCTTTCCGACCCACTCCACGCAATGATATTACTTCCGGCGGACCGGAAGATGGCGTCAGGATCTGCGTCGACATGCGATGTATTTTAATTACGATTGCGTCACTCGGTATTTCGTACGTCTTTGAGTCGCATTCGTTCTGAATGATATGCGCTCTCCCGCCAATGTCTCCGGGCTTGTTACTTCGATTCTCGCAGTTGTAATTTGCTGTTTTTAGATCATTTTCAAAGCAGATGATCTTAATCGTCGGTGGATGTGACGGGGAAACGGCTTGTAGCACTTTAGCTATGAATTTTCCCCGCTCTATATTAGAGCGATATTTCCTCTCTGAGACAATGCAGCGGCGTCCGCAGCGCAAGTTGGCAGCAAGATCATTTATGTTCCTCTCTTCAGATTCATCTGAGACTGCAAAGTTTTCTTCAATCAAGAAGTCATACTTCAAAAACTGTATTAAATGCGACTTCCCTGAACCAGCCAGACCTTGAATAATGATGAGAATTCCGTGATGACCGGACATTGCGAGGACTCTCTGTGGGCGCTTGGCGCCTGAATTAATCCGAACCGCGAAGCGGTTTCGTCTCAAATGAATTGTTAGCGCCTGACTCATCCGGAACGTGAACAAAAAGCTTCAGTTGCTCACCTTGTGGGCCGTCTGAGAACTCAGACTCGACATATATGCCACGGCGCTCCAAAGGAGATTTTATGCGCCGCTCCACCTCACGTGAACGGATAAACCTCCGCTTCTTCAGGAATGCTTTGAGCCTCTCGTGGCTCTCGGACTCTGACCAAGCTTCTGAGATCGTCTGACCAAGTGTCTTGTCAAGAATGTAGTAGGACAGTCCAGCGACTGCGCCTATAAGCAAAATTGAGCCGTCATCCGCGCTTGAATAGCGAACTACGCGACCTTTCTCATTCTGCAGCCGATACGCGGCCGCATCCGTTGCCACTTCTGGCAATGAAGGAAACGAACGGCGAAGCTGTCTTAGCTCTGCCGTTTCCGCTTGGTACGCAGCACTCTCCAGCGCGTTGAGTATTGCCACCAGCGATTCGGTCGAAACGGAATTCTCAAACGAAACTTTTAGCAAAACTTGTAGTGATGTCTCGTCTATATCTGCCATGAAAATCTCCTAGGGCGCCGACTCTGGAATTAAACCGACCCGCGAAACGGCTTCGGCTTGAATCAAATGTTAGGCCGCCAAGCTGAGGACAATGACGACTGCGGCAGCCAGTGACAGTACGGCCTGAATGATGATAACAAACGCTTGGACCTGAGCAACCTTGGTGTACATGCGTCCAAACTTAGCCCCCGGACCGTACCTTGACGAAAGCTCGCCAGGCAAACAGACTGCCCGGTCAGAACAACGCACTCTCCACTTCTGAAAATAGCCGTGGCCTGTCGATCTCTATGTCGCGCCCCGAGACCCTTGTCGTGTGCTGCACCTTCAATTGCTGCAGTAGTACCAGCCGCTATGAGCGCGGCTAGCATTTTGTCTATAACAGCCAAGGCCGCCGAGACAAGAAAGAGGGAAGATGCGCATTTTAGACCGCTCAGCGATGTTGAACTTAGAGACAGTATCTAGATTGACAGTAAGGAGAGCTAGGACTGTGCCAAATCCAGCGGCAAACCGGCCCGAGAAGGTGCCGAACGAGACGCTCACTCTTGGAGTAGAAGAATGAGAAGCTGGCTCGCCGCAATCTTCGCCTGAGTCTCCGAAGGCTTCATTTCCTCTCTCAGAGTGCCGTGATGACTGTTGGCTGCCTAGCTACCCTAGGACTAGCTATACGATTTACCCATAAAACATAGTTTGGTAGATTTCCCCTTGCTAACGGGCGATCCTAGGGCGGCGGGCCCCGGCCAACAAGCCAGCGCCTAGCCGGTCCCAACGGCAGGCTCGGCGGCCACTACTTGAACATTCTCAGAGACCCTTGTCGTCATGCCGCTGCTCCCACGTGGAGAGAAAGCAGAAACTCACACCGCTGCGTATGGCAACCTTCTGGAACCCAGCGATTTCTTCCTTCGTGATCGGATATTCAATCGGATCAAAGTGCAGAAGCGCCCATGGCTTTTGAAGTGAGAACCCAAGCGTGAGTTCCGAGAAGATTTCCTTTAGCTGAGGCCGGAAGACGGAGAAGTCCTTGGTCGGGCCCGCGCGATTGCCAAGGGCATGACACTGGCGACGGATGGTCCTGTCTCCACCCACCACGCGCGCAATGAAGTGGTCCTGATGCACTTGAACGTAGATCAGCTGACGACGAAAGATCTTCATCCCCATCTCAAAGCCACACGCTCAACAGCCATCCATACAACTGCATGCTTATCCATCAGTGCGCAGGTTGCACCTTCAGCGCGCTTGAACCCCTGCGCAGCAGATACAGCGCAACCAGGAATGGCCACAACGAGTTGATCGACGAGAACACGCGCTGTGTCAGCCCCCTGAACCCCTCCGGGTCCGCTCCCACCACGTTCAACCAGAGATAGACAATCCCCGCGACGCTCACCGCAGCAGTCACGGCATAAGCCCTTCGGTTGGCAGACCACGCGCTCAATTCGATGTGCGACATCGTCGGTGCAATGATGTTTGCGATGCCGATGGTGTAGAAGCCGTGCATCGGATGGCCCATGGGCCAGAGCCCGTTGGTCAGCATGGAGATGCCAAAGATCATCCACCAGATCGCGCCCAAGGCAATCCGGCGGCCGGACTCCCTCCATACCCCGATGGCAAACGCCACGAAGCCTACGCCAGAGCCGATGGCGGCGATCCTGGCGCAGATGCTTGCGAGCGTCGGCGCCTGCAGCAGCTCGCTGGCGTGCTGTGCGAGCGGGTTGTAGCCCGGCGCGAACACAGCGGCAACGCTGGTCCAGAACAGGAACCACGGAAGCGGGACCAGACCCGCAGACAGAAGAAGTCGATTGCGGCGTAACACATACAGTGATCCTTGTAGCGGCCTGCGCCAGTGGGTGGAGTCCGTTCAAACGCCGCAGAACCTTCCTGCTGCGGGCAGAACAGTTCCGAGTGACTACAGCGGTAGTCAGATTCTGCGTGGCGCCCCGTGGGGTCAATAGGCAGAAAGTCACTCACGCATGAAGGCGAGATACGCGGCATCCATCAGCGACCGTCGGACCAATGCTGTCGCATTTGCCGCTCCCTGCGTCTCTGGCGGAAGGTTCTGACGACTCCGTTCCAGAAGTGCCGCTGCGCCAAGCACGCCAAGGCTCTCGCCGCTTTCCTCGCTATGCGACAATGCCAAAAGCGTCTCGGGATTTGGCGGCATTGACCCTACCCCTTGGCATTCCGAACAACAGCGGGTAATCGTTACTGCGCCACCGTGCATCGGTGGTCGGGACTCGAAAACCCGTTGTTGTGATGAAGTTTGCGCTTGTCAGCCGGCATCACCTTGCGTGGTGCCGGCTGGCAATCCGTCTGCCGGCTATGGCGGGCGGGGCGTGGGGGCCTCGTGCCCGCCGGCGATCATCACACACCGGTTTTCGAGCCACGCCCCGTCCGCCACCTTTATCGGTGGCGGCGTCCGCCTGCATGCACGGAGCCCGCCATGACCACACCGCACTCCCCTCCCCCGCGCCCCATCCAGGAAGCGCGCTCGAACGCGTCGGCCTTGGACCCCAACAGCCTCATTGCCATCCTGCACGCCATCGGCGCAGGCGCTGCGGCCGACGGCCAGCCTTGGCCAGAACGGCATCACCTGCGCAGCCGGCAGATGCAGTTGTCCGACGCCGACTGCGCACTCACCGGCCAGCGCATCGTGCAGGAGATCCTGCTGGCGGCCGAGCGCACACGCCAGAACGGCGAGCCCGAGCAGTACGTGGGCGACCGGGTGATGGAGGGGCTGGTGATGGCCGATCTCGCGCTGACCGCCTTCATCCACGAGCGGATGCGACCCAAGGACTGACCGCGCTTATGGCGCGGAGCTTTCTGCCTGTGTGCGGGGTGACGAATGAAGATGCACGGCCTTGCCGCTGCAGCGGTGTGCGTCGCGGTGATCGGCGCGATGTGGGTGGAGTGGCCCGAGCCAGCGGGCGATCAAGTGTGGGCCTACCAGAAGCTACAGCCGGCCGATTACCGCCTGCTGCACAGTGATGCGCGCGGCTTCGTGACCGCGAAGGCCCACGAGGGCTTTGAACTGCACGCGCACCATGCCGGGGCAACGTCCTTCGAGATCCGATGCAAGGGCGTGCTGGTGATGGACGTGGAGAATGCGCCCTCGCGCGTGCTGATCCGCATGCCTGCCGATGCACGGTGGCGGGCGCCGGATATCGAACGCCTGCGCATCAGCTTCGAGCGTTGGCTGGATCTGCACCAGAGCCAGGGGCGATTGCTGGTGGAAAGCGCGGGGCCTTCGTGGGTTGAGGCGCGGTTTGGGCGCTTCAATGGGTTGGTGCCTGATGAGCAGCGGTGTCTGCTTGGGGGCCCAGGCCACCGCTAGGCCGTTCCCAGCAATCATGTCCGCGCTGGAGTGCCATCGTAGGCCGACGCTTGTAGTGGCGCTGCGCCTGCACCGCAAGGGGCACAGCAGCCTCTCAGGGGCCGAATCCCAGTGCCATTGCGACCACTTTTCCATTCCGGACGTAGAAGCATATGTTCGATCCGCCTTCCGAGAACCCGCAGGTGCGCTCGACCTTGAAGCCGCCCAGCGTTGCCTTCTCTGTTTCCCCCTGGCCATACCCGTCTGCTGCGCTGGCGGCCTTGGACGCCGGGTCACCCATGGCGACGCCTCTCAGCTTCACACCCCGCAAGCTCTCGGTTCTGCCTGCAGCGGGTTGCCCCGTGCTGATCGATGAAACGCGGATTTCATCGATGGTTCGGAACTCAGGAGCGACGTCAGGGTTGGAGGTGATCAGCACCTCCAAGCGGGTAGTGGGATCCAGGTATCTACGCCGTATCAGTCCTGCCGCGTCCACGACCATCTCGCCATCACCATAGCGGCGCAGGACATCCCTCTCGCTGTAGACATGCGGGATGAAACTTCCATCGCGGAAGGCTTTCGATACAAAGTCCACGCGTGGATTCCCTGCGGGGAAGCCTGCTGCTGCAGGCAACATACCCAGCGCAATCCAGATGAGTCTGCGTGTCTTCATGACAACTTCGTCCATCCATCTGAAAGAATGATCACAGAGCATTCTTGACTCATGTGCGGATAGCCCACTCGTTCCAGAGGCGCATCACCATTCCGGATGATAGCGGTCCTTGTACTCGTCTTGAATCAGTCCTTGGTTCACATAGCGTCCCTGACTCGTCCTCAGCACGTCCCGCGCGAACCTCAAGGCGCCGTCAACCGAATCAAACGTCCACTCGGTACCAAAGGGATGATCCGGATCCACCGCCTCGAACTCGTACACATCGATGAAGCCAGGCGCTCCATTGTCAAATACTTCGCAAAGACGAACCCTCCAGGCGTTCAGATTGGCCTGCTCAATGGAGACAAAGCGAATCACACGCTGATCCAACTCATATCGATCGGGGAGCAGCTGCTCGACATCGCGGCCCGCCGAAAGATTGCCTGTTACATCCAGATCATAAAGATAGCGCTGCAATGGATCCCTCATTCCGTTGAGAAAATTGACCAGCAAGTGAGCATTGGTGACTTCCGGAGCGACTAGGACGCCTCGCCCGAGGCATAGTGCCATGCGCCGGACGATTGGCCGTTGTAACGGCTATCGATGTCCTCCAGCCATACCTTCAGATCCATCAGAAACCTTGCATGGTCGAAGTCCTTGAACTTCACCCTGCCCAGTTGCTCCGCCAACTGCTCAAGCAATTCGCGGGAGACATACCGCATCTTCTCCTTCATCGGGAGCGGAACGATGGTCGGCAGGTCAAGCATTACATCGGTATAGAACTCCGCCTTCTTTCGTCGAAACTGCACTCTGCGCTTGAAATCCAGCTCGGGATCTCGACACACGAAAAGCAATGCCACACAAGCCACTTCATTCCCGCAGCTCCTGGACTCGAATGTGGCGGAGCGCTCTACGTAATGACTCTTGATCCTGCCAACATGCGACTCCCAGTCGCAGTCCGCCGCGAAGCTCAGTTTCATCAGTTCCCCGCTCCATGTCAGTGCTGCGCACAGCCCGCACCTACTCGAGCAGGTCGTGTAGATCGATGCCAGACGGATTCACCAGACGCTTCTCGCGACCCACATGGTAAAGCTCAAAGGTGCCTTTCTCTGAATCGATGACACGGGCGCCATCAAGCACCGCCAGAAACCCGAAGACCGCCGAACGGGCAGCTTCACCGGCAACGTCGCGCAACATGTCGGCTTCCACAGCGGACAAGCTGTTGAACCATTCAGACCGTGCCAACAGGTCTGGGGCCCCCCGACGGCCCGGTGGATGCGCCAGGTTCGAGATCGTACTTTCCACGGATGACTCAAGCACATAGCGCTGGATAGCGGATACAAATTCGTCAGCTTTCATGCCACTCCCTCGGCTTTGAAAATGGGCCAGAACACATCCGCCTGTCCGGACCTGCTGCCTCTTGTCCCTGCTCAGCCCGGCTCTCGCAGGAAGTGCGGCACAGCATGAACTCAATCCCGCCCAGACGAGTTCAGATCAAACCAAATACTCTCCGCAACACAGATTTTCCGCAACGCCGCCTCCAGCTTGCTGACGTTGTCCAACGTTTTCAGTGTGACTGCAATCCCACCAGTGATCCCAAGCTTCCTCTGTGCACCTTCGGAGAGAGACAGCTCAAGCTCCATCCGCCGCAGAGAGATATGCACCAGACCGCCATAGCAAGGCTCAAGACCTCCACCGACCTCGATATGGGCGTGCGCCATGCCCAGCTCTTCGTCCTGATCGTCATACGCCTTCGCGTTCTGCAGTATCACGTAACGAGAGGGATTCGTTGAGCTGTCGGCCAAGCCAACTACGATGCAGCAATCATCTTCCTCTATGGAAACGACTTCGGCCGTGAATCTGTACATTCCCCGGGTACTCCCGACATTACGATGTGCACTGCAAATGCATCAGGGGGGTTATGCCCGCCAGGCGCGATGCGCGTTCTGCTCAGGACACCCTCTCGGTGTCCTGCGTCGGCTGCGAGCAAGGCTCCCCCATGTACCAGGCATATGCCCAAGCCGCGAAGCGCAGATGGTCGGCGTGGCTCTCCGCGCCATAGGAGTACTGCAGGTACAATCCATCCATCTGCATTTCTGCACGGTAGATACCCCTGCTCGGCGAGTCGTTCGACCATGCGGTGGCAAGCACCTCGTGTCCGCAGGGACCCATGAAGCGAAGCATGCTGTGCATCTGGGACCCGCTGTCGCGTTCCAGTCGCTGGAATCCATCGCCTTCATCAGTGACGCGCTCATCGCCTCGAAGTGACATTGAGGCAGGCAGCGTGGCGCCGATGCTCACTATCAAGCGGATGGACGTCCATGGCGTTCCCGCTGCTCTATCCGGCCCCTCATTTGCTCGGCCGTCGTCGCGGGACAGATGCACCACCACGGCGTTGCTACCAGCCGGGTCAACGCCGGGCCGCAGCAGGTAGGGACGGAGCATCAGATTCACTGGGCGCTGAGGTGGAGGGTCCTGGCATGCGGCAAGGGCTGTCAGAAGCAGAAGCAGGAGGAGGCGCAGCATCCGCACGGATGAACTCATTCATCGTTGGCGTTGATCTTGCCTGCGGCATTGAACCAGTTCGCCATCTTGTTGAGTTCTGCAGCGGTAGCTGCATCCAACCCCCGTGCCTGGGTATGGGCAAGGTCTCTCAGGTGGCGATAGGCCTCGGCATGCTGGCCTGAGTTTCGGTAGTTCTGAGGCGTGGCGCACTGGGACGAATCAAGATTGAGAATGCCGGACATGTTCTTCCTTGATACAGCTGCAGTGAAGAGTGAATGGAGTGAAGGCGTGATGGATCAGGCGAGGACCACCCGCCGCACCTGCAGCGCGTGGAGAGAGGATGTGGCGTCTGGGGTCAGTGTGTGCCGGGTTCGGGCGGGCTCCCAGCGGCAGGTTCCGAAGGAGGGCAGGCATGCCCGGCATACCAGTTGTAGACCCAGGCGGCGAAGCGGAGGTGGTCAGCGTGGGATTGCGCGCCGTAGAGGTACTGTAGATACATGCCATCCATCTGCATTTCAGCCAAGTAGGTGCCTTTGTCCGTGCTGTCACCGGACCGTTGGGTCGCCAGCACTTGATGCGCGCACGGCCCTTCGAAGCGAAGAATGCCGCGTTCAGGCACCCAGCTCTTTGGAACCAGACGCTCGAATCCGGCGCCTTCATCCATGACACGGTCATCGTCGCGAAGCGACATTGACGCGGGCAAAGTGGTACCGACGCGTATCAGCAGGCGGATGGACGTCCATGGCGTCCCCACCGCTTTGCCCGGCCCATCTTTGACGCGGCCGTTGTCGCGATACAGATTCACGACCACCGCGTTGTCACCCGCCGGGTCGACACCGGGTCGCAGCAGGTAGGGACGGAGCATCACGTGCACGGGACGCTGAGGGGGAGGACCCTGACATGCAGCCAGTACTGCCAGAAGCGGAAGCAGGAGGAAGCGCAGCATTCGCACGAATGACCTCGTTTGTGGAGTGGTACCGACACCCGCCACAGGTGATAGGGACCTCAACGCTCGCGCATCGCCTCGCCTGCATGCTGGCGCAATGGACTCAGCAGGTAATCGATGACCCGCCGTTTCCCGGTCTTGATCTCGGCGCTCAGGCTCATGCCTGCGGTCATGCGCACGCGCACCCCGTCGATCTGCAGGGTGGCCTTGTCGAGTTTCACCCGTACCGGGAAGACCAGGCCGAGGTTCTCGTCCTGCATGGCATCGTGAGAGACGCTCACTACTTTCCCTGTCAGGTAGCCGTAGCGGGTATACGGGAAGCTTTCCACCTTCACGGTTACCGCCTGGCCGGTGCGCACAAAGCCGATATCCTTGTTGAGGATGGTAGCTTCGACCTCCAGTGATTCCTCGCTGGGGACGACGGCCAACAGGGGCTGCGCCGGAGTAACCACACCACCCACTGTATGCACGACCAGCTGCTGCACAGTTCCATCGACAGGCGCCCGCAGGGTCATCTGGTGGTCGCGCTGCCCTGTTCGCGATACTTCAGGCGCCATCTGCCCGATCTGCTCCTGGGCCTCACGCAGTCCGTCCAGGGTCTGTTGGCGGAAGTCGGCCACCAGCACCCTCAGTTCTTCTTCGGCGGCTCGCTGGGCCGACCGGATCTCCTGCACGCGATTGCGCTGCGCGGCAAGATCACGCTCACCCGCGATGCGCTCCTGCTCCCGCAGCAGGTAGTCGTGGCGCCCCACATAGTTGCCTTCCAGCAGGCTACGGTAATCGTCTGCGCGCAGGCGGGAGATTCGTGCCGACTCCTCCAGCGGCTTCACCGAGGCCTGCGTGGTTTCCAGTTCCGCGCGGCGCTGTGCGATCAAGGCCTGCAGGTTGTGGCGCTTGGCCTGCAGCGCCTCGTACTGGCTTCGCGCCAGCGCCTGCTCGGCCTGCACCCGGCCTGCCGGCAGGTCCGGATCAACATGGAATACCGGCGCTGTGTCATCTTCCAGGGCCGCGGCGAGGGCGCGCAGGCGTAGGGAGGCCATGCGCGCGTTCAACAACGCATCGTCCGCCTTGGCTACGTCGGCGGAGGTGGCGGTGGCATCGAGTTCAATCAGCACCTGCCCTGCTTTGACCGCCTGCCCGTCACGCACCAGAATCCGGCGCACCACGCTGGTTTCTGCCGGTTGCACCACCTTGGTCCTTGAGTCCACGACGGTTTTCCCGGGCGCCACAGCAACGATATCGAGCTTGCCGAAACTGGCCCACAGCACCGCCACGCAGAACAACGCGATGATGATGCGCAGCGTCCACCGTGCCGTAGGCGACACCGGGGTCTCAATCAGCTCTAGATGCGCAGGCAGGAAGGCGCGCTCGTCTGCCTCGCGCGCAGGCGGATCCATCTCGTGGCGGACCCGCCAAGCGCTACGGAATACGGCAAGGTAACGCGCCGCAAAGACGCCCACCGCATCACGGATGTGCTTCATGCCGCCCCCTGCTGCAGGCGATGCAGCTGCGCATAGTGCCCATCTGACAGGGCCAGCAGCTCATCGTGCGTTCCGCTCTCGACGATGCGACCGCGGTCCACGACGACGATGCGGTTGGCCCTGCGCACGGTGGAAAGGCGATGCGCGATGATGATGACCGTTCGGCCCCTGCAGATCTCGCGCATGTTGGACATCACCGCATGCTCGGACTCGTAGTCCAGGGCACTGGTGGCCTCATCCAGGATTAGGATGCGGGGATCGGTAATCAGCGCACGGGCGATCGCCACGCGCTGCCGTTGGCCACCCGACAGGCCCGCGCCGTGCTCCCCCACTTTGGTGTCATAACCTTCAGGCAGTGCCGAGATGAACTCGTGGGCGCCAGCAAGGGTCGCCGCCTTGATCACCTGTTCAAGCGGCATGCCCGGATCACTGAGTGCGATGTTCTCACGCACGCTGCGGTTGAACAGGAAGTTCTCCTGCAATACCACGCCCAGCTGCCTCCGCAGCCAGGCAGGATCGGCCAGGGCCAGATCATGCCCATCCACCAGCACCCGTCCGCGCTCGGGCGTGTACAGACGCTGCACCAGCTTGGTCAGCGTGCTCTTGCCGGACCCCGAACGCCCGACGATGCCAATGACCTGCCCGGCCGGCACGTGCAAATCGATGCCGGCAAGAACCTCCGGGGTATCCGGGCGATAGCGGAATCCGACCTGCTCGAAGGTAATGTCGCCCCGGATGGGCGGTAGTGCCATCCGGCTGCCGGGCAGTTCCGTGCGGGTGTTGAGGATATCGCCGAGACGCTGGACAGAAATGCCCACCTGCTGGAAATCCTGCCACAGCTGGGCCAGGCGGATGATCGGCGCGGCGACCTGTCCAGACAACATGTTGAAGGCAATCAGCTGGCCCAGTGACAGCTTGCCATCAATGACCAGCTTTGCCCCCCAGAACAGGATGGCAACACTGACCAGCTTCTGCACGAGCTGCACGCTCTGCTGGCCGACGGTCGCGATCTTGGTGACGCCGAATCCGGCATTTACATATCCTGCCAGCTGGCTGTCCCAGGTGCGTGTCACCCGTGGATCGACCGCACTGGCCTTGACCGTACCGATACCACTGATGGTTTCGACCAGAAAGGATTGGTTGTCCGCGCCGCGTGCGAACTTCTCATCCAAGCGCTTGCGCAGCACGGGAGTGATGCCCGCCGAAACAAGCGCATAGAGCGGCAGCGAGATCACAACGATAAGGGTCAGCCAGCCGCTGTAGTAGAACATCACCGCGAGGAAAACGACGGTGAACAGCAGGTCCAGGACCGAGGTCAACGCCTGTCCGGTCAGGAAGTTACGGATGTTCTCCAGCTCCCGCACGCGTGCAATGGTGTCGCCGACACGTCTGGATTCGAAGTACGCCAGCGGCAATGCCAGTACATGCCGGAACAGCCGGGCACCAAGCTCGACGTCAATCTTGCTGGTGGTATGGGCGAACACATAGGTACGCAGCCCGCTGAGCACGACGTCGAACACGGCGATCGATACCAGGCCAATTGCAATCACATCCAGTGTTGTCAGGCCTCGGTGCACCAGGACTTTATCCATCACAACCTGGTAGAACAGAGGCGTGACCAGCGCGAACAACTGGATGAAGAACGAGACGACGAAGACTTCCAGCAGCATCTTCCGGTATTTGATCACCGCCGGAATGAACCAGCTGAAATCAAACCGGGCCAGATCGCCGAGAACAGAAGCCCGCGATGCGACCTGCAGCAGGCGTCCACGGTAGCGTTGCCGGAGCGCTGCCATGTCAATGCTCTGCGGGCGCTTCTGGGCCAGATCGTGGATCAGCACCTGATCGCCATTGATGCGGGCAATGATGAACGCATCACCATCCTCACCGAGCGCCAGCGCAGGTAGGTTGGCCAGTGCCAAGCGCGCGGATGGCGTCGACACCATCCGCGCCTTGAAGCCCAGCTTGCGAGCCAACAGTACTAACGTTGTTTCGTCCATGGGGGCAGTGCCCAGCCCAGCGTCATGCGCCAGCTGACTGGCGTCAGCCGCGATGCCATGAAATTGAGCAAGCAGTACCAGGCCGCGCAACGCAAGATCCTGTTGATCCTGCGCACGCTTTACCCCCGGCAACGAAAGTGCCGCGTCTCCCTCTGACATAACATCCCCTGCGCAACTTCCATTGTGCGCGTCCCCGCGATGAGCTTGGGGTCAGTTGAAAACCCTGTCAAGTGGGGGTCTCAGCACAGTTGGCCGCATCAGAGGCGCCACTCTCCGCTTGTGGGATTCGACCCTGCGAGGACAGTTTCCGGGTCGTATCCGCCGCAGGGAAGCTCCTTGCAGCGTCGGGGCAGATGTCCGACACGTTGCCCGAAAAATCCGCAGCGGGTTGGCTCTAACTTTGGTCGGCTATCTATTGAACTTCCGCTGCCGGCCAGGAGCAGAGAATCGCGGTATTTCGTCCACGCCCAACCACGAAGTGCTTTGGCCTTGAAGGAAGTCCCGAGCCGGATCCTGCTGGAGCGGGCGTTGGCGGGATCAGGGCCCGCGGTGGTTGCCGGGGGAAAGTGCGGAGCCGCCATGGGCAGAGGCACGGATTGGGCGCTTCAATGGTCAGTGCCTGATGAGCAGTGGTATCTGCTTGGCCCCATACCGCCGCCAGGCCAATGCCGACGCCCTCCAGTTTGAGTAGCACGGCCAGCTGGAGACCATCCTTTACTCGATAGCAGAGGCTCGTTTCCGCAGAAGAAGACACGCTCCACCTATCCGCCGGAATTCCCCTAGCCGCTTCACCAGCGATTCCCGATAACCCCCACAGAACACCTGCCGCACCATCAAGCGTCCCTCCGCAGGAAACCATATATGAGCCTGGCGCTGGTCCACAGCCGTGCCCGCGCCGGGGTCGACGCCCCGCTGGTGCGGGTGGAAGTGCACCTCTCTGGCGGCCTGCCTGCCACCCAGATTGTCGGACTGGCCGAAACCAGCGTGCGCGAATCCCGCGAGCGCGTGCGTGCCGCCCTGCTCTGTGCACGCTTCGACTTTCCGCAGCGGCGCATCACGTTGAACCTCGCGCCCGCCGACCTGCCCAAGGAGGGCGGGCGTTACGACCTAGCGATTGCACTGGGCATTTTGGCGGCCAGCGGCCAGGTCGATCCGCAGTCGCTGCTTCAGTACGAATTCCTGGGCGAGTTGGGCCTGACCGGCGAGCTGCGGCCGGTGGCGGGGGCACTGCCGGCGGCGATTGCGGCGGCCGAAGCCGGGCGCATCCTGGTGGTGCCGCCGGGCAATGCCGCCGAGGCTGCGCTGGCCGAGCATGCCGATGTGCGGGTAGCGCGTACGTTGCTGGAGTGCTGCGCTGGGTTGGGGAACCCACGCCTGCTGCCGCCAGTAGAGCGTGTGGACACGACGCCGTTGCCACTACCCGATCTGGCCGACGTGCGCGGGCAGGCGCATGCACGGCGCGCGTTGGAGGTCGCTGCTGCGGGTGGGCACCATCTATTGCTGATCGGCAGCCCTGGCTGCGGCAAGACGCTGTTGGCGTCACGCCTGCCCAGCCTGCTGCCGGACACCGAGGAAGCCGAGGCGTTGCAGCTGGCCGCGATTGCCTCGGTGAGTGGTGAAGGGCTGGACCCACGACGCTGGCGGCAAAGGCCGTTCCGTTCTCCCCACCACAGTGCGAGTGCGGCGGCGCTGGTGGGTGGCGGCTGTCACGATTCTCGATTAGTGCGACTAGATCACAATTGCCGCGACTGGCATTAGTGAATCCCCGGGGTCTAGATGCCCGGTAACAGGAAGGCAGATACACGGTGCCCCTGACTCGGTGTCGCAATGGGGCTCACAGTCACCCACGACATGACCAGAGACGACACAGTCCAACGTCGATCGCCAGTGTGGCTACTGCCACCAGGGTAACGATGCCCCAAATCGATGTCGCCAATCTGACACCTCCCGCGCCACCGCGATTCATGCTGGATAGCTGAAGGGACCCACCGCTTCGCGGGAGGTCTTCATCTTGTTGATCGCGCAAGAAAATGGGCTCCGCCGGTCCGGCGGAGCCCATCTAAGATCATCACAATGCCAGCCCTACTGGCCGCTAGTGCGCCTAATTTCGCTGCTCTTCGAGCTCTGCAATTTGGGCCTTCACCAGCTTAAGTGCTTCCTGCACTTCTTCCTCTGTCCCGTTTTCGGCGGCTTTCTGCGCCTCAGCGCGAACTCGGTCGCATTCAGCCTTGAAAACCAGGTCGTCCCAGCCAACCGATTCACTGTGCAATGTGCGAATTGCAGTCTGCAGTTGTCCAACGGCACTCATGAAACACCTATCTGCGAGCAATGGACCGCACCAGCACGCTGCTGGTACTACAACCCAGCCCTCGCGACCTTCACGCTACCTTAACTTGACCCAGAAAAGCAACTCGGCTTGTCAGCCATCTGACTCGTAGGCTCCTGATTCGATAGCCGGCGGCTCATTCAAACTTTCACATCGATATTGCGCGCATTTGCGCGCACTATAAGGGCTCCAGGCTCCTTGTGAGCGGAATTACGCGCATATGAACGTCAGTCCAGTCCAGTCTCCCGACGAAATTGCCGAAGCTCTAGGAAAGCGATTGAGGTCCAAGAGGCTTGCCGCCAACATTTCTCAAGCAGCACTCGCCGACAAAGCTGGAATTTCGCGCAGGGCCCTGGTGCAGCTTGAGGGTGGGCAGGGCTCGACCGTTTACACGCTCGTCTGCGTTCTCAAAGCGCTGGGTCTGGATGGCCAACTGAGCGCAATCGCGATGGGCCCAACAGTTAGCCCAATGGCTATGCTCAAGATGAAGCGTCTTCGGCAAAGGGCGAGCTAACGGCGTTTCTTCGGGGAACGGTTCAACCCCAGTTTTTCGGACACTTACAAGGCCGCGCCGAGGCGACGGCCATCCAAGCCCATGCACGCGAGCTTCAAGCGAATAGCCCAACCCAAGGCCTGATAGCCGACCACCACTCTGCCGGCGACATGATCAGCCCGCCGAGCAGGCAAGCGCTCTAATGCAAGGGCGCTCAGCCATCTAGACTGCAGCTTCGACATACCTTGGGAGGTATCTGACCAACTCCGAGTAGGCGCGGAGATCAGGCTCCTTGAAACCGAGCAGCTCGAGCGTCTCATGCTCAGGCGACGCCTCGTCCCCGGTCACCGCTCTATCAAACAGCGCCCGCTCTCGCTCGGTGAGATGGAACGACCTAATCCTGTACATCGATCCTTGAGGAAGAAACGGCAACGAAGAGCTCAGCGCCTTGCGCACCTTCTTCGCCTTGGCCACCGGCAGCAGCCCACCACCGACAGTCACCATCGGCATCGAGTCGGAGTACTCAACCTGAAGCAGGAACACGAACTCGTTTTCTGCATCACCAGGGAATGCATTCTTAAAAGCAGCAACCAGTATCTTGTGGACCGCTGTGGCAAAAGAGGACTTCTCGGTGTCGGCAACCCTCACGCCCCCTGAGAAATCACCCAAATTCTCTTGCAGGTGAGTCAATCGATCCGCTGCGCTGGCACTCTCAATCACTCGCGGAGGATGACCGGAAACCGTGACAAAGCAGAAGTGACCCGGCTTGGCCCTGGTAGCAACAGATGCGATATCGGCCACCACCTCAGGGCCAATGCCTCCATCGTAGTCCAGCCACAGCAGCTCCCTCCTCGCCGACCGAACGTTCTGCAAGAAGCCGAGCACTGATTCATTTCTAACTTCGATGAAGCGATAGGGCACGTTGTACATCGCCCTCTCGTACATCTGCGCGTCATGCTCCAAGCTCACCATCGCCTTTACTCCCAGATGCTTGTGCAGCATCAGGAAGTCGTAAAAGCGATTTGCGCCCATGCCAATGTACTTGTAGTCACGAATGGGGATGCCGCAGTCACCCGCAACCTTCAACACATCTACCAGAAGGCCGCGCTCGGACTGCTTCGCCGGCCTAAGATCGTAAGCAATGAATCGCGCAGTAGACTTGGTTGGCCGAGGCATCAGGTCTCTCCGACCTCATTGCGCAGGAAGTAGTTGAACGTATGTCGCCCAACATCTGATCCCGACATACCCGGCTTCTTCAGATGCTTAGCGATCTTCTCAACCTCAGGCATCAGCGCGTCGTACTGAATCTTGACCGTTGGGATCACCTTTCTCTTAGGCGTCTTGAAGGCCTTGGGCTTTGCTACCGCGGCAGCCAAGACGCTTACCCGTTCCGGACCGGAGGCGGTCTGTAGATCGTTGGCATCCACCTCAGTTCCGACATCGGAGTAGCGAGAGTCCAAATAAGACACGACCTCGCGCCCGACGGCGGCCATCTCGCGCTTAGCCGTCTGCCAAGTCGAAGAGTCTTCATTGATTCCCGATTTGGTCGTCGTCCAAGGCAGCTTCTCCGGGTCCTCGGCGACAAAGAAGACCGTCCCCAAGAACGGTCGGTGCTTAGGCTGGAAGATGGGAATGGCGCCACCGCCCCAGCCGGTCAGTGCGGTCTTATCAGCCGAAACGACAGCTCGGCCATTGCAGAAGACGAACCAACCAGAAGACTTCTCGCGATACTTTCCCGCAACCGGCACACCCAAGCCCGCAGAGATTGTGCAGGTCACATCATTGATCTTCACCTGTTTGGTGGCGTGATTCTCGCTGAGATCGATGCTGGTGCCTTCCACCTGCTCATCATTGAGGCTGATGGTGACCAGCTTACCCAAGTAATAGGAGTAGGTACGAGAAATGGCATCTCTCAGCTGCCCGTCAAAGACACCATCATTGACGCGCCGCTTTACTTCGTCGTACAGCTCAGTGACGGTAATGGTCGTACCTGTCTCGCCTGCAGGAACCGGATCTCGCTTGGTGATCTTGAAGGTCCATTCACTGCCTTTGACTTTCGACCACTCCGACACGTTCAAGGCCAGGTCAAAGCCTCCATCAACGTGATCAGACCGCATATGGATAACGTTGCCGAGCTTGAAGATCGCCCGCTTAAGGCCGATGCCATAGACTGACAAACGGTCTGTTACGCTTGCTGGCTCATCGCCCCGTCCAAATTTAAACACGTGGTCCTTGGCGGTCTGAGCCGAGATGCCAGTTGCAGTGTCGACGATGACAACAGACTGATCAGAAATCTCCAAAGAGATTGAAGCCGATGGCTTTACCTTTGGGTCATCTTTGAGCTTCAGATAGTCATGCGCCGTCTTCAGCCGAGCCGCGTAGGGCTCGGCAGCCGCATTGATGGAGTTATCTACAAGATCAAGAAACGCCGCGACCAGGGGGATGTCCCTGGTCAGCAGGGAGATAAATAGTCGCTTTTCCGGACTGGCGTCCGCTGCAAGAACTTCGTTCACCTCGGATCCCCCATGACAGCCCGTTGCGAATGCACTCATTGAGTGTATCGCCGGGACGGCTCGTTCGCCATATGCCTGGGACAGCGTTAGAAATCCAGTGCCGCATGTAGGAATTTCCCTACAGCAAGGACAGAGTTTACGTGTGCAACAATCGCGCTGCCCCGTTAAGGGGATCGATTCACGCACACACTCGACAGGGGAAGGCAGTGAGCATCATTTTCAAGGTAATGGATCCCGAAGCCCGGACGGAGCTCATCAGGGATCTGACTGAAGAAGCTATCGCTAAGCGGCAGTACCAGAAAGAGTTCAAGTTCCGAGCCGGCATGGAGCTTCCTGTCATTGCCGTTCCGATCGAGTTGCCGGTCTATCGCCTGGAGAACTATCGCACTCGCGACCAGCAGCTGACGCTGATCGCCAAGCGGGAGAAAGAGGACGGCCTGTTTGATGTAAGCAACACTGAGAATCCCGAGTCGCAGCTGGCGCAGCACGCCATCCTGCTGAAGCAGTCAAAGGACGGGAGTGGAGAGACCATCAAGCCCATCCATCAGGAGCTTGGCCGCGTCGGCCAACAGACGGAAAACCTGATCATCTCTGCCACCGGCATTGTAGTGAATGGAAACCGCCGATTGGCGGCAATGCGAGACCTGCGCGGGCAGAGGTCTGAGGGCTCGGATCCGTTCAAGTACGTCAACTGCATGGTCTTACCAGCGTCGGCCACTCCGAGGGAAATTCGCGAGCTCGAGATTGCATTGCAGATGCAGCCTGAGACGAAGCTGCCCTACAACTGGACTGCTCTTGGCCGTGCGGTGCGAGACATGCTCGATGCGAACTACTCCTATGAAGAGATCGAGCGGCAAACAAACCGTAGCAGGAGCGAGCTGGACCGGGCTGCCGCAATGGTCACTGCCGCGGAGCTCTACCTGGCCTCCTGGCTGGAGAAGCCCCAGGACTTCAGCAAGCTTGACGATACCGAGCAGGCATTTGCCCAAGTAGTAGTGCGAAATTATGCCAAGCAGGACGACGCGCAGCTTCGGGAAGCCACGCGCAAGTTCGACTTCTTTGTGATTGAGCATCGCGACTTCATTAGTGATAGCGCTTACAAGCTCATCAACGCAATTGAATCCAACCCCGAGATATTCCTGACCAACATGGCCAAGGAGTTGGACGTTGACCTCGCCCCACTTCAGGATGCGTCCGAAGAGGTGCTGGAGATCGACTTCGGAGTTGGAGCTGATGGCGTAGCCCCTGTCAGCTACGATGCCCTGATCGATAGTCTGATGGTCGGCCGCGGTGATGAGGTCAGAGCGAAGCAACTGATAAGTACCATCGAGGAAGTAGCCTTCGCAGCGGTTGAGCAAGGCAGGGCCCGAGACAAGGCCGCGCTCAAGTTGGTCCAGGCGGCCGAGCGAAAGCTCTCCCAGGTCGACATCAACTCAGCTGGCACCGATACCTATGCTGAAATTCTTGATCTGCTTGATCGCTGCGTAGCTCGCATTGAAAGCATCCGTAACGAGATCGGACTTCAGAAGCGCGCCGGGGGCACCCATTGAGCCAACCAGCGATCGTTCTTTCGTACAACACGGTCGACCGAAGCGGCGTGTTCCGTCGAGGCACCGGGGTCCCTAGCGATGCCTGGACCAGGCTTAAAGCTGTTGCGCAGGAAATGGATGCGGGAAGCAGAAGTGTCGGCGATGAGCTGGAAGTCCATTGGCCAGCAGCACTTAGTCTGCTGAGAGCGCTTCACACCTTGCAGAAGTCACACGGCTTTCGCTTCACCACCGACGACTCCTCCGGGGAGAGAGTCCAGCAGTTCATGCGGGACTTCCGCGCCACCCAGGAGGCAGGCGGCAGAAGCACTACCATTGATGCGCAAGAGCTCGCTGCAAGGCTTACCGCGCTGGGATGGAACAACCAGACGCATAAGCTCAAGCCCTACCAGTTGGACAATCTCGCAACGCTGCTGTCCATACGTAATGGAGCCAATTTCTCTGTCCCTGGCGCAGGCAAGACGACCGTTACGTTCGCACTGCACTTGCTAGCCCGAAGCCCTGGCGACATCCTGATCGTTGCCGCCCCGAAGAACGCGTTTCCCGCCTGGGAGGGCATCGCAGAGGAGTGCTTGCTGCCGACGGCGGACGAGGAGCTGATGGAGGAATTCATCCCGCTGGTTGATGGCGAGGTGCGTATCCGTGCCGCCCTTGAAGGCGGCGGACGTCGCTTCCTCATCTCCTATGATCAGCTGGTGCGGGTCGAGGCTACCTTTGCTCAGTTCATTGCCACCCACCCAGTGCACTTGGTCCTCGACGAATCGCATCGCATGAAGGCCGGTTACAACTCACTTCGTGGCGCCAGCTTGCTGCGAATGGCCCACCTTGCTGTGAGGCGCGACATCTTGACAGGCACCCCGATGCCTCAGTCCAGCTCGGACATGCAATCTCAGCTGGATTTCCTGTGGCCGGGTGTCGGGTTGGGCTGGAAGGTGGCCGCAGGCACTGAGCCTCGAAAGGTGATGGATGGACTCTATGTCCGGACAACCAAGACACAGCTCGGCCTGCCTGAGAGGCGCCGTGAGTTTGTCCAAGCGACCCTCTCCGATGCCCACTGCGCGTTCTACTCTGTCCTTAAGGATGACCTACGGTCTAGGGCGAGCTTGCTTCGGAAAGGGCGGACATCCCAGTCCCTCATCGCGGCCCGACGCTCTGTGGTAAGGCTTTTGCAGGCAGCTGTCGATCCCACCCTGGTCGCAGAGACGATCGATGACTTGGCAAGCCAAAACGCCAATGGGTTGCTGCGAGCAGTTCAGGCGGAAGCGCTCAATGGGCGAATTCGAGCCGCTGTGGATCTGGCCGAACGCTTGATCAGTGAGGGCAAGAAGGTGCTGATCTGGACCATCTTTACCTCTACGGTCCGCAAGCTGCGCGATGTTCTTGCCCACCACAACCCTGCCCTAATCTATGGCGAAATCGGCATGGGTGAGGCAGATGACCTGAGCACGCGCCAAGGCAACCTGGCCCGCTTCAAGAATGATCCCAATTGCCGCGTGATGATCGCCAACCCTGCGGCGGCCTCGGAGGGCATCAGCCTGCACATGCATTGCCACGATGCAATCTACGTGGATCGTAGCTACAACGCGACCCACTTCCTCCAGTCCATCGACCGAATTCACCGACTGGGGCTGCCGGCCGATGTCGTCACTACGGTGTACGTCATCCAGAACCGGCTACCGGCTGGAATCGGCTCGATCGACGTGTCCGTTAGCCGGCGTCTGGGCCAGAAGATCCGAGCGATGGAGAAGCTCCTGGAGGATCCGGACCTGAATGATCTTGCCCTGGACGAGGAAAACGCTCCGGCATCGCTGGCAGATGAGCTCGACGCCGAGGATATCGATGACATCATCGCCGAGCTCGAGGGCAATCCCCCTCCGGCAACTGACGAGGATCTGGTGTGAACCGGGAGGCCGCCGCGGCCTCCTTTCTAAAGCCCTCGGTGGTATCTGGGCTGGCGCTACTGCGCAAGCGGGCCGCTCAGGCGCCGGGTCAGCCATGGGAGGTCACCGTTCGCTTGGCCGCGGCAAGCCATCAGGGGCAAGGGGTTGATCTTGATCGCGCGTGCCAGCTGCATGAGCTGTTGCCTGCTGACCTGGTGGACAGTCCCGGCTTGTATCGAGCGGCCATACTGCTCACAGCCAAGCAGCTGCCTCCGTGGCTGGGGCAGCTCCGATCGGGGCGGGAGTTTCTCAGCGACGCCGGCGCGGATCTGCGCTCCTGTTTTGAGAGGGCGGGCGCGCTGGATGCGGCACCCGATCAGACGGTCATCAGCTGGTGGGACGACTTGGCAGGCCTGGCCTACGGTACGTTGAACCAGGCCAAGATGGACGTAGGCAGACGTGCGGAGCGCCTCAGCTTGGAAAGGGAGCAAAGGCGGCTGGAGTCTTTCCCCGGGCATCCTCCGATCCAGTGGACTGCCCTGGACTCCAACGCCGCCGGCTATGACATCCTTTCCTGGTCAAAGCGGGATGGCCATTGGTATCCGATGTACCTAGAGGTCAAAGGCTTTAGCACCTCCCCGGCCAAGCTCTACCTGACCCGAAACGAGTGGGAAACGGCCAAGCGCCTTGCCGATGACTTCCACTTTCAAGTGTGGGATGTGGGCTCGAACAGGATGGCCCAGCTATCCACAAGCCAAATGCTTCCCCATGTTCCATCGGACGAGGGCATGGGTCGGTGGGAGGTGCTCTGTGTCGAGGTTTCTGAGGACTTTTTCACCCCCGCGTAGCCCTCCTCCTTGTCCCTCAAGGGCTTGACCGGGTAACTTGCGCCCAAGACAGGGAGATCTATAATTCTGGCAGATCTTAGGAGCAGAGCATGCCATATCGTCGCGCTACCGCAGCATGGAGCCATTTGGACGCCAAGGAGGGCAGCTACGCGCTACTGAATGGCGACTGCGTTGACCTGCTCCGAGCCCTGCCTGACGAATCCGTTTCGTTGGTCGCGACCTCCCCCCCATATTGCATGGGGAAAGAGTATGAGGCGGGGAACACCATCGATGACTTTATTCTCGCCCACGACAAGATCCTTCCGGAAATACTTCGGGTGGTGAAGCCCGGCGGAAGCATCTGCTGGCAGGTGGGTTATCACGTCGACAACAGTCAGGTCATGCCACTTGACTACCTTGTCATGGATGCGATGCGCAAGCTCGCCGATCCCCCGGTCCTACGCAATCGAATCATCTGGACGTTCGGCCATGGCTACCATTGCGAGCGCAGGTTCAGCGGCAGACACGAGACCATTCTTTGGTACACCAAGGGTGGCAGCTATCCCTTTGATCTGGACTCGGTGCGTGTCCCGCAGCTTTATCCAGGGAAGACTGCGAACAAGGGGCCGCTGAAGGGACTTCCAAGTGGCAACCCCCTGGGCAAGAATCCTGGCGACGTCTGGGACATTCCCAACGTCAAGTGGAATCACGTTGAGAAGCTGGATCATCCGTGTCAGTTCCCCGTCGCGCTGATCAGCAGACTGGTGAACTCCATGACGCTGCCCGGAGACATCGTGCTGGATCCGTTTGCAGGTGTTGCGACCACGGGCGTCGCCTCACTCCTTGCCGGCCGCCGATTCATCGGGGCCGAGCTGGACAGCAAGTACGCCGACATTGCGGACAAGCGGCTGAGAGAGGCCGTCGAGGGAACGGTGCGCGTCCGGGAAGACAAGCCCGTTCAGCCCCCGAGCCCCCGCAGCAAGCTTGCGATCAGGCCCGACAACTTTAAGAATTTCGATGCGCTTTGATCTGCTGCTTTGCACGGTGGCCCTGCAGCGGCCATCCTGAGGCCCCTCCTGGAGCAGTAGGCTAAGCCAGATGCTTGTCACTCTGGCCGCGGGTACCGCAGCCCGTCCTCGGTCGGAGTTCCAACGCCAGCCGCCGATTCGAATTGGGGGTAGCATGGAATTCTGCTTCCCAAGAGCCGAAGAACATGAGCAGACCAATTGCTGCGCCCGATGGCGAGCTTGCAGGACCTGCCTTGCGAGCCTTCACTCAGATTGCCGAGGCCTGGTCCCTGACAGAGCTGGAGCAGTGGGCGATTCTCGGTCAACCAGTGGACGCCGCCTTCGCGGTGATCGACGCTGGCGATGTGGACGACCTCTGGCCGGACACTCTTGAAAGAGTGAGCTACGTGCTCGGCATCTATCGTGCGCTGCACACGATCTTTTCCGATCCAGAGCAAGCAGATTCTTGGGTGCGCCGCCCCAACGCCGCCCCCGCGTTCAACGGTTCAACAGCGCTGGCGCTCATGTCTAGCGGCAGGCTCAGCGACCTTGCGTCGGTGCGACAACACTTGGAGGCTGGCGGATGGATCAATCCTGAGGCACCAGCCACTTAGCGATATCGCGCGAACCAAGAACCTGTGCTGGAGCCAGTTTGCCACCCTTCTTTGAAGTCGAGAGCTAGACCTCTCGATCCTCAAGTGCGGATTGGCCGAACTGCGAACTATGCCCGCTGGTTCTTCGCCGGTAGCAGAGGCACACCCCGATCCAGCAATTCATCCAGGAAGGCATCGCGCACCAATGCCTGGTCGGACTGGTTGGCCAACACCAGGCTATCAACCACGCGCCTGGCAAGCGTACGGGCCCGAACTCGCAGAAGGGCCGGGATCGCCTGCATCGATCTACCGTGCAAGAACTCGCTGCGCAGCTCGAACAGCTCCCTGTAGTCGGAGGTGGCCTGCTCATCGAGCAGCGCCACCAAACGAGCGCACACTCTTTCAGTCGCCCCAAGCTTATCGTGAGTGCCGACGCCCGAGCTGGACTTACGCTTGTAGTCCAACGGCAGGCCGAGCGCCGCCTCGATGGCAAGAAGATGAGACATGAATTCGTCGATGCCATCAGTCAAGAAGGCACGGCAGAAAAAGTGGGCTACAGGTGTCTGGAACAGCTGCAGCTGAGGCAACTGTGCGATCGCCTGGGCGCGGCCCGCGAAATGTTCGGTAAGAGCGTCCGCCGATCCATCTCTCAGCCACATTGCAACGGGCTGAGAGATGTCGACCGATCGACCTTCCGCGTCATGGGCGATCCGATCCTCCCAAGTGAGGGTATCCGAGCTGGGCGGCCGCTTCATGGTGGAGAACAGATCATGGTCCACCGAGTACAACCAGGGAATCTGCATCCCACGCCATTCAATGTGTGGCGCATCTGACCAAATTTCCCACGGTGCCAGCGCTAGCCAGAACAGTGCCGTCTCAACGGCCTCCGGATACTTTCCTCGATGAGGTTCGATGCGCCCATAGTCCTGTTTCGGATCGAACGAGAATCGGAACAGCTCTCGGCCTTCAGGGCCACGACGGATCGACACTTGTTCCCTCACGACCAGCCATTGAAACTGGGAGAACTCGTCAAGGTCAAAGCTCTTTCCTGGATGGACTCTCTCCATGCGATCAAGGTCAACAAGCTCGGCAAGCTCGTCCTTGGTCAATCTGCCAACCACCGCATTACCGAAACACGCCCTTGGAAGGCCGTCTGCAAGATCCAGAGGCATCAGATGGACTCGCGTGAAGCAGGTTGCTTCCAGCGCGGCCTGTAGCCGTTCCGCAGCCTCCCTTGCCGTCATCGCCAAGTGCTTCTTGGATTCAGGCAACCCACACGGCAGACCAAGGCCGGCCAGCGCACAGGACATGGATATGCCACCGAAGAATCTCCGCGCGTCTGCACAGTAGGGCTCAATCGCGTCCACCAGCTGTGCGTAGAGGGGGGTCTCTGTCAGATTCTTCCACGCGGAGTCGGGAAGCTGCCAGAGCGCCTCCATTGCACCTACGAGATGTGAGGAGGGAGTCCCGGCCACCGAGCTGCTGATCATATCTTCAGCCTCCGCAGCAACTTCTCCAGTCCTTCCTCATACTTCTCCGCGCTGGAGAAGTCGGCGTAGAGCTTCCCTTGCAAGAAAGCAGGGATATCGCAATCCTCGAAGAGCATGGGCAGGACAACGACTTCGCCGCTACTGATCTCGCGGTTCATGGCCACATCAAGCTCTTTCTTGACCCAAGGCGCAGCGATCGACTTCTGCGACAGGACTACACCGACGTATCGGCTCATTACCATTCCCTCGTCAATCTTTGCGATCAGCGAGTCCCCCACTTGTATCTCGGCTTCATCCAGCCAGACCTTTGGCACGCCTCTTTCCATCAGGTCACGCCTGAGCTTCCTGACGAACGGCTTGTCGGCACTGGTATGGCTAAGGAATATCCCATGGTACCTGGGGGCTTCTGGCTCCGCCTTGCTCACGGCCAGAGCGCCCAAGATGAGACGGTTGGTCGCTTCCTGCGTCAACGGCGGAGTTATCAACCATCCTGTGGTTGCACCGATCTCAACTCTGGCTCCAAGTTGGTAACCCTCCGGCGTCGCCGCAATCGTAGTCAAGCCCGGTTGATCGTTCTCCAGCGCGATCCTCCAGCCGCCGAGAGTGGCCAAGTCCCCGAAGTAGGAGGCGAAGGGCGTATCGGGATCTATGAAACCCACTCGCCTTCCCTTCTTGATTATCTGACCCCCACGCCGAATCGCGGCTGTCATCGCCGGAGCCAGATACCCCAGGCTCGTCTCTCGATAGCCGAAGAAGTTCATTCGCCGTGGCTCGGCCATGCACCAGACCACGGTCGCACCCACGGCCATGGCGGCCTCCAGCTCGTTCTGGCGGTCCACACTGTCAAAGACGTTGTCCAGATCATGCTCTCTGTCGTCCGCTTTCAGCTCCAGAAGCTCCTGATCTGAGCCAGAGTGCACGCCCTCTTTGCCGAACAGGAAGTGGCTGTAGCTCTGTGGATTGATAGCGATGACGTCATACTCATAGAGCGGGTACGCAGCCCTGGCCTCATCGATGTCTGATCGGCAAAGTCCGAGTTGCTCGAACTCCACACCTTCAATCGGGGTGCCGGTGTATTGCATACCGACAGTCAGCACTCTCTTCATGGGCTCTCTCCTTGCTCACCATTGTTCGTCGGTCACCGACGATCCACGCTGTTCCGCCCTACCCATCCGCACTGTTGCGAAGGGAACGTTGAAATTGCTGTTGCAGAGCAACTCTGGAACTGCCGCTTTCAGGGCCACCATGAATACAACAAGCTCCATCGCAACCTAGAGGTCAGATCCCGATGCGGCGGCTGACCGGCGATCCGACTGCGGTGTGGACGATCTTGGCTGGAGGGTCATCTGCGTGGCAAGCGGCGCGACACCCAGTCGCTCCAGGCGCCTCTCATGCGCCCAATGTGCCTTCCCCATCCCCGTGCTCCTTGCAACTTGCAACTTGCAACTTGCAACTTGCAACTTGCAGTTGAGGATCATTCTCAAAGTTGCGCAATTGACACTTTTGCTCGCATCCGAGAGGCCTTGTCGGGGGAGCGAGCCGCTCGCGGGGATTGCCCCGCCCGGGGCGCTTGAGTGCCAGGTTGTACGCCCCGCTCGGGACCCTTCACATTGGTCCTTTCACGTCCGATTGTGCTTGTAAATAGCATGCTTGCTTCATGTCCTACAGCCGTCCCGGCTGCCCTCCCCCCCTTCCCAGCCGGGGTAGACCGCCATGGCTGGCGACCTGCCACAGCCGGTCTCAGTCTGGGAGATGGGGGCATGTTGTACTTGCAATGAAAACCGGGTGCTACAATTTCCAAACGATGGGGACCGTCATGACGACAATGTGGAAAGAACCTGAAGCACTGGGCTGGAACCGTGCCGAGGTGTCTGCGCTTGCCTCCGATGCGGTGAAGGAACTGGGCTTCTCCCCTGGGCAGCCCATTGAGCCAATCGTCCATCAGCTCGGCGGTAAGATCGTCTACGGCGAACTCATCGAGGATGAGTCGGATTCTGGCTCGATTCGCATCGAGAACGGCAAGTTCACCATCAACATCCCCTTCAACACGAGTCCCCTGCGCGATCGATTCACCATCGCCCATGAGATAGGTCACTTTGTTTTGCACTACCTGGTGCAGAACAAGATGAACAAGAAGAACATCACGCACCTGCGCGCTCAGCGGTATGGAAAGGACCAACCTGAGATCGAGGCCAACTGGTTCGCTGCTGCATTCCTGATGCCCAGCGATACCTTCCGCAGGGTCTACCAAGAACTTGGGAAGGACACGCTGAAGGTAGCGGAGTACTTCAAGGTTTCGCCCAGCGCAGCGAGCGTGAGGGCCCAGTCTCTCGGCCTTTCCTAAGTGCCGAGGTCTGGCCTGAGCAAAGGCGACGTTCGCGAGTCGCTTGAGCCAAAACTGCGTCTATTCCTGAGCGCAGACATTGTGGGCTCCACCGCGTTCAAGCAGCGCTCTGGCGAAGGCTCTGAACAATGGTTCCGCTTGGTACGCACCTTCTACATGATGGCGGAGCGCTACTTCGCGTTCCGCTGGTCTTTGGCCAAGGATAGGTATCAGGACGCAGAACGCCCGCTGCTCTTTGGCGACGCCGCTCCCGAGCTGTGGAAGACCGTGGGTGATGAAGTCCTCTTTACCAAAGAGATCGCCCATCCCTCGGAAGCCACGATGTGCATGAGCATCTGGCTGCAGGTCCTGGAAGATCTGCGTCAGTTGCTCGATAAGAGCGGTTTGGACGTCAAGTCCTCGGCCTGGCTCGCTGACTTCCCGATTCGCAATCGGGAGATTTTCCTGCACACCGGCGCGCCGACCAAGACCGACGATGGCGCGAAGAACGACCCTCCGCCTCAGACTGATGTCGCCGACCGCTCCAACGACCCGACGGAGGATCTGGAGTGGGAAAATGACAGTCTGTTCGACAGCTACAAGGCACGCTTGCCTGGGGTAACACGCGACTTCATTGGCCAGTCGATCGACACCGGCTTCCGCGTCAGCACCGCGGCGTCGTCGCGTAAGCTCATGTTGTCGGTGGAACTTGCGCACATGCTCAGCATGGAGTGCGAACGTTTGGATCTTGATCCCTACCGAATCGGTGCCTTCCCTGTCCGCAGCTTCACCTTTCACTACGACGGACGCAATGCTCTCAAAGGCGTGCTCAACGGCACGCCCTATCCGCTAATCTGGCTCGATGTTGAGCCGGCAAAACGAATCCACGTCACCGAGGATGTCCTCAGCGCCAGGCCCAAGCCAACGCCGCGACAGATCCACGAGTTCACCACGGCGCTGATCACCGAGTTCCCCACCCGGTTCTGCTCGATGCTGGAGTTCCTGGATGGCTCATGCCCGCCGGCATACGAAGAGTTTGAAAAGAGCCTCACTGATTCGATCAAGAAGCTCCACCAGCAGTTCACCGACCGGGAAGCGAACATTGAGCTGAAGAAGTTGGCCGTTGGCATGCCTGAGGACGGTCCACGCAATGTTTCTGCCGATTTCAAATCCCTTCTGCAGCCCGCCGATGCCGGCAAGCCGCCCAGTTCCTCCCGCAAATCTCGCCCGCGGAAAGTAGCTAAGGCCTCGTCGAAGTCGGCTCGGAAGGTGGTAACCAACGCTCCGGGTAAGACCAGCGGGACGCCCCCTGTTGCGGCGGCCAAGAAGGCTTCTGCGAAGAAGACCCGTGCGAAGAAGGCGGCGAAGGCACCCGCTCAAGACTAGACTCCATCAGCCCAGATGTAGGCGAGCTAGTCGTAGGTGACAATGACGAGCGGATTGCTTGTGGCGCGCCGCTCACACTGACGTTGATCGTGGAGCCGCCGGCAGGCGCTGTGGGCTTGGATTCGCCCACACTCACGATCAACAAGATGATGACCCCGATTGCGCCGAAACATTTCAGAAAGCCCATCGCGCTGCGATAGTTCCGCTCGCCTTTCTTGATTCGATTCCACTCCGGCTTGATCACCAGGTTGCCTAGTAGCGTTGCATCGTCAATAGACCGCTTGATGAGCGCGTACTGCTCCTTGGTACCGACTTTCTCGTACGGACCGAGCATTGCACCGATCAGCCTTTCCAGTTCAGACACCAGCAACGCTGCGGCACCTGACGGGCTACCGTTCTGGCTGGTCTGATAGATGTCACTTGGCTGCTGCGCCGGACTGAACTGGCTGTTGCGAATCAGAAGCTTCCACCTCTCCTCCACCTTCTGCTCAACTGAGATGTCTTGGGTAATGTAGGGCAGCCCCCAAGCTGTCTCCCCAAAGTTCAGATGTAGCAGCACCGTACGATGAGCTTTCCTCAACGTGTTCCAGTGACTGGTCAGCTGTTCCTCGAGCACCTCAGTGTCAGCCTTGCCCAACAGCGGAGCGCCCACGGACTTTCCCGAGCGTTCCGCATCCACCTGGGCGTGCTGAACCCGAATCCAGATGCGGCCAGAGATAACATAGGCTTCGCCCAGGAGTTCAGCCAGAGCGCTTCGGAAGGAGCCAATCCAGTCCTTCCGGAAATCAGACGTGCGCGATTCCTTGTCTGCGATCAGCTTGGCGATAGCCAAGATCGCTGCGATGATCGCACCGCTGAGTGCAACTAGTTCTTTGCCTTCCATGGGTACTCCTCCGCCCCAACATCTCTAGCCCCATCTGGATCGATGGGGCGCCATTTCGCCTACTTTCGCATTGCGAGTTATCGGCTGTCCGTCGCCGAACTTTACAGCTCTCCTCATGGCTTGGGCAGAGGGAAGATTCTCCTATTCGCGCCGCAGGCTGCGTACTCGCCCCTGTCGATTCAGCGCTGCTGGACTCGTACAGTTCTACTTTGACCTGGCCTGCGCTATGACTTACCGTCCGCATGGACCCACAGGGTCTACAGACCATGCTGAACCAAGCATGGCAACGCAACACTCGATAGACTCAGAAGGGAGTGGACACGGAATGTTTAAGCGTTTTGATGAGAGCCATGCACAGTTAGTCAACTTCTTTCCGGATTTGACGTTTGTTTCTCCTGAAGAGGCGCGCTCGGATGAGGTGCTCTCTACATCCGTTGCCATCGTCGATCAGCTTTGCCGCAGCTTTTTTGCCTATCGCTCGTCACAGGTTCACGGCGTGTGGGGGATTGAAAACTCCTACGACGAGAACGCCTTTGTGAGTACCCTCAATGGCTGTTCAAGCATCGTCATCACTCGTGGCGCTTGCGTTCGGCTCGCGCGCGTAGGAAATTTTTTTGCGACTCACGATTGGATAAGCAACAGTGAACGGATGCGTCCGTTCCACGACGCTATTGACGTACCGCGGAACAGGTTGGGCGAGGCCGCGCAGATGCTTGGTTTGGCGGCCCTGTTCGGTCATGAAGTGGGCCACGTAATGGACCGGCACAACGTGCACAGCATTGCCGGCCAAAAGCAGGAGGCTCAGCTCGGCGAGGAGATATCGGCCGATGGTCGAGCAATCCTTCATGGGCTTGATATCGTGGATGCGTGGGCCCACAGCTTGGCCACGGGGCATGAATCGGAGCAGGACGCGATCAAGCAGGCAGGTGCTGTCCTTCTTGTGATCGCAAATGCCGCCATCGACAGTATCCACCTCGACCGCAGCTGGGATGTTCCGGCCAATCAGACGCACCCACCTGGCGCCCAGCGTCTTCTTGCCACATGCATAATGCTCGATCAGTACTTTGACGGCGTCGCTGAAGAGGGATTTGGGCTCAAAGTGTTCTTGACCGCCCTCTCAGGGCTCAAGGAAATGGGCATTTACCATGGCCCTGTCGAGGAGGAGGCGCTGAGGCAACTGCTGGCGATCTACGATTCAGCAGCGGTCGTCGCGCAGTACAACGCCCTGCAAGCGACACTGATCGAGCGAGGCCTCTGAGCCACGGCCAAGCGCCCGACTTGAAGGCACTGGCGGCCTTGAGGCCGCCAGTGTGCAATCGGTAGAGGTTGGAATTGCCACTCCGTCCGAAGCTATAGGCCGCCTAGGGCGTCGGAAGATTGGTGGCTGCTGCTTCACCTCTACTTGCATCACCACGTAACTGCAGACGAGCAGGAACGCGGGCAAGAGCCGGTTGACCGGGGGCCCGACTTGGAGCGCGTGGTGGGAACGTGGCTCTTCGCCCTCAAGGTAGGCTGCATGTCCTTGTTGGCTCTGACGGCGGCAGTAAATGGTCCAACGTGCCGGTCGACCCGGCGACCGTTTGGGAGCCGAGCTGCTGATCCTGGTAACTGCGCTCCTGCTTGTCGGCGTGATACTGGACGGCTCTGGATATCCACTGCTTGGAACCTCGCATTGGTCGGTAGCACGCTGCGTAGGCACTATCGTGCTGGCGTCACTGCCGCCATTGGCAATCACCCTGGTCATCCTGCGCCAGGCGATTCCAACACGCCCCGCCTTGGCAGGCGCACTATGCGGCCTTCTCGCCGGTGCGCTTGGCGCACTTGGCTATACAGTCGCCTGTGTGAACGATGGCGCCGGATTTGTCGCTGTGTGGTACAGCTTGGCCGTGCTGCTGATAGCTGCGCTCGGCTCGGCCTTGGGCCGGCGCTTCCTGCGCTGGTAAATGAGTGCCGCGACCGTTACGTCGCCTAGATGTCAATCTCGACGTACTCGTGACGAACATGGCTGAGGAGTTTCGGAAGTAGCAGACGCATCCGGTCCAACGCGACTTCGATCTTCTGCCAGACGATCTCCTGATCTGGGGAAAGAGACGCATCTCCAGGATTGGAGAAGAAATATCGGCTTCCGTCCGGCGCAGGGCGATAGACCTGCCAGTAGCGCACGGTCTCGGCAAATTCCTCTTCGAATTGAATGAGAAGCTCATGAGCCGCTGCGTCATGGAGATGAAACGAGCTTGCCGCAAGCACGCCGCTGAAACTCTCATACATATCCACCGTGTCTGATGTGAGCACGCGAGGCGCCCACTGCATATGAACATCCAGAACATTCAAATCAAGCGTAGATATCACCCTTCTCAGCGCGGCCAGGTCGCGAGAGCGCCTCAGCTGCTCCGGCGACTTCTCCGCACCGGGCTTATCTGGTGCCAAGCTGATCAACGTATCAACAGCAACGCTCAATAGCGACAGGAGGCTATCCTTCTGATTCTTGGTAACAGGCTCGCTCGCCTTGTAGCCAGAGGCGCGTTGCCGATCAATATCAAACGGCAGATCTGAAAGCGGACCGAACTCCTCATTTACAAGCAGGATGATGCGCCCCCAGCCCAGCATGGCGACCGCATAGCCAAGCTCGAAAATCACGTTGGGGTTGGGCACCCTCCTGTCAGATGGTGCGGCGCTCTTGTTGATCGTAGATACGTCGCAGATGAAGTAATCTGCCTTGCGTATCTTCTCCAGAATCGTCAGCGGAACGTTCTGGCTACCAGAGGTATCGCGAGTTGCCTCATCCAACGTAATGGATAGGCCAGAGTGCTTTTCTTCGGCAGCATTGATGGCCAAGCGCAGCTGTTTCTTGATCAGCTGGCGATTGGTCGCATTGGGCAGATCGCTCTGCCAAGAGTAGAAGATGGTCCTGGTGGTGGTTTCGCTGGTCATGCTGATGGCAATCGGGCTAAGGGTTGCGAGCATGGAGAGGTTCGCCGCGGCGGTCAACACAGAGTAGGCGCACGCGGCTCCACACAACATCCATCTTCTGGACCGGTCTCCACCGATACCCTAAAGGCCGACAGCCGGAGTATCCGCTCGCACCCCGGCTATCGGCAACGGCAAGGCGTAGCGCGCACTCATAGGCAGCGATGAGAGCTTCCGCCTCCCGGCACCGACACTCAGGCCTCGTCGAAGCCCGCTTGTGTCAAGATGTAGGACTGCCCCTGCGAGTGTTCAATCCATTCCTTCTCAAGTGCGTACTACAAGCCGTCGTTGAAGTCTGATGCCTTGATGTCGTAGTCATAAATAACCGAGTTGAAGTTGCTCAGACGCAGGACCTTCCCCGCTCGAGCCTCGAAGTGCTCGACAAACAGCTTCAGAATCTTCCGTGCACTCTGCTCAGGACTTGGAACCGTAGCCATGGCATTTCCCCCTGTGGCGGTGTTGGATTTGCTGTGGACACCAACGACTAGCACTGGTGACTGAAATTTCCTGCGCAGACTGGGCCACCTGCCCGCGCAGAGGAGTTGACGAACGGGCTTACTGGCCGAGTTTCGCTGCCGCGCGCTCACGAGCCTGCGATAGCTCTTCGCCCAGTGCCTGACTCTCTGCGTTACTGATGATACCCAGGCGTAGCATCATCAAGAGCTCGCCTTCCACGCGGGCCTTGTACTTGAGGAACTCCTCCTTGCTCCCCATCTGCTCGAGCACGCTCAGTTCAGAGCGGATGTAGGAGAGCGCGTCCGCCTTCTTGATCCCTACAACGTCATCGTTCTTGAATTCCACAACGTGTTCCCTTTTTCGGTGTGTATGGCCGAGCCAGATGGCTCGCTGAAAATGACGCGCGTCTTAGATTTTCGGCGTCCTCTGGATCATAAATTTGCGGACCACGTTCAACAAGACGCAACATAGCCTTGAAGATAGCGGGGCCGGCAACCAGCAGCGCAAATGGATACGGCGTCAGGTTCTGTGCGGTGGCCAGTACTGCTGGAGCCCCGGGGCGCATCCAAGCCGCCCATGCCGGTGGAGCGCAAGGCGTGTGCTGGATTCTGGACAGAGCTAGGCCGTCGAGTCGCTTTTCGACCTGGGTAAGTGCGGAGCCACCGTCTCTCGAGCTCGCTCGTGGCGGCGTAGAAGTACTCGATGATGCAGGCGTTCCACCGTCGCCGTAGGCAACACCAAATTCATGCCTGTGCCTCGTTCAAGATTACCGGCGTCCCATACTTGGAGGAACGCATCCCAAGCTTGTGGGTGGATATCCGACTCCGCAGCATGCTCGCGCATGACCCGCCTGACGTGTCCGGCAATGACATCGGCAATCATCAGCCCGGGAGTCTGGGCTGAGGACTCAAAGGCCAGGCCGGCATGCTCGACAAATGAGTAGTCGGCACCGGGGTGCTCATAGCCAGAGGTATCGACAAAGGTCTCTACCTTCGCCTTGGCAGCACGAAGGACCTCATCGTACTGCGTCTGCTCATCATGCACTAAGGTGACATCCGAAAGGCGACCTGCACAGCACTTGTTGATCCGGGCGTATAGATTGGTCAGCGACGAGTAGTTGGGAAGCAGCCAGTAGGTCGCGTGTTGCTTGCCCTCATCTGGCAGTGGCAAGTAGGTGTGGTGCCCCTGCGGATCGTGCTTCATGGCGAAGTCGAATACCTCCAGGGAGTGACCCATGCTCTGGCGCAGCAGGTACAGGAGTTGACGGTCTTCTGGGTCGTCCTCCAGCGCCGCCTCTTCAGCCCATGCCTGCAAGGTGACAAGACTGGCGCGCACAGCTTCTGGAGAACTTAGCTTGCAGGCGTCGACATAGACCCCTAGCACTGAATCGGGCAGGTTTGCGTAGAGGTAGTCTGCCAGACGGTTTCGCAGGTATACCTCGCCCTCGTCAAGCTCAGGACCCGACCCTGGCGGAATGATCTGCGAGTTGATAATGGAGGCGATCAGATAGAACGCTTTATCCACCACCTCAATGAAAATGGGGATATCCAGCTCCCCCAATCCTCGTGCCAGATCGCGCGCGACTCCAGGGCGCCGGTGAAGCAGCTCTGATTTGAGCTCTCGCATTTGATGCAGACGGTGCTTGGCCACGATGTCATCGAGCAATCGGGACGCCTGTTCGCTGCTCATGGGCCCAACGGCCGCCAGCACGAAGTGAGGCTGCTCACCGAACTCGAACGACCGACCGGTGTTGACCAGGTCGCCCGTGTGCCCGCTCTCGTCGATATAGACGAACTTCATGCAGGCCGGTTCCGGCTCATCGCTCTGCCCAAGCGGGAGCGTATCGAACTGCGTCTTATCCATGGATAAGCCTCTCTCCTTCAACTGCTCTCAATGAGCAGAGATATCCAGCAGGTATCGGCGAGTGCGCCCTATCCTTTAGTAGGGCCACCGAATCCTGATGCCCCTGACGCTGGAAGGAGATGTCCACTCAAGCGCACGCAAGGGCCGCATAGCGCTGTACGGCCAAGGCACACCCAAAGCCGCTACTGGCGGCACAGTCTCAGTCTGGGAAGTGCCAGCGAGCAATGCCCTTTTTGACAAGCGCCGCCGCCACCCCCTGTCCATCGGTAGTGAGATGGGCCCCGCTGTCAAGGGCGACCCCGACCCTGTTCTCAAACCATATGCCGGCACCAGTTTCCGACGCAAACTCCTTGATCAACGCTACGGAAAGGCCCTGTCCCTGATAACCCACGATCACCTCGATGTTGGTGACAAGGAACTCCTCGTTGTCAGCATCCAATGGCGTGAAAACTGCCTTTCCGACTTCAAGACCCTGATCGCTGAAAGCTGTGGATGACCAATCAACATCGCAAGCTTCCAGATAGACCTCTCTTCCGTCCTTCAGGGTAGTGTTTGGTATGTACTTGGATGACATGGCTAACGCGACCAGGCAGCTCTGAGAGCGCGATTCTATGCCTTCGCAGCCCCATATCCTAGTTCGTCTTCAGTGAACACGCTCTGGGGCGACAACACGCGCAGCCGCGACTATCCAAGATCAGTACAGCGCAATTCCATATCCTTGTGCCACATCGTTGCGCCACATCACCATCAGCGGGTCCTCAAGAAGGTTTGGTAGAAGGACTGAGAGTCTGTCCAGAGCACCGGACGGATCGCTGAGCCGACATGCGAATGATCCGATCAGACGAACAGCCTCGCGAGTTAGGCCCTGGGCGGACAGCTGGCGGCAGGCCATCTGCACTATCTCCTCCGAAATATCCTGATCATGGAAAAGCATCACATCTAGCGCCTGCCCCAGTCCGCCTCGCTGCCATTCCTCAACGTCTACAGAGGAAAGCAGATGCTTCAGCTCCTGCGCGCTGAAGCCCAATGCTCTGCTCAAGCGATCTCTAACATGAGCGGGCAGCCAGGTCTTGCTGTCGTAGTAGACGTCCGGATTGCCTAGTGCGAGCGCCAGCAGCCAGATGGCGTTACGAGTCGCCGCCGGGGAAAGCTCGGTGATGAGCCGTCTGAGCAGTACCAGAGAATGCGGAGCGTGTCTGGCAAGCGCCCAAGACTCGGCAACGGCCGCGATCTGAGTAGCCTGGTCCTGGCTGAGCAGGCGTGCCCCCAGGTCCCTGGTGGGCTGCTGCGCGTGCCGCTTTACAGCATCCAGCATCCCCTGATACCCCAAGGCGCTGTCCAACCGCTGCACCTTTGAGACCTGAATCGCCGCTGGAAGCGTAGTAGTCTCCGTCAGCACACGCGTGATGTCGGCCCAGAACAGGCCACCACAGTCGGGGTCGAAGACGATCCCAAAGATGGGTACCGTGGAATCTCGCCATACACTGCCATGAGCGCCGACAGGTATGAAGTAGTCTCCGTCCGACCGTCGGTAGGAGGCCCCGGACTTGATCTGCAGTCCGATCGATAGGCCTGTCATCTCACCCTCATGGACAAAGTCGACGAGTGCATCTCGCCCAAAGTCGTGTTGCAGCGGCACTTCTTGGAAGACGTGATGACGCCGCTCAAATAGATCGGCCGCGGCCCGCAAGCCTTGGCGCTCCACCAGCCGATTCTTTGGTATCTGAGGATGCTGACCCATGACCATACTTGACGATTTCCCCTGACCATTTGGAGGTGCTGACGTCGACGCGGCGTTGACCAGGCTTGTCTCCGTCGGCGCAAACATGCCATTCACACAACGAGCACGACTCAGATCGCGCCCAAGTTGCGCACTGTGACCTCATCCTTGTTCACGACCGCGCACAATAGGTCTCCCCCCGCCCACGCTGGCATTCCAGGCCTATTGAGAAACTTGGCCTGAAGCTTCCCCGCCTCTAGTACGTCGGCAGGCGCCATGCTGGCGGGTCTGTGCCTTAAGGGGTCTCCAGGTGCCGCTAGTTGACCTGTGATGGGCTGGACGACCGTGGGGTGGTGGATGTCGCTTTTGGCATAGGCGGTGGCCATCATTCGACCATTTCGGGGAGACCAGCCCCCAAGTACCAGTTCGCATCCCAACTCGGCAGTGGGCAAACCAGCGCGCTCTGCGGCGCCTTGATAGTTCGGCCACAGTTGATCAATGACCAGGCCGAACTCGGCCATCAACTGCTCCATCGTAAAATCTGCGCGGAAGCTGGCCTGCAGAGATAGCTCGTACATTCGCAGGAAGAACTGCGCGGAGCCCCGGCACGCGAGCACGAGATTGTAATGTGGGATCAGCAGAAGCTTTGCCCCCGCTGATGGAGCCCCTGTCAGCGCATCGTGGGCCAGGGTATCCACGGCAACCACGAGCTGTTCATGGCTTACAAGAACATTGAGGATGCTCAAGTCACGCGCTCCTTTGATTGGACAAACTATCCCGCCAATCTGGAGTGCTGTCCATCCAATGAGGACATGTCATGCCTGATGATCCCAATACCCCGCCCCTGCCGAGTCCCCATTGCCAGACCGAACTTGCCGCCCATCGGGGCTACCTCAAGGCAATGGAGTACGGCCTACGGGCCCTGATAATTGCCCACCCTGCTCCGGACCGACTATCGCAGGTGTGGGAACGCATGCTTCCTGGAATTGTGGGCGCGCATGCATCAGAAGACGAATCCATGTTTTCCGCCGCCTTCCAGCAGCTATTGACTCTGCTCGGCGAGCAGATCCAACAGGGCAGTCAGCCACCCTAGGCAGCCTGGGGATCGCTGCCAGGCAGGTACGGGTGGACGATCTGCGTCAGTTGCTCCAACCCTGCACTCCTGGTCACGCCATACCAGTCGAAACTTGCTGCGGCTTGCAGTTCATAGGCCTTTGCGGGAAGCATTCGCATCGACCAATAGGGGAAGTGGCGAGCGGTAATCCGGCCGCGACACAACTCCACGATCTCGTGGTGGCTTCGCGCAGCCAGGACTCTGGCGTAGACAATGGCCATCCCATCTTCTGGACCTTCCAGATACTGGAAGAAGCGGCGTCCATCGTAGAGAAGGACGCCGGTGACACCGGCCTGAAGATTGAAGCGGCAGGCGCTCTGAGCCAGGTCATGAATCCGCTCATTGGACAGGCCAGGGATCGCCTCGCTGGCATACACGATCGCTCGAAGATTCATAACAATCTCCCGGCCTTTGGAACTCAGTACTTTACCAACGACGATCGTACGTACGCGTTACGCTGCTACCTGAACAGATGTCCGCCGCCCGATGCTCAGGGCGTTCAAGGTTCCAGTGCAGGATTCCAGCTGGTAGAAACCACAACTGTACCTTGGACGTCCCTCTGCACCACCGTATTGGTCTGCCTGAGACCCCTGACGGCGACGTCCTCGGTGAACTCCACGCTACCGATCAGGTTCCCTGCCGCATCCAGAATGTCGTACTCCGTAATATCGGTTTGGCCGGCAAATCCCCGGGTTCGTGACGACTTGTACTTAAGGGTGTCGTCCTCGGCCAGCTTCAACTTGTCTCTCATTGTTCCTCCATAGGGTGGGACTATCCAGCCAGCTGGTGCAGCTTGGCGTCAATGCGTTCGCAAGCTATCTCCAGACCACGATCGGCATCGTCGTATGGTGCACCAAACAGCGGCACTTCAACCCACCATGGCTGCTGACCAGGATGGACATAGGGCGCATGATCGTCCAGTAGGAGCGCATGGCCCAACACCGTCGAGACCCGTCGGAGGTCCTTGGTTGGCCCAGACCAGGTGGTGCAATCGAGGTGCTCAAACCACGCTGGTGCGTGTTGCTCCAACACCAGCAGGTTGGCAATCCGCCGAAACAGGGGCTCCGGGACCGTCGTGAACATCACCAGCTGATCGAACTGCCCATTCATCGTCTCCAGAAACCGATACAACCCAGGGCGCGGAATCTGGCTTACGGCATTGGAGATCAGGGTTCCCTCCAGATCCATAGCAAGGATGATCGGGCGCATGGGACAAGCCTCCATAGGGTCATTGGCCAAGCCTAGCCACTTTCTGTCGCTGGAGATGAGACCTGGGCTCCGTCCTCTTCCCAGGTGCTATCAGACGGCGCGGGAACGGCCAGTCCATGGCATAGCTACTCCGTCTGACCTCAACCGGATGTCAACGGCGTGAGCCTACTGGTACGCCTTGGCCCCTCCAGCGCGCACCGCGAGATACTCCTCCCCACTGCCTAGGCAGCCGGAACGTCCGGCAGCCAAAACTGCGGGGCGAGCGGCGTGCGAAAATGCCGACAGGCCATCGGAATCAGAACAGGTAGGCCCTCTTTGACTGCTGAGAAGGCCTCGGGGCCAACGAAGTTTCCTGACTGTGCCCTCAGGCGCTGGGCTCCCAAGAATCCGGCGATATCGGCGGGGAACCGAATAGGGGCCTCGGTCGTACCGCTGTCATACTGCGCCTGCTGCATGTAGATCAGTGGCTCCGTGGCTTGGTCCGGATACCAGAGCTGGAGGCAAACGTCCTTGAACACGTTGGCCTGCAGTTGGCTGAGTCTCTCGTAGAGAGCGCTCTCACCCAGCATGGCGCACCAGTGCATGATCACAGGGATCAATGTACTAAGATCCTTGAGCTTGCTGATCTGCCCTTGATCCAAAATGCCAAGCTCCAAAGCCAGCAGATCATCGAAGGAATCGGTGGAAATTGGGAAGCTGTTTGAGGTTTGCCACGAGAAGCTGATGCGAGCAGCCATATCTTCCAGCCACTGCTTTGCCTGCTCATGCCCCCCCGCGACGTAGAGAAGCATGAGAGCCAAAGCGATATCGATTGCATTGCCGTCGTACCGGGGGGACCCAGAGGACGGGTTGTTACTTATCAGCTCCAGCAGTGCCCCGGCGGCCTCCCCTGCCTGATCAATAGCACGCCTCACCTGCTCCTCGTCTGTTGAAAAGTGCGCCACCTGGATGTGCACCAGACCGATAACTGCCAGTACGCCGATCTGCTCAAATAGCGTGTTGGTGATCAATGCGTTTTCGCGTGAGAACAGGGAGACCCCATCCCTTGCCGAGTAGTAGGGTCGCAGCTTCTGCAGATAGGCCTCGCAGATGCGCTGATGAGAACGGAAAATCTCCTTCACCGCGCGCTTGATCGAGGGGTGGCCGGCCAGACCTCGCAGTCGCGCTCCCTCCCAGGCCCACAAGCAGCAGCGCTCGCCAACCTTGAAGGCATTGAGCAGATTCCCGGCATCCGCTGCCCAGCGGAATATGATCTCCAGAACGAGCGCGGCCGTCTTCAACTGGCGGACAAAGCGCTTTCGACCCGTCCGCCCGAGGCACACCGACGCCTCTGCGCCTTCAATGAGTAGCGCCTTCAGAAGGTCGTAGGCATGGCGCAGGTCATAGTCGCGTGACCCGATAAGCGCCAATGCCCGGCGAAGATCTGCCCTCTGATCCGGATCTATGACGTACTCGTCGAACAAGTACTGATCAATGAGTTCGGCGAGGTGATCGCCCGACCAGAAGGTAAAATCCAGGGAAATCGAGTTGTTTCGAGCGCAGAAGCCAGCAAAATCTGTCTGGACTTCCTGTTTGAGGTCGCCGGTCGAGCAGATGACAACCGTGATAGGCAGGTCACGATACTCAGGAAGAACATTGCACTGCAGGTAAGAATCCAGGATCTGGTTCAGTGACACCCGAACGGTGTTCACCCCGCCGTCCCAGTCTCTGCGCCCCAGATCGCCTACCTTCAGCACGAAAAGATAGAGTCGCCGCACACCATTGGTGTCCACACCAATACCTGCCACATCGACACCATTCTGGCGAACTCCCACCTGCGCCCGGCTAATGGGCACAATTCTCATGCGCGTCAGAAGGTCAGGCAGCAAGCGATCCAGCTCGCCCGATTCGCCGAGCTGGGAAAGGAATTCCTTGATGATCAGTCTCATTTCCTAACCAGCCTCATCCCAAAGATATGCCTGCGCTGCATATCGCTGCCAACTTTGTCGATGACTTCGCTTCTGGGAAAGGCGGCTGAGTGGGACGTTGAAATCATCGGCGTGTTATGACCAACCCGGCCTTCTATAACCTGAAACATTGATCGACCAGCCTTGATCGGAATCATCGTGGCAATCCGTGCAGTGAAAGAGTTCTCATTGGCGCGATCCATCGATTGCCGCATCTGCTTGGCACGCCCCTTGAGGAACAAATTGTGCTCTTCTGACGAGGGCAGGAGCTCCTCAGCTGGGGACAAAGCTTGTAGGGGCTGGTCGTAGCTGTCCATCGCGCCGAGTATCTCTTGAGCCAACCTGACCTCGGGCCGTGCTGCATCCCCGGTGGAAACGTCGCCCAGATACGACCGCACCGCATGTGGATAGTCGTAGCCAATCGAATTGACCATTGTGTCCAACACCAATGGATAGGTACGCCCCCGGGCAGAGCCTGCCTTGGTCAGCGACCACACCAAAGACACCCGCTGCTCATCACTCAAGACATGACCGACCGTGCGAAGCACAAGTAGCTGGAGCTCGGCATCGGCCATTGTATCGAGCAGGCGTACGGGGAAGACCATCCCAGTGATCCGATGAAGACTGAGCTCGTCTAGTGCGTCGCTTGCCGCCCTCTGCATGCGGTACTCATCATGCGTGAGCCATTGCGCCAGTAGAACGCCAAGCTCCTCACGCTCCTCCACCATCTTCTCGAAGAGACTTGGAAACTCATTGGCCAGTGAGAGCTCCCGGTCGGTGTGCGCAGCCGCCCAAGTACCGATCCACGCCATGCATCTGGACCTGTCCGCATCAAATAGCTGCGCGAGGATATGGTCGATGCCATGAAGGCCATTGCGCATCACTCCAGCCTTGCCCGCGAGCAGATCGACCTTATCCAGGTACCAAGATTCTTGGTTCAGATGATGAGCGGAGAATGCTAGATGGTCGCCAACGCGACCGGGTAGCTCGGGGTCATCCAGGGCAAGGATCTCATCAATAAGGCCATGTTGTGCCGGCGCCGTCTCGACCAGATCCAGACACGCGGTGATCGCCGTTCTGCGCACATCGTCCTTGTCCGAGGACAATCCTGATCGGATGACAATAAGTGCCGTCTCAGTCTGTGACTGCTCGGCGGCGGACCAATTCACCTTACCTAGGGCCTCCAAGGCCGGCAGGGAAAGCGCGGGCAGACTGCTGGAGATCAAGTCATGGATCCGGGCGAGTCCATCGGTTCGATCTGCGACTGTCGCCTCGATGAGCGCATTGCGCAGAAGTAGACCGCTCTTCAGCGTCGGATGCTGGACGCAGGCCTCAGTGATAGGGGCGATCAGGCCTGGCTCGTGCTGCATCCGGTAGGTCGCACCGGAGACCAGCAATCCACCCTGTTCGGAGCATTCGATCAACGTAAGAAGTTTTTCAGGCTGCAGGCCCTCCAACAACGGGAGCACCTCGCTCATCACCCTCGGCACGGCTACCGTTGAGTTGGCCCCTTCCGATGCCTGCAACGCCAGGTCTAGGGCATCCAGCTTTCCTAAATTTCCGAGTTGAGAAAGCGCTTGGCCCACCAGACGGTCAGACCTGGCTCGACGTGCTTGCGCAGTCATCCTCTGCAGCTCAGCGAAAAGTTGCTGAGGAGAGGCGAGCGTGGGAAGGATCACCGTGTCTTGGATGTGCCTAATGGCTCTTTGAACTGTCAGAGACCGGTCACTGAATCCTATGCTTCCTTCTTGCAGGTAGAACTCTTGGCCCAGTTCATCCTCGCTCAGTCCCACCTCTTCCAGTGTTGCTGTCTGAGGAGCACTCAGAAGGAGCCATGCGAGCTTGTCCAGTCTGGAGTCGCGTGAGGTCATGTCTGCTCGGTCACCTAATGTTAAGAGGTACTTGCGCGCACGGAGCTCCAGACCTTCGCCTTGCGAATCTCGTACACGAAGTCGGGAGCCCGGATGTATTGCATTGCCTCGTCCCACAGCGGATCGGTCCGATCGTATAAATTGAGCGCCAACGCCTTGATCTGCGGGGGCGCATCGTCACGGAAGAAGCCGCTGCTGCGCTGGCTTCTGTCATAACTGATGCCGACAACCTCAAACTTCAAGAAGGATGCCCCTGCCCGCTTCTGCTGCGCGATGTCCTGGTGGGCCGCCTCCCAAGTCAAGGCTCGGGTCACAGCAAGGTACCTGCGTTCGTTGAAGACGCCTTGGACGGTGTAGTCCGCTTTCGGCGGATACTTCGGGGATATCTTCCGGCGATAAAGCCCGCCAATCACGAATCGGAAGTGAAGGTTGTCCGTGGACTTCTCGTACCGGCGAAAATCCTCTGGGTCCACCCAGTGTCCCCTTGCCTGCGGCAGGTGCCTCTTGATGAATAGCACAGCAAACGCCTCGTCCGAGTGGGCGTATTCTTGGTAACGCGCCAACAGGTTGTCATCCATAGACCGACTCACGCGGAGTTCCTCCTTCCAATGGCAGGGCCTTGCGGGCGATTGTGCCACTGTCCGCTCCGCGCTCGCCATCAGTGGCGCCCTCGATCTGGCCAAGCCGCCACCACATGGCCCCGTCCCACCTCCCCCTTGATGATCGGCAGCATTGGCGCTCTTGATCTCGACGTTCGCATCACGAAGAACACTGGCCTGATTCACGCCCAGTATCGCAGCCGGCGCGGCGCCGTCGAGCAATACGTGCGGGGAAAGGAACCACTCAACCTCGCCCCAGCCAGTCTGTAGCGGTCAGGAATCCCAGAACTGCAGCGGGGCTCACCCAAGCGTACATTTCCAGAGAAGCTGGTACGCAGCCAACCGTTGATCAGTGATGTCGATCGCGGTAAGCGGCGACTGGACATTGTCGAGCTACGGAACATCGTCTACCAGTCCAGCCTCTCGCTCGCCAAATTCATCGCCGACCTTAAAGATCGCCTGTAAGCTGGACTGATATGACCCAAGAGTTCATCTTCGATTCTTTCGATCGGACCGACCCTCGACCAAGGTGCGCCAAGGAGTCCCTGTTCCAGTTTTACAACCGCTCATCTTGGCCATCGATGGCTAGGCTCCGCCAATTCCTCACTTGCGCTGTCCAGCGGTACCCCGCCGCCGAGCGGAAAGAAATGATCGCTCGGCTCAAGAAAGATGCTCACATTCGATCCGCGGAGTTTGAGCTGTTGCTGTTCCAGCTTCTGACCCGCTCCGGGTTTGAGGTTGAAGTTCACCCTGAGCTCAACAATGGATCGACTAGGCGTCCGGACTTCCTGGTGCGCGCTCCCGACGGCGAGTCGATGCTGCTGGAAGCAATCACGATCCAGCCTACCGATGACAGTGGACTTGATGAGCATGCGATACAGGTCCTGATGGAAGGCCTGCGGGATGCACGCAATGAGCACTACCGTGTCACCGTGACTGTGTCGGGAAATACCCGGAAGACGCCGCCAGCCCGTAGCTTCGTAGCCCAAGTCCAACAATGGCTGGCCGAGCTGGGATCCTATACCCAGACGCCTTGGGCCACCCGGGACTGGGTGTTTGAGGGGCTAACCCTGACGATTGAGGCGCACGCCATCAGCCCAGGTGAAGCAGGCCCCGACGACCCCCTACTTGCTGCCTACCACCGCGGCGCGATCATGGTCGACGGGATGTCTCACCTTCGGGACAAGCTGCAGACAAAAGCAGGGGCATACGGTGTCACCGGTCTGCCCCTTGTCGTGGCTATTAATTGCCAGAACGCCTTCCACAGGGACATCGACTCTGTTGACGCGTTGTTTGGACGCGGCGGCTCGCCGCAGGACCTACCCCTCGGACGGCCCAATGAGGGATTGTGGTCAGGCGGACGCTACTCGCGCATGTCTGCGGCGTGGATCTTCTCCAATTTCAGCACCATCGCTTTCCTGAGAAGTCCCCACACGCTCTATCTCAATCCCGGGTCAACCCACTGCGTGCCACCCGCGTTGCGTCGATTCACTCATGCTCAGATCCTATCCACTGGTCAATGGGAGGCTGTCGCTGGTGCCGTACCTATGACTGAGCTCTTCGGTCTGGACGCCGATTGGCCCGGCGCATCCGGGCCAGGCTAGCGTCGTTCATACACAATTCCTCAATTGCGACGACTGCGTGCCGATATCAAGGCGTAACCGCACCCCGCGCAATGCATGACTGACTTCAAGCACTTTCCCAACGATTCGCGACTCTGGTTCACACGCTGGATCGAGCGCTTCAGCAAGCCGCACAAAGCGTCAACCTCAACCTCAGTCTGCTGCTATCTGTCGCCGCTTCCCCCGTCGCTATCGGATCCCGCCAAAGCGACGCCGGCCCAGATCGCCAGCCTCTTTGCGCAGGAATCAGAGACCTTCGAGACGCACATCCTTGCCGGAGCATTGCCAACTTATCGGGTCGGTGAGGTCTTCCGCCAGGCACGCCGGGTGGGTGTCCTGCCCGCGGTGGACCTCAATCTTGGTCGGGCAATAGCCCAAGGGGAACTATCAGCAAAGTATGGCAGCGATCTCACGCTGGACTCGGTGATCGCCAGGTCAGCTGGCTATCCGATCAAGGCAGTACCAACGCGCCAGCTGCACCTGGGCCATCGTATCCGCGAGGGTAGCCAGGTGCTGATCGTGGAGCATCAAGACATTGAATTCATCATCCCTCGTGCCTTGATCTTCCGCACCTTCTACGCCCGATCGTCTTTCTTGGCCTCTGTCTTTACATCATCGGCATGGTCGACGGCCAAGCACAGGGCGCTATTGCTGGACAAGGAGTACGCCGGCCACCGAACCGGGCGAAACGAGGAGTTTGGTACCTTTGACGTGATCATGCAGCGAGGAATGCGCCTGGATGATGCCCATCAGATGGCGTTGCTTCACTTCTACGAGTACGGCGAGGCACAGGCTAACGCACTGTTCAACCCCATGCTCAAGGCGTTTCAGGACACCAAGCCTGGAAAGGAGACGTCCTGGTTCAGCAATGCGCGGCTCCCGTTGGATCCGACCTTGGGTCCCTATGAAGGCAAGGTCGCTGGCTACTTCCTGACACCCCACACCGATCAGCGCCGGCAGCTTCGTACCTTTCTGGTGACTTCCATCGTCGGCACCTCTATGCCCCATGATTTCAAAGTCACCAGAAGAATCCTGGTGAATGACGGGTCCCTGGACGGTGACGTCGAAGTCACCGGCGGCCCCCGTCCTTACGGTGCAAAGCCTGGCAGCGGCGGACGACGCCCTAACGATAAGCCCAGCGATGACGGCCACAACGGTTCAACAAACCATCAATCGTTCGACTCCCCTGGAGACTCATTCGAGTGGATTAAAGCACCGGAGCCGGTGGAGCTTGAGAAGAAGCACAGCAAGAAGTATTCCCAACCGCGAGTGCCCCCCGAGTCACCTGTGACAGAAGAGGGTTCTTACGGTGATCGCGACGGATCGCAAGGCTCGCAAAGCTCCTTTGAAGGCCGACTGATCACTCGGGAAGCCCTGACGCGCTTTAAGATGCTGATGAAGGCAATGGATGCGATGATCCTTGATCGTGTCATCTCAAGCTGCGAAGAGCTCTTCGCCGACGACTCCACAAAGCGTGTCTCCGTCGGCGCTCGTGTCTGTTGGAACTTTCTCGACCAAGCCCAGCGCCAGACCGCACCGAGTCAGCGGTACCGCCGCGGCTGGCAGTTCGTCCACCCCATCGGCAAGAGATCGGGCGGTCTAGAACGGGCGGCGCTAGTCTTGGAGGTCACCCTTCTGGACGGAAGAACCGCCTACTGGATCGAAATACAGACGCGACAAGGCGCGATGTCCCCTCTGTTGATCTGCGATGGATCTTGCAAGCAGGAGCAGATATCGACTGCGCTGAACATCATTGCTGGTGCGCGAGGCGCGAACTTGGAAGAAGCCTTCGATCGACCCAAAGCGGCCTACTTCTTTACCCATCGCTACCTCTCGGGTGGAGAGGGACCGTGGGATCTGGACTGGCTCAAGAAGTTCTTCTCCAGCATCAAGTGATCTGCAGTGCTGCTGATCACGCATAGGAGGCAGAGCCTCCGTGCCCATCACATCTGTAGAGCAGCCGTTGGCGTAGTGCGACCCTGTCATGCAGGCTAATTGGAATGGAATGGAGCCCGCAGCGAGACGGTTGCGGCCCTCCTAACTGGCCCATCCGCGAAGTCGTGCCCAGCCGTTGACGGCTGACCTGAGCGGCCCGGGAACCTGAACCGGCCCGTTAGCGGTGATCAGGTCTCCGGAGTCGGATATACCTGTCACTTCGCGCGCCAGTTCTGACTCGGAGTAGCCGAAGGCCAAAGCAACCACCTTACTGAGAAGTGACAGATCCAGCTCGGGCTGCCTGCGGACCTGCTCGAGCAGCTGGTTCAGCTGCCGGGCGTCTGCCTTGAGTGCAATGCCTGCCGTTACTTTCGGCGGGAGGGTGACCGCCCAGCCGAGCTCCCTCTGCACATAGGACACCCAGGGCCCAAGATTCGCCCGAGCCCCGGGCTTGTCGACAAGGAACGCGACGATCTGCTCCTGGCTAAACGGACCGGACACCTGGAACTGGCGGCAGAACGCCTCGGCGGTCGCCAGGTACTGCGAGGCTGTTCGTGCGGCACGTCCAGCCAGGCTCTGCGCGTACCCTTGGAGATAGGGATGCCACGGCTCAAGCTGTGCGGTACTGAGCTTGGAGGCAATCAACGACCTCTTTTGGGCATCGGATCGGGCGGTGGCATCTATCACGAACCCGAACTGCTGCTGCAGATACGTGGACGCGTTCAAGTTTGCACGCAATGTCTTGGAGTCGAAGAGACGTAGCATGTCTTCGGCCCGCAAGGGTCGCTCCAGCGCAGTATCCTGATCTAACGCTAGAAAGAACTCCAGTGAGCGCACCACATTGGCTGGAACCCTCGGATTGGCCGGGCTACGTGTGTGACTCCATTGACCAAACCCCATGAAAAGTTCGGCCACCCACGGCTGGTGGAAAAGCGGCAGGCGCAGATCCTGCTCTCGCCTGAGTCTGACCGCAATTCCACACGAGGCGCACATGTGGGCCCCGGCACCGGGCACCTCCACCTCGCAGCGCGGGCAAGGGTGAGACGCAGGCGACAAGCCGGTGCAGGCTTTGCACAGCACTCGATCACCATCAATCGATGCAACGCGACGGTGCTTCCGACATCGGGAACAGGTTGCGTGGGTGTCCTTTCGTATGCAGATCGGACAGGCCCGGACACCGGCTTGGAGATGAGCCGCTCCACTCAAGCGGGAGCTCAGCTCTTCACATATCCCGCATGGCTCCGGATCGCGGAAGTACGGCACGCAGCTGGCGCACACCGCAATTGACTGGACGGACCCTTCATTCAGGCCAAGAGAGTCTGGCCGCTGCACCGTGTGAATCAATGCCGCCCTGGGCGTAGGCCGGTGGCACCGGCCGCACTCCCGCTTTTCCAAGGTGCACTTCTGGCACTCCGGCACTTGGTCCTCAGCGACGTGATAGCGCACGCCTGCTTGGCAGGTTGGGCAGATCCCCCGCGCAAACTGCTGCTCGTAGCAGGCTTGGCAGTACTCAGTGCCCTTGTAGATGCGATGAGCTTTTACCAACAGCCGCCCGCAGCAGTCACATGTTCTTCTGCCGTGATTGTCGGTGCTCATGCTATTGACCCGCCATTTCGATGAGAATCTGGGCGCGCATGGTACGCCAGCCAGCCCGGCGCGCCAGTTGCGCTGATCGGGCGGCCCTGACTCTGGCCAAGCTGGGCGCGCCCAGTCCGTTTACCCGTCCTGGCGGGAGGTACCGGACAGCTTGCCAGAGCCAGTGGGGACACTCTCGCCTGAAGGACCGTTGGGTGAGATGGTATCGCTCTGCGATGGACAGCATTGAGTACGGCCAAAGGCGCACAAGCTCGTCCAGCAGTTGCATGTCCAAGTGCCGCTCGCGGACCCGCCTGAGCTCGATCCGATCCCGCATCCGGCCTGTGCAGCAAAAGTCGACGCCGCGGGCATCGTGGAATGCCGATAGAAGCACATGCATCCCCCACGCGTAGTCGCTGCCGGAGGTCGCCGCGCACGGCCAGTATCTTGGAACCTGGCTCATCAACGAAGCTGCAGTCAGGGCAGTCTGCGTATGGGTAGGTGCCGCGAGAGTTGCCAATTGTCCTGTCATGAGCTGATGGCAACGGGCGCAGCGCCGCAGGTCAACCCGCTGACGATGGGGCTCCAGGGCTGCACCGCACTGTGGACAGGAATCGCACAGCACGACACCGTGCGCGGGGCACACCGTCCAGTAGGACAGCCGCCAGTGCGCGTTGAATACCGCGGACTCTTCCAGACATTGCGGGCAGTAGCACAGCCCATAGCGGGTGCGGCATCGGTGATAGATGCCGACCGCGTTAACCCAGGACCGGACGCCACCGGGGCCTTCGAGCTCCAAATGGCCCTTCATCAATCCGGCCAGAGTCATATCCATCAGCGCATCCACATCACATCCAATCGCTGTTGCCAGTTCCAGGAGGAAACAATCCGAGGGACTAACATCAATGTCTCTGTTCCATGCCGATCGCCCCGGACATGCCAGGGCGACCAAGCTCTGCGCGCTTACACCTCGAGTTAGCGCAGAGCGTGCCAGATAGGAGCTGAGGAGCTCACCGGGCACCATAGGTGGCCAACCCGTTCGCATTTCAGGTGGCTGCCACCACACCCTGGTAGTTCTGCTTGAGGCGCAGTTCGGCTTGCAACACGATCTCGGCGGTGATTCGCTCCTCACCCGAACGCATGGCCATCACCGCCGCCTCCTTGATCAGGTAGACCGTGCCGCCAATCGCCACACCGCTCGCCTTGAAGATCAGAGACGCCAGCTCCATCTCGGCCAGCCCAGAAGGCTTGGCCAGCGGCAACAACTTCTCATACGTATTAAGGAAGCCTCGGTAAGAGCGATCCATCTGCCACCGTGCCAGTGCGAGCGGTTTGAATCGCGAGCGCATCTGCGCATCGAAGGACAGCGCATTGATGGCAGCCTCGGTTCCGGCCGCCACGATGCTGAGATTGAGATCATTGCTCAGCTTTCGAATGCCGGCCAGCACGTCTGCAGCGCCCTTGCGTGCATTGACCACGTTGTTGAACTCGTCGATCGCCAGGACCCGGGTCTTCAGGTATCTCAGGATCGCCAGTACCTGGCTGTACTTGGCAGGAGCGGTATCGCTACGGCGATGCGTGACCGCGCACGAGTCCAGTATCTCGGACCAAAGCTGAGATAGATCGGGAGTCGCTGGCATACCGATGATCACCACGGCTGCGTTCGTGGTCCCATCTTCCCTAAGCAAAATTGGATGCCTGGCATGGAACTGCCTCAACACTGCAGTCTTTCCATTGTCGCCACGGCCCACGATCAGCCTGCACGGCGGCCGCTGAGTGGTCGGGTAGGCGATGATCTGATCCAGATCATCCAGGACATCCTTCGCAACCGGATATGCTATCCATCGGTCACTGCGCGTGAACTCCACGCGCTCAGGGACCGATGCATCCATCCGCTCTGCAACCTTCTCTAACAGATGTGGGTAGGCGTTCATCAATCCAGCTCTCCCACTTCAAACACATCCAACTCTTGGTCAAACAGACTTGCGTCAGCAGTCACAACTATCGATTCGGTAGGCGACGGCGCCTCTGCCGTGGTCGCAGGCAACTGTGTCTCTCGCTTGCGCTTTGGACGTGATGCCATTTGACGACGCGCCGACTTGGTGCTGGCGGCAGATGCTTCAATCCGCTCACGATTGCGCTGGATGCTCGCGAAGATACGCTCCTCGTCGACCTCCCCCTTATTCTGCTCCTTGACCAATCGAGTCACTTCTCGCAGCTCAGACGCACTGATTGCGGGGTGGGACAGCGTTCTGTACGGAATTGGCGTATAGCGATTCGCCGCCGGGTCCAGGAAGTAGATCTGACTGATGTCGCGAGGATCTCTTGCGAAGAGGAATTTACGCTTCCGACCAGGATCGTCAGGCATCGTCGCGCCAATGTACGGATCCAGGACAGGATCGTAATAGAAAATGTTGTCCAGCCTCACGCCTGATCGTTGGACGGTGATCTCAAAGTACGGAAGAAAGTCCATCCGAAGACGATCAATGTCTTGGATCATGGGGGGATAGCCAATGCCGGGCTTGCCCGCCGAGCCGAGCACACCTTCCCTCCAGACCTTGGAAGGTGATGCACTATTAAGCTGACTATGTGGGCGTTGGTGATAATTGTTCACGATGAACTCTACCAAGTACGCCTCTACCTCCCCCATGGTGAGGACAGCTTCGGACTCCGAGTCGTAGCCCTTTCGCTGCTGCGTATTCGAGAAGGTCGCCCCTGGCACCTTCTTCAACTCAGTGGCGACAACTCCCATGTACCGCTCAATGTGACCGCCGTAATGCGGCTTCTTCACCGGCCTCCACTGCATATCAACATGGTTGGCCTCGCAGCCACGCGTCACAGCCTTGCACTTGAACTCCTTGGCGTTGTCAGCGTGCAGCGTTCCGATCTGTCCCCATACAGGCCAGTCTCCTTGAATGCCCAGGGCTGCCAGGTACTCAGTTTTAGGCGACATCGCATGAGATACACACATCGCAACCGAGGTCGCCGAGGGCTTGTCGAGGGTGACGTACAGCCCAACGACCATGCGGCTGTAGACGTCGATGGCAAGGGTCAACCAAGGCCTACCGAGGGGGCGACGGTAAACTTCGTCGACCACCATCACGTCCAGCGGAGTGTGATCGATCTGCACAACTGCCCATGGAAAGTCCGCGCCAGGGAACGACCCTCGAATCGGCTCATAGGTGTCGCGTGCTTTGTCCCGATGCCCTCGACGCCGCAGCGCCAGAGCCGGCGAGAGCTCCTTGAGCCGTCGCCTCACGGTGCTCGCCGCCGGAGGGTTGATCTTGGCCAGTTTGCACCGGCGCGCCACCTCCTCTACCACTTCCTTGGGCGAATGGCGCTGCCGCTTCAAGTAGATGTCTTCCACGGCAGAACTGATCACCAGCTCCTGGGAAGGATCCAAGTGTTTCTGCCCCTTGATGGCACCGCGCTTTCGCGGCACCAAAGCGGCCACGTGGCCCGCGTCGTGATACGCGGCCAGCCACTTGTAATAGGTCGCAACGTGGACTCCAGCCTGCGCAGCGAGCTTGGCAACTTCGCTCCGCGTTCTGACGGGATGATCAATCATTGGGCGAAGCGCCTCGAAGCGCTTCTGTGCAACAGCCCATTCCTCCTTGGAGTAGTGATGGATCGGCAGCCCGCCAGCCTCGTTGGCTGATTCGGCGGCGATGATCGTGGACAGGGTCTCAATGCGAAGCTTCGCGCTCGTACCTGTTTCCATGTCTTCGGCCAGCACGCTATCGATCGACAGCATGTGCGTGACCCGATACTTGCGAGGGCCGACATAGACCTCAGCGCCAGGCTCCACCTTGAAGAAGTTGGACAAGGACATGGTCAAGCACCCAACTGAATGGCTGTGGACATCGTTAGCGGCACGCTGAGGTCGACGACGACTTGCCCACTCGCGACCAGCTGCCAGAGCGCGGGGATCGCCATGGCTTGCTCTTCTGCAGACCAGTAGGCGGCGGCCAGGAGGGCTTGAGGGGTCGTCGGGCCGAGAACGGACGCGGTGTACTTCAGCTGGGCCTGTCGGACAAGCAGCGGCTCCATTGAGCGATAACGGCGAAGGAAGTTGACGTTCGCTAGGCGGGGGGTTCGGATGTGAGTCTCAGTGATGATCTTGAACCGCCATCCCCGCTCCCTGCAGTGAGCAACCGCCGCCTTGAAACGCGGACGCAGCTGCCTCCATTCAGATCGTAACGACTCCAGCGGCTTCACTTCATACACGCTCGTGCGAGCGACATCCCCCTCAAGCAACTCAGCTAGAACGTCTGGCGTGTAGCGACGGCGACCATCCTCAGCGTCGTAGTAGATCGTAAAGGGCTGCTCCTTGATGACCTGCACTTGCGGGTCGAAGTCGAGCAGTCGGATCCAGTCCCTCTCCAAGGACGACTCGAACCCCGCAACGCCTCCACCGGCCAAATTAAGCCTACCCGTCAGGGCCCGACGGCTATTTTTCAAAGGTCGAACGGGAGAATGTGAATTCAGTCGCGTCATTGATGGTGATTTGCTTCGCAGTCGCTTTAATTGTGACACTTGGTCGTGCTAATTTAGGGCGATAATCTGCCAAAGCCGTTGCGGTGTAAAGGCCTAAGTCGCGGTAATTTCTGGAAATGACAGCGGCAATCCGCCCTGCCCCGGCGAGATCTCCCTGGCCCATCACGGTGTCCTTTTCCTCGATGAGCTTCCAGAGTGGAATCGAAGTGCGTTGGAAACCCTGCGCGAGCCGCTGGAATCCGGCCACATCCGCATCGCCCGCGCGGCGCGCAGCGTGCAGTATCCCGCGCGCTTTCAGCTCGTGGCCGCGATGAATCCCTGCCCGTGTGGCTGGGCCGGTGACCGCAGCAACCGCTGCCTGTGCAGTGACGAACGCATCAACCGCTATCGCGCGCGGGTGTCCGGCCCGTTGCTGGACCGTATCGATCTGCATATCAGCGTGGCGCGCATGGACGCGGTGGAGCTGCGGGAGAGCACGCCGCTGGGTGAGCCCAGTGCTGCGGTACGTGCACGAGTGGAAGCCGCCCATGCCCGGCAGCAGGTGCGTGGCGGGCTGAATGCCCATCTGCCGCCGGCGGCGCTGCGTGTCTGTACGAGACTGAGCGAGGCCGATCAGGATCTGTTGGAGCAGGCCATCGAGCGGCTGCAGCTGTCCGCACGGGCGATGCACCGGATTCTGCGCGTGGCGCGCACAATTGCCGATCTGGCAGGTTGCGAGGTGATCCAGACGGCGCACCTGGCTGAAGCGATCGGGTACCGGCAGTTGGATCGGGGAAAGCCTTAGAAATGCCGGTCGGGTTGGCTATTGGTGGAGTCGACCGCTGGTCGACTCGCGCGCGAAGCGCGGCCTTCTGCGAGGTAGATGCGAAGAGCGGTCGACTGACAGTCGAACCTACCAAGGGCAGGCATCACGCCGCAGAATCCACCCGCCCCCGCTTCGCCAGCAACGCCACCCGACGGCTGACCAGCGCGTGGAGCTCCGCCAGCTCCGACGCCCGGCCAGCCGTCATGTTGTCGCCGAACAGCACCCGCGACAGTCCCGCCGCCTCGCTGTCCTCCGGGTACTGCCAGCGGTCGCGATAGACCTTCTGGCAGACCAGCCACGCCTGCGGGAGCCCACCGCCGGGCAGCGGGCGGACCACGCGTTCGTAGACCTGCCAGAACTGGTACTCGGCCCGCAGGTCGATTGCAGGCGCCACGGACAGCGCCTGCCGGGGCCGTCCTGGGCCCCGGATGCCGAACAGCGGGGTTCGCGGGTTGTGCTGTGCCATGCCGACAGCATGACCCAGCAACATTGTGGGAACCTTGCGTCGCTGCCAGAAAACCCCTGTTGTTTGCGCAAGGCAGGTTTGTAGGCGGGTTTTGGGGGTCGGATCCCTTTGCGCAGCAAAGGGCTCTGACCCCGCCACTCCTTGCCTCAGAACGCCATCGAGGTGCTGAACATCAGCTGCCGGGGCGCGCTGCGCTGCAGGGTCTGGTAGTCCCCCGAGAACGACGAGCCGGCGATGGTGGCGGTGCCGATGTTGTGGCGGTTGAACAGGTTGCTCACGTCCAGCCGCAGCTCCAGGCCGGGCACGGCGCTGTCCGCACCGAAGCGATAGGCGGCATAGGTGTTGACCTGCCAGAAGGTCGGCACGCGGATGTCGTTCTCGTAGGTGAAGGGCTGGCGCAGGTAGGAGGTGCTGGTGGCACCGAAGCGCCAGTCACCGAAGTGCGCGGAAAGATCACTCACCAGCGAGATCTGCGGGTAGCCCGGCTGGGCGTTGCCCTTGATCGGGTACACCGTGTCCCCCACCACAAAATCACTGTCGTAGTACGAACGGGCCACGGCCACGCCCTGGTAGAACTGCAGGTGGTCGGTCAGGTCGGCGGTGATGCCGAGGTCAGCACCGATCACGTGCATCTTCGGCATCAGCCGCACGGTGTTGATCTGCGCGAACTGGGTGCCGATGGCGGCCGACAGCAGACGGTTGCGGATGTCGTTGTAGAACACGTCGCCGGTGATCGTCAGCCGGTCGAAGCGATGCGATGCGCCCACAGTCAGGTTCCAGTTCTTCTCCGGGCGCAGCGTGCCGGCCACGCGGTCGAACTCTTCCTGGTCGGTGATGGTCCACGCCGAGGCGGTGTAGCCGATGTTGCCGCGCTGGGCCACGCGATAGCCATTCATGGTGTTGGCCAGGTCGATGAAGGCGTCGGTGGATTCGGTCGGGCTCCAGAACAGCGAGACATGCGGCAGGAAGTTGCTCTTGGCCCGCAGCGTGCCGTTCACCGGCCGGTCCTTGGCATCCCCCAGGCCGCCACCGCTGGTGCGGAAGTCGACGGCCTTGAAGCCAACGCCCAGCTTCAGCGTGTCGTTCAACACGATGTCGTCCTGCAGGTAGAACTGGCGCGAGCGGGTCACCCAGCTCGATGCATTGTCGGTCTTGAATGCGGGGCCATACACATCGAACGGACCGGTGGCCTTCAGCGGCGGGCCCTCGCCCAGCAGCGGCTGCTGGTACCACTCGGTCTTGGCCGCGGCCTTGCTCTTCTCCTGCCAGACGCCAGCAGTGAAGGTGTGCGCGCCGGTCTCGAACTGCAGGTTGAGCATGCCACCCAGCCGATTCACACGCGGCGTCTGCACCTGTTCGGAGAACGGCGCGCCGTTGGGCGACGGCACGGTCGGGTCGGTCAGCGTGGCCTGCGTATGGCTGTTGGCGTTGTACAACTGCACGTTGCCGCTCAGCGCCGGGGTGAGCTGGAAGCGATGGTTGATCGAGGACACGCGGTCGCGGGTGATCTGGCCAGTGTCGTACGGGATCAGTTCGGACAGCTCACCGCAGGTGTAGGCGCCGCAGGATTTGTCCGCATTCTCCGGCGAGGCCACGTACCACGCCCACGCGTAATCCGGATAGAAGATGTCGGCCTTCCAGCCCAGCTTGCGGATCATGTCGAAGGAGATGTTGTTGTAACCCCAGACCTTGGCCTTGCTGTCGGACAGGAACACGGTGAAGTCGCCCCAGGCAACGTCCTGCTGCAGCTTCAGGTCGCCGCGCAGGAAGTTCTGGGTGCCCTCGCCCTGGTACTTGTCGGCGGACACGCGCTGCAGGTCGACCAGCACCTTCGGGCCATGCTCGCCGAGCTGGCCGCTCTGCCCGGATACGGTGGTGACCAGCGTGTTGTTGCTGCCCACGCCCTGCTTCACGCGCAGGCTGGGCGTGTCCTGCAGCTCGCGCAGACGGTATTCCAGGCTGCCGCCGTTGACGCTGCTGGAGAACACGCTGACCGGTGCGCCACCGGGGCTGACCGTGATCGCGCCGATGCCATCGGGCACGCCCACGTTCACCACGCTGGTGCCGGTAAGCGAGAGGAAGCCGTTGTCATTCAGCGGCACGCCTTCGAAGGTGATGCCCATTTCGTTCATGCGGAAGCCGCGCACGAACAGGCTGGTGGCGGAGATATCCAGGCCCAGCCCATCGGTGGCGGTGTAGCTGGCGCCAGGTACCTGCTTCAGCATGGCCAGGCCATTGTTGCCGGTGACCATCGCGTCGAGGTCTTCGGCCTTGATGATGTAGCGGTTGGGACCGACCACCTGGGTCGGTGCCACGGCCGCGCCGCGCGGCGTGGCGATGACCTGCAGGGCGTTGAGCGTGGTGGGCGAGTCGTGCGCGGCATCGTGCGTTTCTGCGGCGTACGCAGGTGCGGTGATGGCCGCGATGATGGCCAGGGCGAGGCGCGTCGTGGGTGGGGTGTTCATGGCAGTAAATCCGTGTGCAGGGAGAGAGCGGCGCAGGCACACGCCCAGCGCGTTGCAGCACCGGTATCGGCGCCCTGGCTGGCGATGCGATTGCGTTGAAGGAGTGACGGCGCGGTGCGCGCCGGTCAGCAGACGAAGGCGATCATCTGCCGTGGGATTCGGTGGGGTGATTTCGACGTGCGAAATTCTTGCATCGCACTGCCGCATTCGCCATTGCGCCGTGGTACAGCGCCGATGGCGATGGGGATGTATTGGCTATACGCAGGTATACATCCAAGTCAGGCTAGAGAGCAGTCGTGGACCGCTTCCACTCATCGATCTGAGCCACAACGGCAGCATGCAGCTGGGCGGCATCAAGCTCATACGCATGGCGATCTACCTCTTCGTCGCAATACATGTCGGCAGCACAGAAGATGCTGGACAGGCAAGTTGAAAGCCCTGCGTCATCCAAAGCCAACAAGTCAAGATCGCGCTCGATCTTCCATAGCTCAATGTAGGACTCAGAGAAAACCTGCGCCGACATCCGCTCATTGACAAAGGACTGAGCAAACATCATCAACGTCCAGCTCATGATGTAGGCCGGATCATTGCAGGACGAAACGCTCGATCGCACGCGCCACGCCTTCGTCGGCGTTGCTTGTGGTCTCGAACCGCGCCACCGCCTTCACCGCGTCGATGGCATTGCCCATCGCCACGCTGGTACCGGCGTACTGCAGCATGGTCAGGTCGTTCTCCTGGTCACCGATGGCCATCACGTTGGCGCGGTCGATGCCCAGGTGCTCGGCCAGCTTCTGCAGGCTCGGTCCCTTGCCGGCACGGTGGTCGAACACTTCCAGGAAGAACGGTGCGCTCTTCAGCACCGCGAAGCGCTCGGTCAGCTCGGCGGGCAGGCGTGCGATGGCGGCATCCAGCACGTCCGGCGCGTCGATCATCATCAGCTTGATGAAGGACATGGACGGGTCCATGTCGGCCACGCGGCGGTACGACAGCGGCATCCGCGAAAGATGCGAGTCGGCCACGGTGTAGTAACTGATGTCCTGGTTGGGCGTGTACATGCGCTGGCTGTCCAGTGCCTGGAAGTGCACGCCCAGGTCGCGGGCCACCTGCTCGCAGAACAGGAAGTCGTCGAAGCTGAGCGGATACTCGACCACGGTTTCGCACGTGCCGATGCGCTGAACCAGGCCGCCATTGCAGGCGATGCAGTAGTCGTCGTTGCCAGTGATGCCGAGCTCGTGCAGGTACGGCGCCAGGCCGGGGACGGGGCGGCCACTGGTCAGCACGATGTGCACGCCCAGCGCGCGCGCCTGCGCGATCGCCTGCTTGGCCCGGGCGGTAAGCGTGTGGGTGGGGTCCAGCAGGGTGCCATCCATGTCGATGGCGACCAGTTCGATGGTCGATTGCCTGCGGCCCATGTCCATCACTTCACGATCCTCTTAGAAATTCTCAACTGATCCAAGTGGAGCCTTCAGCGGCTCCCTCCAAGCAAACAAGCATCTGCAGCCCGCAGGCGGCCCCTAAAGCGACCGCGTACCTGGCCGATACATTGTACCCATCCGTTATTCGATGATGCCGTGGACCGACTACGCGATCTAGTTGAAGGAGCCAATTGGCATCTTCGAAACGCCGTCGACGCCGCTATCGACTTAGTGTCGTCGCTATTGCGTTCGCTTACTCGCCCGGCGGGTCTTTCTACGGTTGCAGCCATCATCTCGGCTCTTGCCGCCTGGCTCAGTTATGAGACCTCGGTACGTTCACTGAGAGTGTCCGAGCAAGCGGCGGAAGTCGCTATGACCGCCCAAGAATTCACGGAAGAGCTGCATCGTCAGCAGATCGAGATGACGCAGCCTTCTCTGACCATTGCCAAAGGATTGGTTGGCCGAACCATGGAGATGAGTCGCTCAGGCACAATGCAACCAGCCTGGGGTCAGGTCGAGATCACAATCACGAACTCTGGAGCCCGCGCAGCACGACCGGTCTGGGTCCACATCCAGAATGGATCTTGGCGCTCGGTGGTCACCCTAGGCGAGGTTCCGCCCAACGCTTCCGTTGACGTTGTTTTCCCGGATTCATTGAAAGGGATAGCGAAGGAATGGGCCATCGCCATTGTGTACGGTGATGACGTTCCCGGAAAATCAGAGAGTTCTTCTCAATCCGCGCTGGTACGCAGATGCTTGGCGCCGAAGCTACTCGAGTTAGAGTCGACGGTGCAGTATGAAGATCAGACGCCCACCACTGTCCGTCTCTATCCAAGGTCACCTAACCCAGCATATTGGACGCAGTTGGGACTCCAGTCAGCCGCAGGCTCCTACCTCCGCAAGTGCAGTACTTCCTAGTTCATCCTCGCCGAGCCAGGCGGGGTGGGCACAGCGAACTCCAGGCACAGAATCTCATCATTCGTTCAGTTCCTCGGCCAAACGTACGCGATACTCATTGAGCCTGTGCGTCCCCCACCGCAGGACGGCCCATTGACCGCCCTTCCCTGGAGAACCTTGCGACGCATGACCTACCGTGCCCCCGAAACCAATGACAGCGCGCCCCTGGCCCAGCAGATCGAGCAGATGATCGACGAGCTGCCCGGCGACCAGGTGAGCGTCGGTACCCTGCTCAGCGCGCTGGGCGATGAAGGCCTGCTGCTGATCGTGATCCTGCTCTCGGCCATCTTCATCATCCCGGTGTCGATTCCCGGGTTGAGTACGGTGTTTGGCGCCTCGATCCTGCTGATCGGCCTGAGCCGGGTGCGTAACCGACCGCTGTGGGTGCCGCAGAAGCTGGCGCGCCGCGAGATCGCCACCGACAAGCTGAAGGCCAACCTGGGCCGTGCGCTGAAATGGGTACACCGCATGGAGCGGCTGTCGCGGCCGATGCGGCTGGCGGTGATGGTGCGCTCGAAGAAGATGATGCGCCTGAACAACCTGATGCTGGTGTTCGCGACCCTGCTGCTGATGGCGCCGGCCGGGCCGATTCCGTTCAGCAATACCTTGCCGGCGCTTGCGCTGATGTCGTTTGCGATTGGCTTCATCCAGCGCGATGGTGCGGCGGTGGCGGCTGGGTACGGTTTCGTGGTGGCCACGGTGGCGTATTTCGGCGTGCTGCTGGGTGGCGTGGGGTTTGCTGCCGAGTCGGTGTTCAGCGGGCTGCGCGCGGCACCTTCGGAAGTGTAGCGCCGAGCCCATGCTCGGCTGCTTTTCGGCCTGTGCGCGGAACCCCTGCGCTGCGCGCGTGATCCGAGCATGGGCTCGGCTCTACAAACGCCAGATCCAACGCAGTCGAGCGTGGCTCGACGCTACACAGCTATTTCGCAGACACCCGCCACACAACATCGCCCACGTCGTCGGCCACCAGCAATGCACCCTCGGCGTCCATGGCCATGCCCACCGGTGCGCCCATCAGGGTCTTCTCGTCCTTCGAGGCGAAGCCGCTGACCACGGTCTGCGGCCGCCCGGTCGGCTTGCCGTCCTTGAACGGCACGTAGACCACTTCGTAGCCGCTCAACGGCGAGCGGTCCCAGCTGCCGTGTTCGCCGATGAAGGCGCCGCCGTGGTACTGCGCCGGCAGTGCCTGGCCGGTGTAGAACAGCAGGCCCAGCGGTGCCACGTGCGAGCCGATGGCGTAGTCCGGCACGATCGCCTTGGCCACCAGGTCCGGCCGCTGCGGCTGCACGCGCTCGTCCACATGCTGGCCGTAGTAGCTGTAAGGCCAACCGTAGAAGCCATCCTCCTTCACCGAGGTGAGGTAATCCGGCACCAGGTCGGCACCGATCTCATCGCGCTCGTTCGCGACCGCCCACAGCTGGCCGGTGCTCGGCTCCCAATCCAGCCCGGTCGGATTGCGGATGCCCGAGGCGTAGATGCGGCTACCACGGGTGGCCACGTCCACTTCCAGCACCACCGCGCGGCGGTATTCGACGGCCAGGCCGTTCTCGGTGATGTTGCTGTTGGAGCCCACGCCCACGTACAGCTTGCGGCCATCGCGGCTGGCCAGCAGTTCCTTGGTCCAGTGGTGGTTGATGGTGCTGGGCAGGTCGGTGAACTCGCGGCCCTTGTCGGACATGCGGGTTTCGCCGGGCACGTAGTGGTACTGCATGATGTTGCCGGTGTTGGCCACGTACAGCGTGTCGCCGATCAGCTGGATGCCGAACGGCGAATGCAGGCCCTCGATGTACACGTGCTGGGTCCACGTGGAAGTGCCAGGCGCACGGCGCAGCAGGGTGACCCGGTTGCCGCCCTTGCCCGCCTTGCCCGAGCGCGCCTTCACCTTGCCGGCGATCCACTGCTTGGGCGTGGTGACCGGTTCTTCCCCGGGGCCGTTGCCTTCCACCACCAGCACATCGCCATTGGGCAGGGTGAGCAGGCGGCGCGGATGCTGCAGGTTGGCCGCGATGCGTTCGATCTTCAGTCCGTCGGCCACCGTGGGTGACTGCCCCTCGGCCCAGCCGACGCCCTTGGGCACCTGCATCGGCGGCATCAGGAAGTTGGCCGGCTTGGGCAGCGGCGGCTGCGGGCCCGACTGGTCGGCCGGATGGTATTCGGCCTTGCCGGCACAGGCCGACAGCATCACGGCCAGCGCCAGGGCGCCCACGATGGGCAGGATGTGCTTAGCCATGACGACCTCCCTGCAGCACCGGCGCCTGCAGTGACAGCAGGATCAGGCCCAGGGCGATCAGGGCCACGGTCAGCGCCGACAGGATCGTGCCCGGCACCGCGACGGCATAGGCATCGCGGCTGTGTACGAAGGCGTTCCAGATGGCCAGCACCACCGCCACCAGGTTGAGGAAGAAGTCGATGCGGTCGATGCGGGTAGCGGTGCCGTTGCGGCGCCAGACCGCGAACAGGTTGATCAGGCGCGGAATGATGGCGATCAGCAGGCCGAAGGTGATCAGCCAGGCGGCGGCCTTGCCCCACATCACCTCGGCGCTGTTGAGATAGATCGCGTCGAAGATGAGTGCGCCGACGAAGAAGCCGAAGGGTATCGGGTTCAACAGGCTGAACAGCGTGGTGCCGAGGCCGCGATGGGCCTGGGCGAGCGGATTGACCATCATCGTGCTCCGTGTGGAAGGGTGCACGGGCTGTAGTAGCACAGCGCGATGTGAGGGCGCGCGATGACGCCGGGACGTGGCTGCCACGCCCGCCGAACGGGCACCGCGCTACGCGGATTCGTCCTCGCGCACCTCATGGAAGGGCAGCATCGTTTCGAATCCGAATTCGTGTTCCATGCTGGTGCGGACCAGGCCGCCGATGGCGTAGCGACTGGTGTTGGCATGCACGTCTATGCCACCGGGCCGCCACTCGGTTCGCAGATGCAGCGTCTCTGCGCGTCGCATGACGATCCGCTCCTCCTGCAGCAGGGCCCGTCGGTGCCGCTTCATCAACAGGCGCAGCGGTTTCACCGTGGTGATGCCGAATGCTGCCAGCTCGGGCAGCAACTCGGCGATATCGGCATCGTCGCCATAGTCGTGGCTGCGCGTATGCACGGCCAGTACCACCTTGCGGATGGCGGCGACCGAGAGCGGGGTCTGGTCTGCGCGCGCACGGCCGCGCTGGCGTTCGTTCTTCATGTGCGTGGTCATCCGCAAGTAGTTCTTCCTGTTTCCCACGACTCAACTTCAACCGCGCGAAGATGGCGTGAAGATGTTTGAGTGCACTGTCATAACCAGACGTACTAAGTGTTTGTGACGCAATTGGCACATCTGCATATTGGGTGTGTGAAGAGGTAGGGGGTTCTTCGTTGTGTCGCGTTTGGCTCGTTGCGATGGGGCAGTCCCGCCCCGCCGTCCTGCCATGCCGATTCACAACAGAAGGATTCGTGTATGAAGCGACACACGCAACGCTCCGCGCCACCGCGCTCCGCGCGCCTGGCCCTTGCCACTGCCCTGGTGCTGGGCAGCCTGGCCGCCACCGCCCAGGCCCAACAGGCCGATCCACTGGCGGGCATCCAGTGGCACCTGCTCAACACCGGGCAGACGGTCCCGGCCGACACGCTGCCGGTGGCCGGCAACGATCTGAACGTGGATGGCCTGTTCCGCAATGGCATCCGCGGCCAGGGCGTCACCATCGCCATCGTCGATGATGGCCTGCAGATCGCGCATCCGGACCTGGCGGCCAACGTGGCGGCGGTGGCCGGCAAGAACTTCGCCAACGGTTCGAACAACCCCACCCCGACCAACCCGGATGTCGACAACCACGGCACCATGGTCGGTGGCATCGCCGGCGCGGTAGGTGCCAACAACCTGGGCGTGCGCGGCGTGGCGCCGGCGGCGACCCTGAAGGGCTTCAACCCGATTTCGCGCTCAGCGCTGGGCAACCAGCAGAGCAACATCGAGTACGCCTGGTGGGACGGCGCAGAATCGGCCGACGTGGAGGTGTTCAACAACAGCTGGGGCGCCGGCCCAGGCAATCCCAACCTGCCGCTGGCGTACAGCGAGAACACGATTCGTTCGTACGAGCAGGCGCTGTCGGGCACGCGCGGTGGCCGCGGCGGCATCTACGTGAAGTCGGCCGGCAACAACTTCAACAATGCTTCGATCAGCCAGACCCAGGATGTCTGCACCACGGACACCAAGAACCGCAACACCGGCTGCGTGCCGGCCGGCCGCGATCCGCGCAACAACCTGTTCAACGTGATCACCGTAGGCGCGGTGCGCGCCGATGGCGTGCGCTCGTCGTACTCCTCCACCGGCTCGGCCCTGTGGGTGTCGGCCTTTGGCGGCGAGTACGGCCTGCAGGCGCAGTACGCCCCCGGCCTGGTGGCACGCGCGTACGACCCGGCCATCGTCACCACCGACGTGACCGGGTGCGCGCAGGGCAGCAACAAGAACACCAATCGCCAGAACACCCTGGACAGCAACCTGTCGGCCATCGACAGCACCTGCAACTACACCGCCAAGATGAACGGCACCTCGGCGTCGGCGCCGATGGTCTCGGGCGTGGCGGCACTGGTGCTGGAAGCCAACCCGAACCTGTCCTATCGCGATGTGAAGTACATCCTGGCCACCACCGCCACCCGCAACCACCCGAACCAGCCGGCGGTGACGCTGGCCGATGGGCGCACGCTGGTTCCGGGCTGGACGGTGAATGCAGCCAACCGTGCCTACAGCAACTGGTACGGCTTCGGTGTGGTCAACGCTGCGCGTGCAGTGCAGGTCGCCGAGAACTTCCAGTCGCTGGGACCACTGGTCGACAGCGGCTGGCGCAACACGACGCGTACCGTGGCCATCGGCAACACCTCGGCTGCCGCCGCACGCCTGACCTTCCAGTTGGCCAACGGCGCGCGCAACATTGAAAGCGTGCAGCTGGGCTTCCGGGTCAACCACCGCAACACGCGCCAGCTGCAGTTCGTGCTGGTGTCGCCCAGCGGCACCCGCAGCGTGGTGCAACCGGCGTTCACCGCGATCGGTTCGGGCACGGGGGGCGCGCAGAGCAACTTCACCAGTTGGGACCTGCTGTCCAGCAATGCCTTCCTGGATGAGAATGCCAGCGGCACCTGGACGCTGGAAGTCACCGACATGGGGCAGGCCGCGACCGCTGCATCGCGCGGCAACCTCGAATTCTTCAAGATCCGCGTTCTGGGGCACTGATGATGAAGACGACCATTCTGTTGAGCACGCTCGCCTTCGCGGCGATGACCTCCGCTGCCTGGGCACAGAGCTCGGGGCAGACTCCTCCGGCCAGGACCCTGTCGACCGTGGATGCGCAGGAACTGAAGGCGTCCGCTACCGGCCGCTCGTTCGATGTGGGCGGCACGCGCTTCCAGCTGTCACCCTCGACCACCGTGAAGCAGGCCAGCGGCGGCCAGTTCACGATCACCCCGCAGGCGGCGGCGACCACCAGCTCGCGTACCAAGCGTTCGCTGGATAGTGCAGCGGCCGCGCCTGCTGATGCAGGTGCCGGCAAGTTCGCGGCGGCGGTCTCCCGTGACGGAGCGCCGGTGGTGGCGACATCGCGGGTCAAGGTGTTCTTCACCGATGCAGCATCGGCCCAGCGCGCGGCAACCGCCACCGGAGGCACCGTTGTGAAGGTGTCGAAGGCTTCGGGCCAGGCCATCGTGGAGTACCCGTCGGTGAACGCGGCGCTGGATGCGACCACCAAGCTGCTGTCCACCGCCGGTATCCGCGCCACCGAGCCGGACGTGGTGCAGTGGGAAGAGACCAAGTAAGGCGTTGAGTGGTGCCCCTGGCCGGTTGGCTCTCCTGGCCGGCCGGGGGATTGATGTGTGGGGGTGTGCCGACCAAGGTCGACACCCACCGCGGTAGAGGTGGTGTCAGCGGGCGGCGAGTGTGTCGCTGTGCGCGAGGTGGCAGCTGGCCAGTGCGTCGTTGCCGGCGGCCGGGTGGTCGGGCTCGAGCAGCAGGCGCTGCACGTCGGAGAACAGCTTTTCCACCGGCATGCCGTACGGCGCGAACAGGCGCAGGCGGCCCTGACGGTCGAACACGTAGCCACCGGCGATGTGGCTCATGGTGTAGGTATCCGGTACCGGGCCGGGCTCTTTCTCGTAGAACGCCTTGAAGTCGCTGGCCATCGCTGCCAGCTGCGCTTCGTTGCCGACCAGCGCGATCGCCTTGGGGTCGAATGCTTCCACATAGGTGCGCGCGACCTCCGGCGTGTCGCGGGCCGGGTCGACGCTGACGAACACCACCTGCAGCTGGTCGGCATCCTTGCCCATCAGGTGCTTGACCTGGCTCAGCTCGACCATCGTGGTCGGGCACACGTCCGGGCAGCGGGTGAAGCCGAAGAACAGATAGGTCACCTGCCCCTGCAGGTCCTTCGGGCCGCGCACGGTGCCGTGGCTGTCGGGCATCGACCACTGCTGGCCGAGCTCCTCGCAGGCGATGTCCTTCGCGTAGAAGTCCATGCGCGACTGCGCACTGCAGCCGGCCAGCAGGCCGAGCAGCAGGCCTGCGGCCAGGCGCAGGCCACGATGGGGGAACGCAATGCCTTTCACGGTTGGCAGGCTCAGTTGATCATCATGTGGTAGTGCATGCTCCAGATGATCCAGACCGACAGTGCGACGACGATGAACAGGATCACCAGGGTGAACACGAAGCTGGCCAGGTTCCAGCCACCCTCGGACTTGCGGTCCATGTGCAGGAAATAGACCAGCTGCACCAGGATCTGCGCCACCGCGAAACCGACCAGCAGGAACAGCGTGAGCGGCCGCGACAGCACCGGATTCATCACCAGCGCGAACGGCACCACGGTCAGCAGCGCGCACAGCACGAAGCCGATCAGGTAGGACTTGGTGGAGCCGTGCGCATTGCCGGCGCGCGAGGTTTCGACGTGGGCCATGTCAGAAGGCTCCGATCAGGTAGACGAAGGTGAAGACGCAGATCCACACCAGGTCCAGGAAGTGCCAGAACAGGCTCAGGCACGACACGCGGGTGATGTTGGTCGGGGTCAGGCCGCGACGGTAGACCTGGTGCATGACCACGGCCATCCAGATCAGGCCGCTGGCCACGTGCAGGCCGTGGGTGGCGACCAGCGCGAAGAACGCCGACAGGTAGGCACTGGTGCTCGGGCCGGCGCCTTCGTGGATCAGGTGCGAGAACTCGTAGATCTCCATGCCAATGAACGAGGCACCGAGCACGAAGGTCACGCCCAGCCAGCGCAGCACCGAGGAGGCATCGTGACGATGCATCGCCAGCACGGCCTGGCCGTAGGTGATGCTGGAGACCAGCAGCAGGAAGGTCTCGGCCATCACGAACGGCAGCGAGAACAGCTCCTTGCCGGTGGGGCCGCCAGCGTAGGCGGTGCTGAGCACCGCGTACGAGGCGAACAGCGAACCGAACAGCACCAGGTCGGACATGAGGTAGACCCACATGCCGAACACCTTCATGCCGCCCTGCTCGTGGCCATGGTCGTGTTCGTGGTGGTCCTCGTGCGCCTGCGTGTCGCTGGCCAGGTCCGGGCGGGTCAACAGGTTCATGCGCGTACCTCCTTCAGCTTGGCAAGGTTGGCCGCTTCGGTGCGCGCCACCTCTTCGGAACTGACGTAGTAGTCCACGTCCTCGTCGTAGGACCGCACGATCAGGGTGACGATCATCGCGATGAAGCTGGCCGCGGCCATCCACCAGATGTGCCAGACCAGGGCGAAGCACAGCACCAGGATCCAGATGTTGAGGATCAGCGGCACGCCGGTGTTCTTCGGCATGTGGATCGGCGCGTACTTCTTCGGCGGCGGCAGCAGGCCGCGCTTCTTCGCTTCGTGGAAGGCATCCAGTTCGTCGGCCTTGGGCACTACGGCGAAGTTGTAGAACGGTGGCGGCGACGGCGTGGCCCATTCCAGCGTGCGTGCGTTCCACGGGTCGCCGGTCAGGTCCAGGTTGCGCTTGCGGTCACGCACGCTCACGTAGATCTGCACCAGCATCAGGATGATGCCCGCGAACACGAACAGTGCACCGATGAAGGCGGCGATCAGGTACGGCGTCCACGCCGGGTTGTCGTACTGGTTCATGCGGCGGGTCATGCCCATGAAGCCGAGCATGTACAGCGGCATGAAGGCCAGGTAGAAGCCGATCACCCAGCAGGCGAACGACCACTTGCCCAGGCGCTCGTTGAGGGTGAAGCCGAACACCTTCGGGAACCAGTAGGCGAAGCCGGCCAGGTAGCCGAACAGCGCGCCGCCAATGATGGTGTTGTGGAAGTGCGCGACCAGGAACAGGCTGTTGTGCAGCAGGAAGTCCGCGCCCGGGATGGCCAGCAGCACGCCGGTCATGCCACCGATGGTGAAGGTGACCAGGAAGGCGATGGTCCACAGCATCGGCACGCTGAACTCGACGCGGCCACCGTACATGGTGAACAGCCAGGTGAAGATCTTCACGCCGGTAGGAATGGCGATGATCATCGTCATGATGCCGAAGAAGGCATTGACGCTGGCACCGGAGCCCATGGTGAAGAAGTGGTGCAGCCAGACGATGAACGACAGGATGCCGATCGCCAGCGTGGCGCCCACCATCGACTTGTAGCCGAACAGCTTCTTGCGCGCGAAGGTGGCAGTCACTTCAGAGAAGATGCCGAATGCCGGCAGCACCAGGATGTACACCTCCGGATGGCCCCAGGCCCACACCAGGTTCACGTACATCATCGGGTTGCCACCCAACGTGTTGGTGTAGAAGTTGAAGTCCAGGTAGCGGTCCAGGGTGAGCGCACCCAGCGCCACGGTCAGGATCGGGAAGGCGGCGATGATGATCACGCTGGTGACCAGCACGGTCCAGGTGAACACCGGCATCTTCATCAGGGTCATGCCCGGCGCACGCATGCGCAGGATGGTGATGAACAGGTTGACGCCGGTCAGCAATGTGCCGATGCCCGAAGCCTGCAACGCCCAGATGTAGTAATCGACACCGACCCCGGGACTGAACTCGATGCCCGACAGCGGCGGATAGGCCACCCAGCCGGTCATGGCGAATTCGCCAACACCGAGCGAGATCATCATCAGCGCAGCGCCGACCACGAAGATCCAGAAGCTGAAGGCGTTGAGGAACGGGAACGCCATGTCGCGCGCACCGATCTGCAGCGGCACGATGATGTTCATCAGGCCGACCACGAACGGGGTGGCCACGAAGAAGATCATGATCACGCCGTGCGCGGTGAAGATCTGGTCGTAGTGCTCCGGTGGCAGGAAGCCGTCACTGCCCGGGCCAGCCGCGGCCAGCTGCGCGCGCATCATCAGCGCATCGGCGAAGCCACGCACCAGCATGACCAGCGCCACCACCACGTACATGATGCCGATCTTCTTGTGGTCCACGGTAGTGAACCAGTCACGCCAGAGCGGGCCCCACAGCTTGAAGTACGTCACCGCGCCGAGCAGCGCGAGGCCGCCCAGCACCATGGCCGCCAGTGTGACCACGACGATCGGCTCGTGCAGCGGCACGGCCTCCCACGTCAATTTACCCAACATGTTCGTTACTCCTGGGAAACCTGTGCACCACCGGCAGCACCCGCCGGGGTAGCAGCAGCAGTGTTCTCACCGACGCCGATGAATTGGTCGATGACCTTCTTGAACAGCAGCGGTTCGACGCTGGAAAAGTGCTGCACCGGTGCGTTCTTCGACGGTGCGGCCAGCGCCTTGAACTGCGTGAAGCTCAGTGCGTCGGGCGCGCTGCGCACCTCGGCCACCCAGCGCTCGAACTCCTCGTTGCTGCTGGCGGTGGCGATGAACTTCATGTTCGAGAAGCCATGCCCGCTGTAGTTGCCGGACATGCCACGGAACTGGCCGGGCTCGTTGGCGATCAGGTGCAGCTGCGTGCGCATGCCGGCCATCGCGTAGATCTGCCCGCCCAGCTGCGGGATGAAGAAGGTGTTCATCGTCGAGTTGGAGGTGATGTTGAACGCCAGCGGGCGGTTGGCCGGGAAGTTGAGCTGGTTGACCGTGGCGATGCCCAGGTCCGGGTACACGAACACCCACTTCCAGTCGGTGGCGATCACGTCCACGTGCAGCGGCTCACCGGCCACGTCCAGCGGCTTGTACGGGTCCAGCTCGTGGGTCGACTTCCACACGATCACCGCCAGGCCGGCAATGATCAGCAGCGGCACGCCCCAGACCACGATCTCCACCTTGGTGGAGTGCGACCAGTCCGGCATGTATTTCGCTTTGGTGTTGCCGGCGCGGAAGCGCCAGGCAAATACGAAGGTCAGCACGATGGCCGGTATCACCACGATCAGCATCAGGCCGATGCAGATCAGGATCAGGTCGCGCTGGGCGAGCCCGACCATGCCCTTCGAATCCAGCAGCACCCAGTCACAGCCTGACAGGCCGACGCAGGCCAGGGCGACCAGCGCCAGGCGGATGCGGTTCCAGCAGATATTCATTGGAGGTCAACCCTGTTGAAGAAGCGCGCTTGACCGGCTCGCCTGCGCGCAGCGCCCGGGCGTGGAGCGGCTACACTGTGGGTACGAGGCCGCCTACAAGAAGGCGAACCACTCCAATCAAGCCCATACAAGATACATCATTGTATGGAATTGTGCATCTGCACGTATGGAAAAAACTGACCGATGACGCCACCTGCCGCCGGCCGCCGCCTGAAACACCCCAATCGCACCTGGGTTCGCCCCTTCCGCGAGGGCGCCGGCCCGCTGTACCTGCAGATTGCCCAGCAGGTGCGCGATGCGGTGGATGACGGCGTGCTGCGCCCGGGTGACCGCCTGCCGCCGCAGCGCGACCTGGCCCAGCAGGTGGGCGTGGACCTGACCACGGTCACCCGTGCCTTCGCCGAGCTGCGCCAGGCCGGCCTGCTGGATGCGCACGGCGCTGGCGGTACCTTCATCGCGCTGTCGGCTGGCAACCGCAGCACCTCGGTCGACCTGAGCATGAACATCCCGCCGCTGCTGGGCAGCGCGCCGTTCGCACAGGGCATGGAGGCCGGCTTCCAGCACGTGGGCCAGCAGCTGGGCCAAGGCGAACTGATGAGCTACCACGTCGGCGCCGGCACCCGCGAGGACCGCGCCGCCGCCGTGCAGTGGCTGGCGCCGATGCTGGGCACGGTCGGCGCCGACCAGGTGGTGATCTGCCCCGGCGCGCAGACCGCGCTGTGCGCGCTGATCCTTGCCCGCACCCAGCCGGGCGAGCTGATCGCCGCCGAGCAGCTGACCTACCCGGGCCTGCTGGCCGCCGCGCGCGTGCTGCAGCGGGGCGTGGTGCCGGTGGCGATGGACGCCGAAGGCATGCTGCCTGAAGCGCTGGAAGAGGCCTGCCAGCTGCGTCGCCCGCGCCTGCTGTACCTGGTGCCGACCATCCAGAACCCGACCACGGCGACGATGTCAGCACAGCGCCGGCAGGCGCTGCTGGCGGTCGCGAAGCGCCACGATCTGACCGTGATCGAAGACGATCCCTACTGGTTGCTGGCCGGGGACGCCGAGCAGCCGCTGGCCGCACACCGCGATGCGGGCTGTCCGGTCTATTACATCTCCACCCTGTCCAAGTGCCTGGCCCCGGGCCTGCGCACCGCCTACTTGGTGGTGCCGGCCGGCGAGCCGATGGAACCGGTGCTGGACGCCCTGCGCGCGATCGCGCTGATGCCGACCCAGTCGATGGTGGCGGTGGCTTCGCAGTGGATCCGCAGCGGCCAGGCCCAGGACATGGTGCAGCGCTTCCAGCAGGAGCTGCGCGAGCGCCAGGCCATTGCCGCGCAGTACCTGCCGTCCCGCGCGCGGGCGCACCCGGCCGGCCTGCACGTGTGGCTGCCGCTGCCGCCGCGGCTGGACCAATACCGGCTGATCCAGGCCGCCCAGGAGCAGGGGCTGGGCATCGCCAGCTCCGATGCCTTCAGTGTGGAAGAGCCGCCGCCGGGCAATGCGATCCGCTTGTCGCTGGGCGGCGCGGTCGACCAGGGCGCACTGGCCGGGGCGCTGGCCAAACTGAACGAGATCCTGTCCGAGGCCCCCGAGGCCCGGCACAGCGCCATCGTCTGAACGCCGTGCATGGCGCGATATCCATACAAGATGATATTTTGTATGTAATGTATGGATGAAGGGACGTGCCTCGATGCGGGCCGAGAAACTGAAGTTCCACCTGGTGATGGCCGGGTGTGGCGGCTTTGTCGTGTTGATGCTGGCCGCCCTGGCCTGGGTCTGCCTGCAGCCGCAGACCGTGGATGTGCAGGCCGCCGAACGCCACGCCATCGAGCAATGCATGCAGCGCAGCGAGGATCCGTCCCGCAGTGAGATCCAGCGCCGCGCGCAGGCCGATTCCTGCCGCGAGATGCGCAAGCAGTACGTGCACAAGTTCGGCGGGGAAGATTCCTGATGGGCGCAGGTGCGCCGCGTCGCCGCTGGCTGCTGCCGACGATGATCGCCCTCGCCTGCCTGTTCATGGCCGGCGTCGCGGCTGCGCTGTGGCAGTACTTCGGCTACAGCGCGCAATCCACGTTCACCGAACAGGCCATCGTCTTCGATGATTCGCAGCTGCGCCTGCCAGCCGATCTGGCCGGGGATACCGGCCGCATCCGCGTGGTGCATTTCTGGGACCCGGCCTGCGGCGTGTGCAACCGCGAGACCGGTGCGCACCTGAGCTACCTGATCAGCATGTACCGCCGCGCCGGCATCGATTTCTATGCGATCCGCCGCCCGGGCACCCAGGGCGAACTGCCCGAGCCGCTGCGCAACAAGGTGATCAACCTGCCGACCATCGGCGGCATCGAGCACATTCCGGCCAGCCCTGCTGTCGCGATCTGGGATCGCCAGGGCCATCTAGCCTACGCCGGTCCGTACAGCATCGGCATGGTCTGCAACTCGGCCAACAGCTTCGTCGAACCGCTGCTGGACAGACTGGTGCGCGGCGAAACCGTGCGCCCGAAAGGACTGCTTGCCGTGGGCTGCTACTGCCCCTGGCAGGCCAAGCGCTGAGGACGCGCAATGACATCACTGACGCTGGCCGGTGCGGGCGCCGCAAACAACAACGGCGGTCACCTGTCCGAACCGACCGATGGTTATGGACAGGCTCCCGCCGTTGGAAGCAACGATACGCCCCGACATGCTCCGTACATGCCGCGACCGGATGTCGCAGCCCGCGAATGGGTGCAGGACGTGCTCGCGCACAACGGGCCGATCTACCTGCGCATCGTCAATTCGCTGGAACGCACGGTGCGCCGCGGTGGTCTTGCGCCGGGCCAGCGCCTGCCCTCGCAGCGCGCGTTGGCGCAGCAGCTCGGCGTCGACCTGACCACGGTGACGCGGGCGTTCGATGAAGCACGCAAGCGCGGCCTGATCGAGGCGCGTGGACCACAGGGCAGTTTCATCGCACCGCCCAAGGCTGGCTTCGACCAGGTGGTGGACCTGAGCATGAACGTGCCGCCGGTGCCCGATGCCGATGCGCTGGCCGAGACCCTGCGCCGCGGTGCCGCCGCCGTGCTTGCACGCAGCAACGCACCTAACCTGATGACCTATCACCTGGGTGGTGGCAACCCCACTGATCGCCATGCAGCAGCGCGCTGGCTGCAGCCGATGCTGGGCACCGTGGATGACAACTGCCTGCTGCTGACCGAAGGCGCGCAGGTGGCGTTGGCCGCCATCCTGGTCAGCCAGGGCCGCGATGGCGACGCAATCCTGTGTGACACGCTGGTCTACCCGGGCCTGCTGCAGGCCGCGAGGGCCCTCGGCCGGCGGCTTGTACCGGTGGAAGGCGACGAACACGGCATGTGCCCCGAGGCGCTGGCCCGGCACGCGCGCAACGGCGGCGCGCGGCTGGTCTATCTCAACCCCACCTGCCAGAACCCAACCGCGCTGACCCTGTCGTTGCAGCGGCGCGAAGCGCTGGCGCGTGTGCTGGAATGCGAAGGCCTGCTGGCGATCGAAGACGATCCGTACTGGCACCTCGCCGAAGAGGCGCCGGTACCACTGGCAACGCTGGCACCGCGTCATGTGTTCCATGTGGCGACGTTGTCGAAGGTGATCAGCCCCGGTCTGCGCACCGCCTTCGTGCAATGCCCGAGCGCCGCGCACGCCGAGGCGATGGCATCGGCCCTGCGGGCCACCCGGTTGATGGGGCATCCGCTGGTGTCGGCGCTGGCCAGCCAGCTGCTGCTGGATGGTTCGGCGCAGTCACTGCTGGCCCAGGTGCGTACCGAGGCGCGCGAACGCATGCGCATGGCGCGCTACCTGCTCGCGCCGTCGCTGCTGCAGCGTGCCGGGGGCCTGCATGCCTGGTGCCGGGTGCCGGCGCCGTGGACCGACGCCACGCTGGTGCGTACCGCGCAGCTGCAGGGACTGGCCATCGCACCGTCATCGGCGTTCTGCCCGCCCGGGGTGCTGCAACAGAACGGCGTGCGGCTGTCGCTGGGGCTGGCGGCGGATCGCCGGCAGCTGGAAAGTGCGCTGCGGCGGATTGATCGGTTGTTGTTGTCGGATGCCTTGCCGGCGATCGAGCGCTAGGCGGGGAGCCTCCACGCCATGCGTGGTTGGAATGTGCCAACCAAGGTTGGCACCTACCAAAGCAGGGTCAGGCCAGGGCGAAGAGCGCCTTCACCAGCGCATCCATCTGCGCCGGCCGGGTGAACACCGACGGTGTCACCCGCACGCAGGCGCCGGAGTCCAAGCCGTCGCGATGGGTGGTGAACACGCGATGCTCGTCCAGCAGGCGCTTCTGCAGCGCGACATTGTCAGCCGCGCTGGTGCGCCCGCGCAGGCGGAAGCTGGCCAATGCACTCGCCAGCGCCGGGTCCGGCGAAGACAGCACTTCGATATGCGCCATCTGCCGCGCCGGCAGCGTCCAGCGCTCACGCAGGTAGCGCAGGCGCGCCTGCTTGTTGGCCACGCCGATGCGCTGGTGCAGGGCAATGGCTTCCGGCAGTGCCAGGTAGGCGGCGAAGTTGACCGTACCGGTGTGCACGCGGCTGCCCACGCGGCCGTCGTCGGTCTCACCCATGTACGGGTCAAGGTCCGCAACGCGGCCCCTGCGCACATACATCGCGCCGACACCGACCGGCGCCCCGATCCATTTGTGCAGGTTGATGCCGACGAAGTCAGCCTTCAGCTGCGGCACCACGTAGTCGATCTGGCCAAACCCATGCGCGGCATCAACGATCACATCGATGCCGCGCGCACGCGCACGCTCGGCGATTTCCGCCACCGGCAACACCAGCCCATGGCGGTGGCTGACCTGGGTCAGCAGCACCAGTTTCAGGCGCGGAAGCCGCGCGAATGCGTCCTCATACGCCTGCAGGATCTGTGCGTGGTCCGGCACCGCCGGCAACGCGATGCGCTCCACCTGCACGCCACGACGCTGTTGCAGCCAGCGCATCGCGCCGATCATGCTGTCGTAGTCGATGTCGGCGTAGAGCACCTGTTCGCCAGGCTGCAGGCGGTTGTAGCCGCCGATCAGGGCCAGCATCGCTTCGGTGGCGCCACGGGTCAGTGCGATCTCGTCGGCGCCCACGCCCAGCAACCCGGCCACCTGCCGCTGCACCGCCATGTACTGCGCCGGAAACTCGCGGCGGCCATACCATGCGTTGCCACGGTTCACCTCGGCGGTGTGGCGCTGGTAGCTGGCCAACGTCTCGCGGCCCATTGCACCCCAGTAGCCGTTCTCCAGGTGGTTCACTTCGTCGGTGATGTCGAAGTGACTGGCCACGGCGGTCCAGTAGCCTTCATCGCGGGCCAGCACGTCCGGCGCCACGGTCGTTGCGGGAATCTGCATGGGCGCAGCGTAACGCGTGGCGGCCGTGGAGGGCAGTGAAGACAGTGCAGCGGCGGCCGGCAGCAGCGTGCCGGCGCGCAGCAGGTTACGGCGGCGGCTGTCCATCAGAAGGTCAGCCGGTACTGCGCGTACACATTTGCACCATCGGTGTCGTACGGCGCGTTGCGCGAGTAGACCAGGCCGCGGCTGGCCTGGAAGACCGCCTCATCCGGATAGCGGTCGAGCACGTTGTCGGCACCCACGCGCAGGCTGTGGTGCCCGTTGATGCGATAGCCGACGGCCAGGTCGAGGAAGCTCATCGCACCGAAACGCTGGTAGATATCGCCCGTTGCATTGCCGCTGGAGTCGGTCCAGGCACCGTAGTAGCGCATGCGCGCCATCAGCGACCAGGCACCGATGTCCCAGCTGCCGGTCAGGCTGCCCTTGTGCTCGGGCAGGCGGTCTTCGAACAGCACGCGCTGGGTTTCGTTGGTGGCCACCGAGGTGCTGCCGTTGTCCACCCGGGTGCGGTTGTAGTTGTAGGCCAGGGTCAGCGTCATGCGAGCCGCGCCGAGATCGCGAAGGTAGTTGCCGACCACGTCCACGCCGGTGGTGGTGGTATCGAAGTCGTTGGTGAAATAGTTCACCGAGGTATAGCCCAGCGGATTCGGTGTGCCGGCCGGAATGGCGAAGCTGGCCGACTGGCTGAAGCGGTCGGTGAGCTTGATCTGGTAGACATCCACCGAGCCGGACAGGCCCAGGTCGGTGCGCCAGGTCAGGCCCAGCGACGCGGTACGCGATTCCTCCGGTTTCAGTGGCCTGGCACCGAGCAGCTGCGCCAGCGGATCGTTCGGCGACAGGCGGCCACTGGTGAAGATCTGCAGCGTGCGCGTGTCCAGGCCCTGGGTGGTGCTGGTGGTGTTGAGCTGCGCCGGGGTCGGTGCACGGAAGCCGGTGGACACGGTACCGCGCAGGGCTACGTCCGGGGTAATCGCGAAACGCGCCGAGAGCTTGCCGTCCAGCGTGCTGCCAAAGCTGGAGAAGTCCTCGTAGCGGCTGGCCGCGCCGATGCTCCAGCGCTCGCCCAGCGGCACTTCCATATCCACGTAGGCGGCCTTGCTGCGCTGGCTCCACTGCCCGGCCTGGCTGGCCGAGAAGCCAGGCGCGCCGTTGGAGTTGGCCTCCAGGCCTGCCGCTGCGCCCGGGCCCACCGCGTACGAGGCCGGATCACCGGCACGTACCTGGTAGGTCTCCTGGCGGAACTCGCCACCGAAGGCGACGTTGATCGGCTTGGACAGCGCGCCCGCGTCCCACTCGTAGGTGAAGTCGGCGTTGGCGTTCTTCTCGGTGTGGGTCAGGCGGCCGAGATCGAATGCGGTCGGGCTGGCCGGGCCGAGCGAGGCGTTGATCGAGTTCTTCAGGCTGTAGTCGATCGCGTTGCGCCCGTACGAGGCGCTGACATCCCAGCGCAGCTTCGGGGTGATCTCGCCACGCAGGCCACCGACCAGTTGCAGGTCGTTCTGGACGTTGCCGTACTGCGGGCTGAAACCCACCGGATAGATCGAACGCAGGTTCCAGCCGGGGAAGATCGCCGTGGTGCGGTAGGCACCGGTGGTGGTGTCCGGGTTGCGCCAGTTGAAATCGCTGACACCATCGCTGTGGCTGTACAGGCCAAAGGCATAGAGCTCCAGCGTGTCGCTGGCGTTGGCCTTCACATTGAAGCCGACGCGGCGGCTTTCCAGTTCCGGCTGGCCCCAGCGCTGTACCGGGTTGGGCACGTCCAGATCCGGATGCGCGGCCTGGAAGGCGATCGCATCCGGGCGCTGGCGGGTGCGCGAGGTGGCGTCGGAATTGGACGATTCGGCGAACAGCACCAGGCTGCCGTAGTCACCCAACGACCAGCCGGTGCGCGCACTGAAATCGCGCGACGCGCCATCGCCCTGCGCATACTGCGAATAGCCGGCAGTGATCTCGGTACCGGGGCCATCCTCGAGAATGATGTTGATGACGCCGGCGATGGCGTCCGAGCCGTACTGCGCCGAGGCACCATCGCGCAGCACTTCGATGCGCTTGATCGCACTGGTCGGCATCTGCGCCAGGTCGGCCGCCTGCGCACCGCGGTTGCCGAGCAGCGCGCTGCGATGGAAGCGGCGACCGTTGACCAGCACCAGGGTCTGGTCCGGCGACAGGCCACGCAGCGTCGCCGGGCGCACGAACACCTGGCCGTCCGCCATCGGCAGGCGCTGTACCACGAATGACGGCACCAGCTGTGCCAGCACGTCCTTCAGATCGGTCGACTCGACGGACTTGATGTCTTCCTTGGTGAACACGTCCACCGGCGCCAGCGTTTCGAACTGGGTGCGGTTGGAGGCGCGGGTGCCGGTGACCAGCATCGCGTCGAGCTGGGTGGGCGCCGCACGGCTGCTGCCCGCGGCATCGACCGCATCGGCCTCCGCTGCGATCGCGCCTCCTGCGCTGGCCATGGAAAGGGCAAGGAGGATGGAACGCGAAAGCTTCGAACGATGCACGGCAGGGCTCCGGGAGGACGCGACAGGGCCAGCACCTGTGCGGATACACCAGGCGTGGACAAGGCGCGCAGTCTCGGCGCGATCTGTGAAGGAGGCATGACGTCGGTGCGACAGCTTGATGCGGCACTGGCGCAAGAACTGCTAAACGCCGCGCCTGCCGATCCGCTACTGTGCCGCCATTGGATCCGGGGACGGCAGGATGAGCGCGGCGGGCAAGGCGTTGTGGTACATCGAAACCCATGCGGACCAGCCCCTGGCGCTGGCCGATATTGCCGCTGCGGCCGGCCTGTCGCCGTTTCATCTGTCACGCCTGTTCCAGGCCCGCACCGGCACCTCGGTGGTGCGCTACCTGCGCGGGCGCCGCCTGACCGCTGCTGCGCAGCGGTTGGCCAACGGCGCCGGCGACATCCTGCAGGTGGCGCTGGGGGCCGGCTACACCACCCATGCCGCCTTTACCCGGGCCTTCAGCGAACTGTTCGGGCAGACACCGGAACGGGTACGCGAACAGGGCACCGATGGGCTGGCGCTGGTGCAGGCGATCCGGCTGGACGAGGCCCCGTCAGCCTGCATTGAAGCCCCCCGGCTGCTCGATACGCCAGCGTTCCAGGTGGCAGGCGTCGGCATGCGGCATACCCGCGACAGCAGCGGCGCCATTCCGGGCCAATGGGCCCAGCTCAACCGCGAGTGGCCGACGCCGGCACCGGTCAGCTTCGGCGTGTGCTGCAACAGTGATGACGATGGCGGCTTCGACTACATCGCGGCACTGCCGGCACGCACGGTACCGAACGTGCCTGCGCACTGGCAACGCGTGGACATCCCGGTGCGTCGCTACCTGGTGGCCTGGCACGGCGGTCATATCTCGACCATCCGCTCGACCTGGTTCTGGCTGCTGGATCATTATCTCCCTGCGTCCAACCTGAGCCTTGCCGATGCGCCGGACCTGGAGCGCTACGACGCCCGGTTCGACGAGCACACCGGCCAGGGCGGCGTGGAAATCTGGCTGCCGATCGAAGAACGTCCCCACTGACAAGGAGTTGAAGATGCGCATGACCGCTGCTGTGCTGGGAGGAATGCTGCTGGCGTTCGCGAGCGTCGGCGCCGCCCGCGAAAGCGGCGTCGCCGGCGAGCGCCACGGCACGACGACGCTGGCCAGCGCCGCCGTGCGCGACGCAGGGCACCGCAACGCGCTGCGCTACACGGTCTGGTATCCGGCCCCGGCCGGCAGCCGCGAAACCGCGCTGACCATCGGTCCACCCGACGCGCCGCTGTTCGACGTCGGCCGGTCGGCCAAGGATGCGCCGGTCGCGGGTGATCGCCTGCCGACCCTGCTGCTCTCGCATGGCAACGGCGGCAGCGCGCGCATGATGGGCTGGCTGGGCACGGCGCTGGCGCGGGCCGGGTATCTGGTGATTGCGGTGGATCATCCAGGCAACAACGGCGTTGACACCATGACCCTGCCCGGCAGCCTTCTGACCTGGTTGCGCGCCGATGACCTGCATGCTGCACTGGCGGCCGTGCAGGCTGATCCGGTGCTGGGCCCGCATGTCGATCCTGAGCGCCTGGGGGTCGCCGGCTTCTCGGCCGGTGGCTACACCGCGCTGCTGGCAGCCGGTGCGCGACCGGACCTGCAGCGATTGCGGGACTTCTGCACCGCACATCCGGATGACGGCGTCTGCCGGCCCCAACAGGAGGCGGCAACACACACGATGGAGGCACGCGTTGCCGCTGCGGCGTCGCCCGAGCTGTCGCCATGGATGTCCCACGCCAACGACGCACGCGCCATTCCCGGCGTGCGCGCGGTGTTCCTGCTGGCGCCGGCAATCGTGCAGGCCTTTGCGCCCGAGCAGCTCTCCTCGCTGAAACAGCCGGTGTCGATCGTGCTGGCCCAGGCGGACACGGTCGCGCCACCACAGACCAATGGCGAGGCTGCGCGTGCGGTGATTGCGGGCGCTGCGCTGCAGGTGCTGCCCGGTGTCGGCCATTACGATTTCCTCGCCGCATGCACCCCGACTGGACAGCAGCGGCTGCAGGACCTGTGCAGCACGTCGGTGCCGAAGGCGCAGACCCACGCGCAGGCAGCGGACGCGGCAATACGGTTCTTCAACCATTCGCTGCGCTAGTGGCCGCCGGGCATGGCCCGGCGCTACAGTGGGCGCGTCCACGGAGGATCGATCATGCGCCTGCTCCACCTCACTCTGCCGGTATCCGACGTCGCTTCCGTGGCCACATATTTCCACGATGTGCTGCAGCAGCGCGTGGTCGGCAACCATGTGCACATCGGCTGGAGCACGATCGAACTGCAGCCGGCGGGAGGTCACCCCGTCGGTGGCGTGCACCTGGCCTTCAACGTACCGGACAACCGCTTCGGCGAGGCGATGGCCTGGTTGCGCGAACGTACCCCGCTGCAACGTAATCCTGAGGGCCTGGATTACTTTGCGCTGGAGAGCAGCTGGCAGTCGCAGTCGGTGTACTTCACCGGTCCCGATGGCCTGATCCTCGAGTTGATCGGCCGGCGCCGTCTGCCAGACAGCACGCGCGCAGGCGCCTTCCATGGCAGCGAGCTGGCGTGCCTGAGCGAGGTCGGCCTGCCCAGCCACGATGTCGATGCGGTGCGCGAACAGTCCAGCCAGCGCTTCGGCCTGCAACCGATCAGCCCGCCTTCGCCGCAGTTCGCGCCGATGGGCGACGACGAGGGCCTGCTGATCGTGGTTGCGGCGGATCGACGGTGGTTCCCTGAGCAGAAAGACCTGCCCAATGCGCAGGGCGTGCAGCTGCAGGTGGGTGATGTGAGCGGTAGCGGCGAACTGCGTGATGCCACGCTGGGCTGGCGGGTGTGGGCGGCCTGAGCCACCGGCTGTCCGAAGCGCCGCCGCCGCCGCTGCGACCACCACCACCGGACCCGCCGCCGGAACTGCTCGAGGACGAGCTAGACGACGAGGTGCTGGACGAGGAACGGTAGCCTTGGGACGACCCTCGCTTCAGGGCAACGACCGAATCCCCTGTGCGCCAATCCGCTGGCAACAGGTTGCGTGCGGATGAATCTTCCGACGGCGGCAGCTGCTCGCCATCGATCAGCGCCACCAGCAGCTTGCTGCCGTCCAGCATGCCCTGGTCCAGGTCTCCCTCGCGCAGGCGCGGCACGCTGTGCATCCTGCGAAACGGCATCCGTGGATGTCCTCCCCCATGAACGGAAAAAGCCGGCCGGATCGCTCCGGCCGGCCTCCTTTACCACACGCCTGTTCACACGCAGCGGTCAACGGCCCATGGCCACTCGCTGCTGCTCGTCCTGCACGTGTTGCTGCGAAGGCTCGTGCTTGGCCAGCATTGCAGCGCTGGTCTCCTGCAGGCTCGGTGCCGTCTGGGTCATGTCCACCGCAGTACGGAAGCCGGGGACGGTGCCCATGACGAAGGCCTTGCCATCCTGCAGGGTGACGCTCTGCAGCTTTTCCGGCGAATCGATGCCGGCGGCCTTGGCCTGGGCGGTCACATGCGCGCTCATCTCGTTGCAGATCATGCCCGGCAGGTGGCCACGGATCGCATTGTGCAGTGGCGTATCCGGATGCGCCTTGTCGCCCAGTTGCGGCCCCTTCGGCGACGCCTCGGCGTGGCTGCGGCCTTCGGCCAGCTTGGCCAGCGTCGCCGGACCCGCCACGCCATCGGCGGAGAGCCCGTGCTGCTTCTGGTAGGCGGTCAGTGCGTCCTTGGTATTGGCACCGAATTTGCCATCCTCGCTCAGCCGGTTGCCATGGCCGTCGCGCACGCCCAAGCGGTTGAGTTCCTTCTGCAGTGCAGTCACTTCCTCACCCTTGGCCCCCTGGCGCAGCACACCGTTGTGGTCGGCGTCATGCGAATGGCCACCCTTGCCGGTTTCCTTCAGCTTGCCGTGGTCCCAGAAGTCCTGCGGGCTGAGCAGCTTGCCGTGCGGATCCTTCAACTGGTAATGCACGTGCTGGGCATACTGCCCCGCACCGCCCGGGCCACGCCCACCCATGGTGCCGATCGGCTCGCCCGCCTTGATCGGCTGGCCTTCCTTCACCTGGGTCGACTGCAGGTGCAGGATCTCGTGCGAGTTGCCCTGTGCATCCCTGATCTTCACCGTGCCGTAGTCGCCACCGACGAACGTCACCGTTCCGGAGATCGGTGCGTGGACGGTCGGGTGCTGCAGATTACGGCCGTGCTGGCCGCCGACATAGTTGAAGTCGGTGCCACCGTGCGGCTTGTGCGCGCGGTGTTCGCCGAACTCACCGGTAACGTGCGGCTTGACTCCGTTCTGCGGGGGCAGCATCACCTGCATCGTCTGCTCGAAGGTGCGGGTCTGGCCTTCGGCATGCGCCGCTGCCGGCTTGGCCTGCGTGTGCGTGGCCGCAGCTACGGCGGGGGCCGCGTGGCTGCCATGGGACTGGCCGTGGGTCAGTCCCAGGCGCTGCTCCACGAACCGCTCGTACTTGTCCACATACGGCATCACCTTCTTTTCAGACAGGTTGAGGCCACCGTAATCGCGGGTCGGGCCGTCGTGGTGGTACTTGTAGATGTACTCCTCACCCTGGCCGCGCTTGTGCGCCAGCGTGCGGTTATCGATGTAATGGTCAACCAGTGCATCGGACTGTGCGCCGACGTCGAAGCGGTTGCGGTTGTTGAGGTGGTAGTGGTTGCCGGTCTTGTCGATGAACTGGCCCAGGCCCGAGGCCGATGTGGTGCCAGCGGCGGCATCGGGGTTGAAGCCAGATTCAACGCGGGCGATGGCCAGTACGTGCGCCGTTTCGCGTGGGGTCAGGCCCTTCTCGCGCGCCGACTCGATGATCGTGTCGATCACCCGTGACTGCACTTCCGGGGTCGCATCGCCCCACCGGCGGGAGTTGCCATGCAGGCGGCCGTCGCTCTGGTCGATCGGCTCCCGGTAGTGGCTCCACGGTTTGATGCGGTCACTGCTGTAGGCCGCCCCGCGGGGCTGGACCATGTCCTGGTAGATGTCTGCCATGTCTGTGCTATCCATTCTATGAAAAGGGGGATTTCCTTAAGGGGTACTGCTCCTGGTACTTCTGGTACTGCGGTACTGCAGTACTGCGTTCACAGCGCGCGTGCGACGTCCTGCCGCTGCGCTCAGTCTTCGATGTAGTTCACCTCCGGGTGCTTGATGCCGAGCGAGTCGATCAACTTCTCGTACTCGTCGTTGTTGGGCTCCTGCTCCTCGCCTTCCGCGCCGCGCAGCGGCGGTGTGCTGTGGGTCAACTGGCGGCCACTGGCGTCGTACAGGTAGTACCACTCGCAGAAGCTGCAGCCGAATGGCAGTTCACCGTACTGCACGACGAAGTACGGCGTGCCGCTGCGGTCCTGCACGCAGGCCAGGCCAACGGCGGTATAGCCGTCCATCTCCTTGGGCGCAGCAATGGCCTGGCGTGCGCCGTCCTTTTCGATTTCCAGCGTGGTCAGCCGGGAAGCGTCCGTGTCTTGTGTGGGCTGGGCCGCCAGGTGCAGGCGGGTGCCTTGGCAATCGATATGCATGCCGGTCTCGTCGCGCGTAAGAGAGGTGGGAAGGTCCGCAACGGCAGCCGCAGGTGCGGCCGGCGCCGCTGCCGGGTGAGTGGAAGCGGGGGGCGCCGCCGGTGCAGCCGCCTCAGGGCCGCTGCAGGCAGCAAGCATCAGGGCCAGCACGGGGGCAACGGGAGACAGACGCATGCGGTGCTCCTTGGATGAATCACACGACCGCCCGCAGGCGGTCGCTCAGGGGTCAGATCGATTCGTCCTCACGCTTGACCAGCTGCCAGCACGGCTTCTGGGCAAAGGTGTAGATCTGCTGGTCGCTGGTATCGGGGGTGCGCATCTGCACCTGAACCTGGCCATCGGGCAGGCGGGTGACCTGCATCTCGCGGCCCTGTCGCTGCAGCGTGGCCGGGTCCGGCATCACCGGCCATTCGACCTTGGCAAGCGGCACCTTCTCCTCCACCTTGCGTGGCTCCGGCTCGGCTTCGCCGTCGATGTGGCTGTCCAGCAGCGGATCGGCAGTAGACGTTTCCTGCAGCGCGATCTCGTTGCCGAAATGCTTGAGGAAGTCGTCGAAGACCGGGTGGGGGCAGCTGGCAGAAGCGTCTGCCGGGGCCGCGGCAACCGGCGTGGCCGGCGCCGTGGCGGCGGCCGTGCTGGTCGGAGCCGGGGCGGCGGCGCCAGCGGGGGCAGCCTGGGGCGCGGGCTTGCAGCCCGACAGCGCAAGCCCCAGGGCAAGCGCAAGCAGGGCAACGGGGCGGAGCTGGTTCACGGGATCCTCCTGATTCCGAGTGGTCGCGCGCGGTTCCGGCGCGGTAGGGAGGCAAGGATAGCCATGCCTCCGTCAATTCAGTTTCAACGTCCGCTGTCAGGAATTTCCCGACATGCTGAATTGAGACTCATATCACACTAATGCTGAAATCAACGTCACTGCGGCAGCCGTTAGACTACGCCGCACACGCTTCGACCCTGGCCCCATGCGCGGATTCCTGCTTGCCCTCTCCTTGTTGGTGCCAATGCTGTGGCCTGGTGTTGTGGCCGCGCTGGAGGTCCGGGAAGGCGACCTGCTGTTCGTCACCGCCGGCCGCAGCGGCCTCAGCGCGGCCATCGACGATGCCACCGGCAAGCAGGGCGCACCCAGCTTCGATCACGTGGCCCTGGCTGCCGCAACGCCAAACGGCTGGGAGGTACTGCATGCGGACGAAAAGGGATCGCGCCGGCAATCGCTGGTCCAGTTCCGCCAGGACGCCCGGGCCAAGCAGCGGCAGATCGTGATCTATCGCCTGCGCGCACCGCAGCAGGCGGCGATCAAGGATGCGGTTGCCACCGCGCGCACGATGCTCGGCAAGCCGTACAACACCTCGTATGTGTTGAACGAGGACAGCTACTACTGTTCCGACTTCATCGAACGTGCGTTCCGTGCGCACCACGTATTCGCGTTGCAGCCGATGAACTTCCGCAATCCGCAGACCGGGCAGATCGCCCAGCACTGGGTGGATCTCTACCGCGGCATGGGCATGGACGTACCGCAGGACCAGCCCGGTACCAACCCCAATGACATGTCGGCGGCACCGGCCCTGCAGCGCATCGGCGTGCTGGAATAAGCGAAGCCCCGCGCGAGGCGGGGCTTCACCGGTCACGTTGCATGCGCAACGCAATCATTCTTCTTCGTCGTGGCCGCCCTGCTGCTGGTTCTGGTTGCGCTTCTGCTGTTCCTGCTGCTGTTGCTGCTGCTGGTCGCGGCCACGGCCCTGCTGCTGATCCTGCTGGTTCTGCTGGCCTTGCTGTTTCTGGTTCGGGTTCTGGTTCTGCTGTGCCATGTCCGATCTCCGAAAGCCACGCGCGGAATGCGGTGGACGGGGCCATCGTCTGCAGCGAAGAGTTAATCGTGCGTTGGCGGACGGCTACACCCGTGTGTACGCGCGTGAATGAACGCGTGCAGAGGCTTGCGGCACAAGCGCCTGAAGGATTCATGCGGGTTCGGCATGTGCTCATGCCGGCCTCGGGCCCATGCCCATTCATGGCGTCCTCCATCGGAAACACGCGCTGAACCCGGTTGGCGTCCTGTGCAGGCACGGACGCCGGCCCTGCATTCAGGGCATCACCGGCGGCACATACGCCAGGGTCATGCCCAGCAGCCACAGCAGGCCCAGCACCAGCGGGATGTGCACCAGCAGCTGGATGAAGGTGAAGCCCACGATGTCGCGTGCTTTCAGGCCCAGCACGCCCAGCAGCGGCAGCATCCAGAACGGATTGATCAGGTTCGGCAACGCTTCGGCCGCGTTGTAGACCTGCACCGCCCAGCCCAGGTGCGCCTTCAGTTCGTTGGCGGCCTGCATCACGTACGGCGCCTCGATGATCCACTTGCCGCCACCAGACGGCACGAAGAAGCCCAGCACCGCCGAATAGACGCCCATCACCAGCGCGAACGAATCGGTGCTGGCCACGTGCACGAACAGGCTCGACAGCCGGTGCGCCAGGGTCTGCCCGTCACCGCCAGCGGCGTGGGTGAGGATCATCGCGATGCCGCCGTACAGCGGGAACTGGATCAGCACGCCGGTGGTGCTGGGCACCGCCTTGGCCACCGCGTTGAGGAAGCTGCGCGGCCGCCAGTGCAGCAGCAGGCCCAGCGAAATGAACAGGAAGTTGTAGGTGTTGAGGTTGGCGATGGCGGTGACCACCGGTTTGTTGGCGAACTCGTTGAACAGCCAGCCGAACGCCAGCAGCGAGAGCAGCACGGTCAGCAGTGGACTGTATTCCAGCCATTCGCCCGGGCGCGTGCGCTGCTGCAGCGGTTCCGGTTCGGCCTGCGCGGCGCCGGGGAAGTCTTCAGCCGTACGGGCACTGCCGGCGGCCGGCGCGGTCAGCCAGGCGATCAGCAGCGAGACCAGGATCAGCACCGCCGTCAGCGCAATCGACTGCCACAGGAAGATGGTTTCGGTGAACGGCAGCACGCCGGTGATCTCCACCAAACCCGGCGGCATGCTGGCCGGGTTGGCCTGCAGCTGCGCAGCCGACGAACTCAGCCCCATCGCCCACACCGCACCCAGGCCGAGGTACGCCGACGCACCGGCCGCGCGGTAGTCCATGCGCAGTTCGGTACGGCGGGCCAGCGCGCGCACCAGCAGGCCGCCGAACACCAGCGAAAAGCCCCAGCTGAGCAGCGAGGCGAGCATACTGACCAGGCCCACGTACACCACCGCACCGCGGCCGGTGCGCGGCACCCGTGCCAGGAAATCGATGAAGCGTGCGACCACCGGTGCGGTCGCCACGGCGTAGCCACCGATGACCACGAAGGCCATCTGCATGGTGAAGGGAATCAGGCTCCAGAAGCCGTCACCGAAGGCGCTCGCGGTGGCCTGCGGGGTCGAGCCGAAGCCCATCGCGGCCAGTGCGACGATGACCACGCCCAGCACCGCGAACACATACGCGTCGGGGAACCACTTTTCCGCCCAGGCGGCCGAGCGCAGCGCTGCACGCGCCATCCAGCCGTCCTGTACTGCTGCCGTCGAGGCCATCGCCTACCCTCCCAGGTTCGATCGACCGATTCTGGGCGGTGGGGTGCGGGCTGTCAGCCACCTATTGGTCGTAGGTGGCGGGGTCAGAGCCCTTTCCCACAGGAAAAGGGATCCGACCCCGGGCGATCAATCCCCAGGATCAACGCAGCGCCAGGTCCACGGCGATACCGGCAAACAGCGCGGCGCCCACCCAGTTGTTGTGCAGGAACGCCTTGAAGCACGGGCCGCGCTCGCGATTGCGGCAGATCCAGAACTCGTACACCACCAGCACAGTGGCCACGGCCACGCCGGCCAGGTAGTAGCCGCCCAGGCCGCCGCGCACGCCAACCAGCGCCATCGTGGCCAGGAACAGCGCGTACAGCACGCCCTGGATGACCAGGTCGAGATCACCGAACAGGATCGCGGTGGAGTGCGAGCCCATCTTCAGGTCGTCCTCGCGGTCGACCATGGCATACCAGGTGTCGTACGCGGTGGACCACAGGATGTTGCCGGCATACAGCAGCCAGCCCAGCATCGGCACCTCGCCCTGCACGGCGGCGAACGCCATCGGGATGCCCCAGCCGAACGACATGCCCAGGTAGACCTGCGGCAGATGGGTGTAGCGCTTCAGGTACGGGTAGCTGGCGGCCAGGAACACGCCGATGAAGCTCAGGCCGATGGTCAGCCCGTTCATGGTCAGCACCAGGCCGAACGCCACCAGCATCAGCACGGCGAACAGCACCAGCGCGGCGCGGCCGCTGATCGCACCGGTGGCCAGCGGACGCGCCTTGGTGCGTTCCACATGCGGGTCGAGCCAGCGGTCGGCGTAGTCGTTGATGACGCAACCGGCCGAGCGGGTCAGCCACACGCCGGCGGTGAACACGAACAGGGTCCACAGCGGCGGCAGGCCACCGGCGGCCAGCCATAACGCCCACCAGGTGGGCCACAGCAGCAGTAGCGTGCCGATCGGGCGATCAGCGCGCATCAGACTCCAGTAATGCCGCCAACGCGGCGTCGCCGACGACTGCGGCGAAGTGAGGGGGGTATCAGCCATGGCGATAGAATACTCCTGCCCCTCTGGCAAGGCTTTGCCGGTGGGGGGAGATTTGTTCGGCGAAACTGGATAGAATGCCGGTCCCGCACCGCTTCATGGCGCTGCGATGCCCGCCCCGGCACTGGCCGACGGCGCGGCGGTTCTACAACGCGCCCGTAGCTCAGCCGGATAGAGTAGTGGCTTCCGAAGCCATTGGTCGGGGGTTCGAATCCCTCCGGGCGCGCCATTTTTCCCAGTGTTGCCTGCATGCCGCCAGCCCGCGCTGGACGTTGCCGCGCGCTTCATCAACACTGCGCGCATGACGCCAGCGGATCTGCTGCAGCTGGCGGCAGGCGCTGCGATTCTGGGCCTGGCCGCCTTGTCCACCGGCGTGAGCTTCGGTCGCGCTCGGCGTGGCAGTCATCTGCTCACCACCTTCTTCGCCTGTTTCGCCGCCGCCAATCTGTTCGGACTGGTGCTGTTGGGTGGCCAGACCTGGCTTTCGCCCGATGCGGTGCGCTGGCTGCGGGTCATCGAAGTGCCGCTGGTCTATCTGCTCGGTCCGCTGCTGTATGGCCATGCGCGTGCGCTGCTGTTGCCCGCATCGGGCCACACTTCGTTGCTGCCGCTCGCGCATCTGCTGCCGGCTGGCCTCGCATTCGTCATTTCCCTGTTGAACGCACTCGCGCCTTTCGAGGGCTCGCCGCTGGGCAAGGTCCTGTTCCCGCTCAGCTTCCATGGCTGGCTGCTGCAGGGCGCACCCTACCTGCTGGCCACGCTATGGCTCTCGCTGCGCACGTCTTCGGCCCCGCGCGGAACCGCCATCCAGCGCAGCGGACTGCGCGGGCTGGCGATCGTGATGGCGGGCTGCTGGCTTGCCAGCGCGATGAACCGGTGGCCGCCGGACGCCGCTCCGCTGCTGGCCAGCATCGGGCTCAGCCTGCTGACCACCGCCGGCATGTATCTGCTGGCGTGCCGGGTCGTACGTCATCAGCTGCGCGTACGTGCGAGCACTGCGGCACCCGTCATGGTGGACATGACCGCGTCCGCCGAGGATACGACCCACGCACGCTACGAACGCTCGGGCATCGACGCAGCACAATGCGCGGCCATCGCCAGCGCGCTGACCGCATTGATGCGGGACGAACGCCTGCATGAAGCGCCCGGGCTGGACCTTCAGTCCCTCAGCCAGCGCAGCGGGTGGTCACCCAACCAGGTCTCGCAGGCGCTCAACCAAGGCCTCGGCCAGAGCTTTTCCGAGTTCGTGAACAGCTTCCGCGTCGCTGCCGCGAGGGCGTGCCTGTCCGATCCGTCCGACTTCCGCAGCGTGCTGGACATCGGCCTGGCCGCCGGGTTCGGCAGCAAGTCGACCTTCAACAGCGCGTTCAAGCGCGCCACCGGGCAGACACCGAGCGAGTACCGCCGCCGCGCCACCTCCGGCTGAACGTCCAATCCTTCACGCCCGGTCGAATATCCCCGGTCCGTGCGCTGCCATCACCTCCTGACCCAACGAAAGAGGTGACGCGATGCGTTTGCGATGGATGCTAGGTGGCCTGCTGTGGATGCTGGCGATTCCGGTACACGCCGCGGGGGTGGATGCTGCCGATGTGCTGGCCCGGGCCCGTGCAGCCAGTGGCGGCGAGCCGTGGCTGTCGGTACAGCGCCTGCAGGCGGAGGGCGAGCAGTCGGTGGGCGGCCTACACGGGCGCTGGCAGCTCAACCAGGACCTGCGTGCCGGGCGCTATGCCGAACAGGCGCAACTGGGAGCCTTCACTGTCGCCCAGGGGTTCGACGGGCACCTCTCCTGGCGGCGCGACTACGGCGGCGAGGTCGGCCTGCTGGACGGCAGCGTGCCACGCCGCACCGCGCGCACGCAGGCGTGGCTGGCCACCCGCGCCTACTGGTCCAGTGCCTATCCCGCCTCGCGCTTTGCGGGCCCACGCACCGAGGCCCACGACGGGCAACGCTATGACGTGCTGTCGACGACGCCGGAGGGCGCGGACCCGATCGAACTCTGGTTCGACACCCGCAGCGGCCTGCTCGGCCGGGTGGTCATCGCCTCCGCGCGCACACCCACCGCCATCACGCTGGAAGACTACCGGGCGGTCGATGGCCTGCTGCTGCCCCATCGCCTCATCACCGACGCCCTCGATGCCCAGGGCCGTGCTGATCCGCGACTGCGCAGCGACGTGCAGGTGCAGCGCTACCGGGTGGATTTCCCTGTGCCGGATGGGTTGTATGCACCACCAGCGATGGCCGACGACAGCTACATCGAGGATGCCAGCGGCACCACCCGCGTCCCGTTCGACCTGATCAACAACCATGTCTACATCGAGGCCGAAGTGGACGGCCAGCCGGCGCGCTTCCTGGTGGACACCGGCGCCATCAACCTGCTGACACCGATCGCCGCCAAACGCTTGGGGCTGACCACAGCGGGCCGTCTGAGCGTGCATGGTGCCGGTGACAACGCCAGCGACCTGGGCCTGGCACAGGCCCGCCACCTGCGCATCGGTGGCGCGCACCTTGCAAACCCGGTGTTCCACATCATCGACCTCGGCCAGCAGATCAACTCGATGGGCGTGCCGCATGACGGCTTCATCGGCTACGAGACCTTCCTGCGCTTCGTCACCACCTTCGACTATGGCGCGCGCGTGCTCAGCTTCACCCGGCCGGGCCACTACCAGCCACCCGCCAACGCGGTGGTGCTGCCGTTCGAACAGGACGACCGCGCACCGGTACTGAATGGCGAGCTGGACGGTATCCCGCTGCGGCTGTGGCTGGACACCGGCTCACGCAATTCCCTGAGCCTGAGCAGTCCGTTCGTGCGTACCCATGGTCTGTTGGAGAAATACCACGCCAGCGAGGAGGCAGTGCTTGGATGGGGCCTCGGCGGCCCGGGGCGGGCGCGACCGGCCCGGCTCGGTGTGCTGCGCATGGGCAGCATCGAGGTCACCGGCCTGGTCGGTGACTTGTCCAGCACCGACAAGGGCGCGCTGGCCCTGGCCGACTATGGCGCGATTCTCGGTGGCGGCGTGCTGCGGCGCTTCTCCATGGGCATCGACTACGACGCCAAGCGCCTTTATCTGGTGCCCAACGCTGAAAGCACGCAGGCCGATGCCTTCGACCGCAGTGGGCTGTGGCTGCAGGCCGAGGACGCTGCACTGCGTGTGGCCGATGTGGCGCCGTCCAGCGCTGGTGCGCGCGCGGGGCTGCGCAGGGATGATCGCATCGTCATGATTTCAGGCGAGTCGATTGCCACGCGGAGACTGGCGGACTGGCGTGCGCTGCTGCGTGAGCGCCCGGTTGGGACGCGCGTGGGCATCCGTTATCTGCGCGATGGCCGGCAGGCGGATACCGAGCTGGTGCTGGCGGACCGGGTGGCTGCGGGTTGGCGTGCAGATTGAGTCAGTACTGGCGCTATCCCTGCGGAGCACCCGCCACTCACGTGGCGGATGCTCACGCACCACAAAGGCAGTGCCAACTATTTGTCTCTTAAGAAGTTCCTGGGCCGAGCGCCAAGTCTGATGATTTTTCGCGCGGCACCAAGATAGAAGTCACTGAATACAAATGAGAAGGCGGCAGCTGTATAGAAAACAAGTAGTGCCCCAGGAATGGGAATCGCGCGAACGAAGCTATCGCATTCGAGGTTGCGGGCGACCAGCAACCCAATCATGAACATCTCGGCCAGGAAAGCCATAGCGAACGCGAATCGCACTCGCCTAACCGCAACCGACAGAATTCCCCTTCTCGCCAGTTCGAACTTGGAATACACAAGCAGCACCAGCAATGCCACAAAAAGAGCAAACATAACTGATGGAGAGTATCCAACGACTGGACAGCCCATACTCATCATGGACGCAACCAGCGCGCAGCAGATTGCCAACGCTCCAACTGCAGCTGCGCCCTTCATGCACCTTATGAAAATCAGTTCGCCGGACATTGGCATTTATTGTAGTTTGACCTGTAGTTCACCATTGCTCCAAGAGGCCCTAGAATCTTCGATCCGCCCCGCAAGAGATTAGCGTTCCCCGCATGCGCCGCAGCTCGATTTAGTCGACCGTTGGCAACCGAGTAATGAATTCCGCGCTCAGCTGCCCCGCGCGTCCTTCTAGCCGCTTTGCCATCCTGACGCGACGCTGCCGCATCCAGCATGTGGCCTGCCGCCGCATACGGAGTCTTTGCACCGTACTCGCCAAAGTGAACGCCGGGATTCTCGTAGAAGTTTATGTCAACACCCACAGAATCCATTGCAAAAGACACCATTGAAGTCAGGGGCACGAGATCTATGAGCAGATCGGCAACAGCCTCCCTCTCGCAGTCGTTGGCGGGAACATAGCCGGTGACGTTGTTCATTTCACCATTATTCCATGGCCCAATGCCCTCGAGACCTTCTGGATCAATCGCCGACTGAGGATTGCTTCCAGCATATGTGAACGTGCTTATTCCCCCCATCAACCCAATCGGATCACTCTGCGAATAGCGCCCCACAGCCGGGTCGTATTCCCGCTGGTAGTTATAGAACAGCCCACTTGCAGCCGTCGCCTGCTGGCCCGGGAAGCGCAGCGCCAACTCGAACGCCACACCATCCCCATCCGGGTCGGCACTCGGAATCTGGTTGCCGAACACCTCGCTCTTGTTGCTCCACTCCCAGACTGCCACATCACGCACCGGGTCGATCACCACGCGCGGTGTGCCCAGATGATCCGGTTGGACATAAGCGAGTTCCGGCACGCCGGTACCAGGCACATTGATCAGCGCCACCGGGTAGTTGTCCAGCCAGATCGCCTGTTGCTGCGCCTGGCCCGTGGCCGAGTAGTTGCCCAGCCACTGCCCAGCCTCGTCGTACAACGTCATCTGTGCTGCGCCACCGGCCGGGGTACGCAGTGCGCGCTCGCCACGATGGTTGTAGCCGTAGCTCTCCAGTGTGGCGTCACCCTGCTTCACCGCGTTCATGCGGTTGGCATCGTTGTAGGTGAACGCCTTGCTACCGATGCTAGTGGTGTTGCCCACCGCGTCATGGTTGCGCGCTTCGCCATCCACTGCGGTCAGCCGGTGGCTGGTTGCGGGATAGGTGTAGCTGGCGGTGCCTGCCGAGGTGGTCAGCGCAGTGCGATTGCCGGTGGCGTCGTAGGCATAGGTTTCAATCGGCGTGCCGGTCGTGCCGTCCTGGGTCTGGGTCAGGCGGCCCAGCGTGTCGTAGGCGTACTTGGCGAGCACCGCCGAGCCTGCGCCGTTCTTCAGTTCGGTGATCGAGCCGACCTGATCATAGCCATAGCCCAGCGACAGGCCGCCCGCAGCCGGGTCATGCACCGCCTGCGGGCGGTAGTCCAGATCCAGCGGACGCTGTAGCTGGCGGCCGTTGCCATAGGTCCAGCCGGTCGCCGGGCCGAAGGCCGCGTAGGTCACGTTGTTCACCACGATCTGGCGCGCCTGGCCGGGGCGGGTCAGGCCGATCTGGCTGATGCGGCCCTGGGTATCGCGCACGTAGTCGGCCACGCTGCCGTCGGGGTAGGTCAACGCGGTCAAGCGACCCGACTTGCTGTAGGCATAGCGCAGCGTGCTGGCAACGCCGTTGACGGTCTGTACCTTGCGGGTCACCTGGCCGAAGCGGTCATGGCAGTACTGGGTGCTGCCGTTGGCATGCAGCACCTGCCCCAGGCGCCCCTTGGCAAAGCGCTCGTCGGCGGCACAGGCAGTCGGTGCCACGTCGTAGCTGTAGCCCACGTCCAGACTGGGGTCCGGATAGGCAATGCCGATCAGGCGATTGAGTGCATCGTAGTGATAGGTAGCGGTGACGCCACGCGCATCGGTGGCCGTCTTGCGGTTGCCGGCGGCGTCCACGGTGAAGCTGCTGGCGCCAGTGTCCGGGCTGACCTGTCCAGTCAGGTCACCGAACCCGTTGTAGGCGTAGGTGGTGTGCACGCCCTTCGGGTCGGTGACCTGGGTAACCTGGTCCAGCGCGTTGTACTGGCTGCGGATCTCCGCCGCCACGCCGCCGACATCCTGCAGGGTCTGCGCCAGTCGGTTGAGCGGATCGTACTGCTGGCTGGTCACGCGCTGCAGGGCGTCGGTCACCGTCTGCGGGTTGCCATTGGCATCGTAGGCAAAGCCGGTGGCGTGATTCCCTGCGTCCTTCAGCACGGTCAGCTGGCCGAGCGTGTTGAACGTCCGTGCCAGGGTACGGCGCAGGGTGCCGCCGGTGTCCAGCGTGTCTTCCTTGAGGCGGTTGCCGGCGTTGTCCAGCGTATAGTGAATGGTGTTGCCCGCACTGTCCGCGATATCCGTCAGCCGCTGGGCGGCGTCATAGACATAGGTGACGCTGCTTCCGTCAGGCTCAGTGATCTGCTGCACCTGGCCGGTGGGCCAGTAGCTGATCTGGGTTACCCGGTCCTCGGCTGTGGTGGCACCGCGCACGGTGACCGAGGTCGGCCAGCCGCGGGCATGGTAGGTGTAATCGGTCACCACGCCGTTGGCATCCTTCGCCGACAACGGCCGCCCGAACGCGTCGTAGGCCAAAGTCTCGACCGTCTGGCCCAGCGCATTGGTCACGCTGCGCAGGTCGCCCTTACGATAACTGCAGGCGCCATTGGCCGCGCATCCCGCGTCGTCCGCGGTGTAGTAGGCATAGGTGGAGACATCCGCCACATCGCTGCGCGCGCCATCCACGCTGCGCAGCAGTCCCACCAGCGGGCACTCCGGGCCCTCGGCCTCACAGTAGGTCTGGGTGGTGACGCGGGTGTCACCGGTCACCATGTCGCGCACGGTGATGGTGGTTGGCTGGAGGCGCGCATTACGCGCAATGCGGATCTCACGGTTACCGACGGTCTGCTGGACCAGCCGATTGCTGTCCATGGCCACGCGCGTCTCGCTGACACGCTGATCCGGAGTACCGGCCGCTTCGGTGGTGGTGGTCACGCTGACAGCGCCTGCGGCAGCATCGCTGGCCTCGGCATAGGCATACTGGGTGACAACGCCACGGCGGTCGGTCACCGACTGCAGCCGACGCCGGAAATCGGTCGCCTCGGGCAGATAGGCGCGACTGATGCTGCCGTTGCTCTCGGTGATGCCATTGACCTTGCGCGGAAGGCCGCTGGCGCCGCTGGCGGTCAAGGCGTAGGTGCTCTGCTTGCCCAGTGCATCGGTGACGATGGTGGTGCCCGCCGGGGTGTACTCCAGGCGCACGCCATCAATGCCCACGTCGGCTTGACTGCAATCGCCGGAATGGCGGCTGCAGGTGACCCGCCCTTGCGTGTCATAGCCGTACCAGCTGTAGCGCTGGTTGTCTTCGGCGGTAATGCCAGTCAGGTAACCCGGGAAGCGGGCGTCCTCATAGTGGTACGTACGACTGGCACCGTCTGCGTAGGTCGCACGGATCAGTTCGCCGGCAGGTGAATAGGCGTAGCTCACCACAGGCTGGCCGGCGACCACCAAGGCCGAGATCAGCGAATCGTCGCCCGGCGCGAGGTACTGGACATCAACGCGCCGACCGGTTGAATGGGTGATGCTGAGCAGGCGGCCACGGCTGTCGTGTGCATAGGTCAGCGACGTTCCGTCTTCGAAGTCGCGGCGCTGCATCAAGCCATCAGCATCAAAATAGATGCGCTCTCCGGCACGTGAAAGTTGCCAGTTGGTGCCCTGCTGGACCGCGCGATCGCCGCTTCCGTCCATGGCTTCGTAGCTTGCCCCCACTTTCTGGAATGCGGTCTGCCCGCCATCGGCGCCGATCAGCCCAACTTTCAGTTCGGGGCTGGGAGGGAAAGTGGAATCATCCACGCCTGCGGTAAGCCGCAGATTGTGGGAATGGGTCCAGCCCGTACCCAACGCGCCGCCCGCCGTGCTTGTCAGGGAGTGATAGTGGCGTTGGAAGCTCACCCATCCAAGGTTGAAATCCGGCTCAGGCTGGGATTTATCGCCAGTGGTCGGATCACACGGGTTACCAACAGGACACTGCTGCGGCGGCAGCGGCGCGCTTGTGTAGGAGAGCATGGGCGACATGTGCGGCTCGTCCTGCTGGACCAGAGAGCACATCTGCAGGCCCTCATTCCACGTCAGGGACGGTCGATTCGGACAAAGCGCCGTTCTGGCCCGGCGCACATGCTCCCACCCCACTATCGACGAGCATTCTTGAGTGCTCTGGTGATAGAAGTTCAAGGTGTAATGGAAATCCTTCTCCTCGTTGGTGACGCTACCGTCGTCGCCCCTGCCAAGTCCAAGGAGCTCCACCCAAGGATCCTCCGTGAGTGAAGTCGCCGGGCACTGCGGGTCGCTGACGCGGGTAGCGAGGATCACGCTACGAATCTGATCTTCGGATGAGTACTCCTGCCCTGAGTGGGTGTAGACCCAGTCAGTAGTAACGATCTTCTCGGGTCTCACCCGGTAATCGTAGATGACCTTCTTTCCAAGGACGCGTTGGCGTTTGACATGCCAATCGAAGGGTTTGTCCTTCTCGTACTGGGAAAAAAGCGACTTGATGTCCTTCTGCACCGCCGCTTCCGTGGCTCGCGGCTGGCCCATCGACAGGTAGCTCTCCCACTTCTTCTGCACCTCCTGCGCCTGCGCAGCCCAAGGAGCCAAGCTCCCCAGCGCGATCATCGCCAGTGCGGCACACGAAATGGTCTTCAGTCGTTCCAACATCCCTGTTCTCCTTCCTGGACGAACACAGCACCGGCGGGAACGAGAACGTGGGGCCAATGCCTCACCACGTCATGTTTCGGATCGTCCCTGTTCCGGAATGCGGCCTGACCGCACGGGGGACGTTATCTCCGATGTGGTTTACACATTCAAGTCAGAAACTGTGGAATAGGTCGGATTTCAGAGTTTTCTGATAAAGCGGGCGGCCGACCGAACAGGCGGCCGAGCGTGGGCTCGGCACTACAGGAGCCAGTACGCCATATACAGCAACGCCGGGCATCGCCCGGCGTTTCCGTCACAGCATGGCAGGGGTAATCCTCAGTACTTCCCGTCGAACGCGAAGATCGGCTTGCGCTGCTTCCACGCACCTGCGGTGAAGTCCGGGAACTCCAGCGTCTGGAAGCTGTTCGCGATCGACTGCTCGCTCAGCGGGGTGATCGCACTCCAGGTGACCGCATCGTAGATGTCGATCGGCATCGGTGCCTTGGCCTTCAGCGCTTCCACAAAGGCATGAATGACGAACCAGTCCATGCCGCCGTGGCCGGCGCTGGAGGCGGTATCGGCATTCTGCTTCCACAGCGGGTGCTCGTACTGGTCCTGGTACTTCTTGAACTCTTCCCACTGGTGCGGCGGGCTGCGGCCTTCGATGTGGATCGAATGGTTCACGTCCATCCACAGGCCCTTGGTGCCCTGCACGCGGAAGCCCATCGAGTACGGGCGCGGCAGCGAGGTATCGTGCTGCAGCAGGATGGTCTCGCCGTTCTCGCAGGCCAGCGTGGTGGTGACGATGTCGCCCAGCTTGAACTTCACCTTGGTGCTGGGATGGGTGGTGCCGCCACTCTTGGCCACGGTGTATTCGTGCAGGCCGCGCGCCTTGGTCGCGAAGGCGTTGATGTGGGTGAAGCGGTTGCCACGGTTGATGCCGGTGTACATGGCGCACGGGCCGATGCCGTGGCTGGGGTACAGCTCGCCGTTGCGCTCCACCGAATGCTCGGTGCGCCAGCGTGCTTCGCTCCAGCCCTTGGGACCGAATTCCACGCCGCTGTCGTAGGGTTGGTTCGGGTCGCCGGAGTTGAACTTCACGCCGCGCAGGTCGTGCTGGTAGCCGGCCTGCAGGTGCACCAGTTCGCCGAACAGGCCCTGGCGCACCATCTGCAACGCGGCCATCACGTCGCGGCGGTAGCAGACGTTCTCTAGCAGCATGTACGGGGTGCCGGTGCTCAGCTGGGTCTTCAGCACGTCCCAGTGGTCCTGCAGGGTGATGCCGGCCACCACTTCGCAGCCCACGGCCACGCCGGCCTGCATCGCGGAAATCGCCATCGGCGCGTGGTATTCCCACGGCGTGGCGATGATCACGCCGTCGATGCCCTTCTGTTCCAGCAGGCGCTTCCAGGCATTGGTGTCGCGGTCCTGGCCATAGGTCTTCGGTGCCGGCTTTCCGGCCTTGGTCACCATCTCCACGGCGCGGCCAAGCATGATCGGCTCGATGTCGCACAGGGCGACCACCTCGACATCGTCGCGGCGCACCAGCTCCTTCAGCAGCACCAGGCCACGCATGCCGGTACCGATCATGGCCAGGCGCACCTTGCGCCCACGTGCCCAGGCCGGGGTCTGCGGCAGCAGGCTGCTGGCGGCGACAGCGGCACTGGCCGCGATGAATTCCCTACGCTTCATGGCAAACATCTCTCCTCTTGGCAGCGTGCCGGCCGCAGCCGGCACGCCAGGTCACGCAAACGGAATTACTTGAACCGGTAGCCGATGGTCACACTGTAACCACGACCGAAGATGGTCGCGTAGTCACTGGAGTCACCCAAGAAGCTGTTCGGGTCGTAGAACGGCAGGCGGTTGAACAGGTTCTTGACGGTGAAGCTCAGGTTCCACGCATCATCCGGGCGCCAGGTGACGCTCATGTTGGCGGTCCACCACGACGGCGCACCATCACACTTGCTCTTCTGCAGGGCCAGGTAGCCGCCGGTGCAGGTTTCCTTGTTGTTGCTCTCTTCGTCGACCTGGTCGGTGGCCCACTTGGTGCCGCCCACGTAGTTGACGAACATGCTGGTGGTCACCTGCTTGTAGGTCCAGTCGGCATTGAGCGTGGCGCGCAGGCGCGGGTTGTTGTAATAGCCCACCACGTCGCCGTAGTACCAGCCGTTCTCCGCGTCCATGTAGAAGCGGTTGCGGTTGGCGATGGTGGCGGCCAGGCCGATGTTCAGGTTGCCCCAGTCGCCCATCGAGAAGCGGCTGCGCGCATCGATGTCGAAGCCGTCGATCAGCGTCTTGCCGCGGTTCTTGTACTGGCCCACCACGCTGGCCACGTTGCCGGCGGAGTAACCCGGCAGCACCGACGGGCAGTTCACGCCACTGGCGGGGTCGGCACACATCGCTGCCAGCTGCGCCAGGTTGGCACGGTCGCTGTCGGTGATCGGCGAACGCGACGAGGAGATGATGTCTTCCATGCGGCGGTAGTCCGGCGCAACGATTTCATTGTCACGATAGATGAACCAGTAGTCGGCGGACACCGACAGCCAGGTCGCCGGCTCATAGACGAAACCAAGGGTGGCGATCTTCGCCTTCTCCGGCTTCAGGTCCTTGTTCGGCTGGGTCATGCGTGCCACGGTGCGGCTGCAATCGACGTTCAGCAGGGTCTTGCCGAGATCGACGTCACCCGGGCGCTGCGACTTCAGCAACAGGTTGGCGATGGCGTTGGTCTCGTTGCAGCGCAGCTCGTCACGGTAGCCACCCAGCTGTGCGAACACGCCGCCGTTGCCGGACTCGGCCAGGCTCGGTGCACGGAAGCCGGTGGAGTAGGTACCGCGCAGCATCAGCTGGTCGAACGCCTGGTACTTGAAGCCGATCTTCGGCGCGACGTTGGCGCTGAAGTTCGGGTACTTGTCCACGCGCACTGCTGCATCCAGTTCCAGCGTGTCGGTGATCGGTGCGACAGTCTCGGCGAACAGCGCGTACGTGTTGCGCTTGCCGTCGAACCACGAGCCGCCCTGCTGGGTGATCAGGCCGTTGGCCGCATCGGCGTTGCCCGGGGTGTAGAAGGTTTCGCGGCTGGCGTTGAAGCCGAACGCGGCGCGCATCTCACCGGCCGGCAGCTGGAACAGCGGGCCTTCGATCTTGCCGTCCAGGGTGTGCAGGCGGGTCCACGACTGGATGTCGAAGGTCGGGAACGCTTCACGGATCAACGCAGCGTTCGCTTCGCTGATTTCGCCGAACTTGTAGGCCGGGTGGTCGGAGATGATCACGCGGCCGGTACCTGGATCGATCGTGTACGGACCGAACGCCTTCTCGAAGCCCTTGGTGTTGACGTTGATGGTTTGGTAGGTGGTGGAGTGGGTACCCGCGCTTGCGAATGCAGTCTCCCAGTTCCAGTCCCCCCTGTTGCCGCGCGCACCGGCCAGCACGCGGTAGCTCTTGTCGGTGTTGCGCTGGCCGAAGTAGTTCGGGCCGGCATCCTGCAGCAGGTAGTTCAGGCCGACCACACCACCCATCATCGCCTTCATTTCCGGGCTGGCGTGGTTGTACTCGTTGTTCGGGCCCAGGAACGGGTACAGGAACTGGTTGACGTTGTTGCCGGTGTTGCGCGAGAACCAGCTGGTCGGGTTGCCGGTGGTGGTGCCGTAGGCGCGCGGCGTGCCACCGTTGGCGCGCAGGTCGATGTCGGTGTAGGTCGCCTCGGCGAAGATCTCGGTGCTGTCGCCCACCAGGAAGGTGCCGTTGAGGTAAGCGGTGTTGCGCTCGGACTTGGCGCCGGCATCGATCTCGTTGTTCATCCAGGTTTCCCAGACGCAACGCGGACCGGCCGCTTCACTGGTCAGCACGTTCTTGCAACCCGGTGCGGCTTCCTGCACGCGGCGGCCGGTGACCGGATCGAAGGCGAAGTAGCTGCCCGGGTTGAACTCACCCGGCTTGCTGCCCACGCCCAGGCGCAGGTTGTTGAGGTAGTTCGGGTTGTTGACGTAGTACTGGTCGGGCCGCTTGTCGTAGAAATCGCTGAGCGGAATCGCGTCGCGGCGGTACATGTTCACCGCGCCGTAGATATTGAAGCGGTTCTCGGCCAGGTCGCCGAAGCCGGCGGTGATGCTGGCCTGGCGCTCACCGTAGGAATCGATGCGCGAGGAGGTGTCGTTGGTGAAGCTGATCTCGGCGCCCTGGAAGTTGCGCTTGGTGATCACGTTGATCACGCCGGCCACCGCGTCGGTGCCGTACACGGCCGAGGCACCGTCGGTCAGCACTTCCATGCGTTCGATGGCGGCGGCGGGAATCGCATCGATGTTGACGAACTGGGTCTGGAAGCCGGCCGGCGCACCGTAGTACGACAGGCGGCGACCGTTCAGCAGCACCAGCGTGCCCTGTGCACCCAGCCCGCGCAGGTTGGCCTGCGAGGCACCATCGGAGCCGGTGAACAGCGAACGCGCATCCTGCTGCGCCGGGCGTGCAGCCGGCAGGTTGTCGAGCACCTGCAGCAGCGTGCGCGCACCCATGTTCTGGATGTCCTGCTTGCTGATCACCTGCACCGGCGAGGCGGTTTCAACGTCGGTGCGGCGGATGTTGGAGCCGGTGACCTCGATGCGGGCCAGATCGGTGGCGGTGTCCTTGCTCTCCTGGGCAAAGGCAGGAACGGCGACCGACAGCAGCACGCCGGCGATGGCCAGCGACAGCGGAGCGATCGAACGACAGGGGGGGCGGTGGTGGCGTGCAGGCAACATCGGGGTTCTCTCCTGGCAGGGGTGCGGCGCAAAAAGTGAGCGCGTGGGCGTTCGGCGGGCAAAACGCTCCCGGGCCACGGCCATCAGGGCCGTAGTCGGATTGGGCGGGGGGAGGAGCGGTGTTACGTAGGAGTCATGGGGCGACGATGCTGGCGGAGTCGCCCTCCTGGCCGATCAGGACGGCGTTGGCCCAGTTGGCGCAGACCTGGGCGGGTTGGCTGCCCTGCGCACCCAGCGTGCGCAGGCTCAGGGTGGAAAGGCCTCGGATGTCCAGCTCCGGCTTGACCACGCCGGGCGCCTTCACCAGGCCGCTGTCATACAGCAGGCGGTTGTCACCCCAGACCTGGAACTGCAGGCCGCCGGCGTTGCGGCAGGCGTCGTCGATGCCGAGGTCGGCGCGCAGCAGGTGCCAGCCGCCCTGCAGGCGCAGGTCGATGCGGCTGTTGGCGCCGACACCCAGGCCACGGCGGAACTGCAGGCCGTTCATGCGCATGCCGGCGTCGCCACGGAAGGACTGGTCGGTGCGCACCTGGCTGGCCAGCGCGGCCGGCACCGGCAGCTCGGAGAGATAGCGCTGCCGGGCCGGTCGCTCCGGTTCCTGGTGTTCAAGAATGTGGAAGGTGGACAGTGCGATCGGGCCGACATCGCGCGGCTGCAATGCATCGAACGCGCGGGCGCTGCCTTGTGCCGCGGTCACCATCGGGTCGGTGCTGCCGGCGCCGTCGCCCTCGGGGTTCTGCACGCTCAGCACGCGGAAGCGCAGCAGGCGACCGGCATGGGCCGGGAAGTCGATGCGCTGCAGGCCTTCCTTCAGCTGCAGGCGGCCACGGGCGATCGGCTCGCCCCACTCGCCATTGCTGTCACCCAGGTACACCTCGTAGTCGCGGACCTGCCCGTGCTTCCAGTTCTTGTCGTTGCGCGGCGCGATGTCGATACCATCGATCATCTTCCGCTCGCCGAAGCCGATCACCCACTCATGCGCGCCGGTGCGCACGGCCTGGTTGCGCACGCTGCGGAACCAGGTGCCCGGATCCTCATCGAAGGCATTTTCCAGCGCATGGCCGGGTTCTTCGGCCGGGCGATTGACCACCAGCAGGCTGTCGGCCGGCAGTTCGCGGCCCAGCACCGGCGCGGCCGGATAGCCATCATCGGCGGCTGCGGCAGCGACTGCGAAGTCCAGCTGCAGCTGCAGCGGCTGGCGGATGTCCTGCGCGGCCGTGCGCACATGCAGCGTGCCGCGGCGCTCCTTGGCATCGAAGTACCAGCCTTCGCTGGCGCTGTTCAACGCAGCGGCATCGGCCAGCGCAGGCAGCGCGCGGCCACCGGCCTGCACCGCACGCGGCGCCTGGCGGCTGAGCAAGCGCAGGCCATAACGACGCTGCGCCAGCTGGCCCTGGTATTGGCCCTGCACTGCATCGATCTGCACCTGCACCGGGCCACTGCCCTGCACCGGCGCCTGCACGCGGACCTGCTGCGTGCTCGATTCGCCCTGCTGGTAGCGGCGGGTGTTGCCATCGTCTTCGTACAGTGTGTACTGCGAATCACCCTGCGGGTACAGGTCGAACGTCACTTCATCCAGCGGCTTCTCGCCATCGAACAGCATCGACGGGTACATCGGCAGGATCGCACCGGCGCGCACGAACAGCGGCAGCGTGGCCAGGTCCACCTGGCGGTCGAGCTGGCGGCCGTCGGCGCCGGCCTGCACGCGGCGGCCATCCCAATAGTCGATCCAGCTGCCGGCCGGCAGGTGGATGTCGCGGCGCCATCCGCGGCTGGCCGCCTGGCTGCGGTACACCGGCGCCACCAGCAGGTCGCGGCCGAGCAGGAACTGGTACTTGTAGGTTTCGTCCTGCGCATGCGGATCGCGCGGGTTGTCCCACATCAGGCCACGCACCGGCGGTGCACCGGTCTGTGCGGCCTCGTGCACCAGCCCGTACATGTATGGGGTCAGGCGCATCTTCAACTTCAGGTAATCGCGGTTGATGCTGCGGTAGGGCTCGTCGTACCACCACGGGTGCTTGCGCGCGTTCGACGACCAGCCGCTCATGCCCATCAGCACCGGGGTGAACGCCTTCCACTGCAGGTCGCGGGTGAAGGTCTCGGCGCTGCCGCCGAAGATCGCATCAACGTCGCCGCTGGCGTAGGCCATGCCGGACAGGCCCGAACCGACCAGGGTCGGCACGTGCCAGCGGATGTAGTCCCAGCTGCTGCTCTGGTCGCCGGTCCACGCTACGGCATAGCGCTGGATGCCGGCCCAGCCCATCACCGTCCACAGGAACGGGCGCGAATCGGAATTGTCGAGGATGCCGTTGAATGCCTGGCGGTTGGCATCCATCGCGAACTGGTAGCCCTTGCCGGTCCAGGCCACGTCCAGCTTCTGCACGCGGCTGCCAGCCTTGCCCACTTCCCAGGCGATCTTGTCGACACCGTTCTCGGTCCACAGGCCGGTGCGGAAGCCGTACGTGGCCAGGCCCTTCACCGTTTCCGGCAACTGCTTGTAGCCGCAGCCGTAACCATCATTGGGCAGGATCCAGCCACCGGGCATGTCGTGGGCGCGGTACTGCTTGGCCACGCTGTCGATCACATCCGGCGTGGTGCCGGTCGGGCCGTCGCTCCAGCCTTCAGGCACGGTGCCGGGCTTCTTGCTGTTGTCGCCGTCGTTGTAGCAATCGGCGTCGCCGTAGGACAGCGCCCAGCGCGCCACCATGTTGGGGCGGCCGGTCAGCTGGGTGTAGCGCTCGATCAGCTTTGGCAGATCGGCGCCGACGAAGTAGTAGGCATCGAAGCGGTCTTCGCGATGCAGCAGCGTGGCCTGGTCGGCCTCGCGCAGATCGTAGCTGCCATCGCTCCACGTATTGCGCAGCATGCCCCAGCCGCGGCTGCTCAGCAGCATCGGTGCCGGGCTGGGGCGGTCGCCCTCTTCCCAGCCGCCGGAGTAGGACACTTCCAGCTCGCGGCCCTTGAACTGGTAGCGGCCGTTCTGCTGGCCACCGCCGTAATAGCCTTCGTCGGCCTGCGAGGACAGCACCTGCACGCTCTGCGTGGCATCCAGGTCCAGGGGCTGCAGCTCCTGCCAGAGGGCGATGGGCTGGCCGTTGTCCAGGCGTTCCAGGCGCAGGCGCAGCGGCTGCCGCTGCACATGCAGCACCAGTGCATCGGTGCGCACGCGGATTTCCTGCGCGTCTTCTTCCAGCTGCGCCTGCACGTTCGCCTTGGGCTGCGGCAGCACGATCGGCGCGGCCTTGTCGCCCGCATCGGTGAGCTTGCCGTTGCGGCCGGCCTGCACGCGGATGATGTCGTTGGCCGGCAGTTCAATGCGGATGCGCGCGCCCTTGTCGGTCTGCAGGTCCCAGCCCTGCACGCCGTCGCGGCTGTCGCTGGCGGCCACCGAACGCAGGTTGCCGACCGGCTCGGCGCTGGCCGGCATGGACGCCAGTATCAATGCCGGCAACAGGGCCAGCATCAGCGGCGAGCGACGAACGCAGTTTTCCACGCGGACTCCCAACCCGTTCACCGGGCGTTTCGAAAGCGGTTGGGCCGACTCTAGGGCAGCGATTCGAAAGATGTCAACAAATTGAAAGGAAAAAGGAAGATATATTCCATTGAAACGAAAGTTGTTGCGCCGCAATACTTTGTGTAAGCGCTTGCAGTCGCCTGTTAAGCGTTGTGCGATACGGCATTCCGCACATCCTTTCGTTTTTCATCGCACTGCGGATCGTGGAAAGACGGACGCTCATTTTCTTTCTTTTTGCTTTCGCAATTTGACATTTCGAAAGAAAACGAAGATGGTGCGCTGGCCCAACTGGAACCTCCGAATGGACGTCACCCTGCTTTCCGATGTGTCCGCCTGGCAGCGCCTGGGCGGAGCCGATACCGCTACTGAAATCGCCCAGCAGCCTGCGCTGTGGGAAGCCCTCGCCCAGGATCTGTCGCATGCCCGTGACCGCCTGCAGGCTTTCCTCGGCGACGGCCTCAACGATCCCAACCAGCGCGTGCTGTTCACCGGCGCCGGCAGCTCCGGCTTCATTGCCGAGATGGTGGCCGACGCGATCAACGCACAGTGGCCGGCCGAGGTGCGCGTGGTGCACACCACCAGCCTGCTGACCCACCCGGCGCTGTACCTGCAGCGCGACCGCCCGACCCTGCTGGTCTCGTTCGGCCGCAGCGGCTCCAGCCCGGAGAGCGTGGCGGCGGTGGACCGCGTGCGCAGCGATGTGGATGATGCGCGCTTCCTCGACATCACCTGCAATGCCGATGGCGAACTGGCCCGCCGTGGCGCCGGCCGTGCCGACACCTGCACCCTGCTGATGCCCTCGGCCAGCTGCGACCGTGCCTTCGCCATGACCAGCAGCCTGACCTGCATGCTGCTGGCCGCATTGACCGTGTTCGATCGTTCGCCGTGGGATGCGCGCGTGGCGCGCCTGAAGCAGATCGCCGCGCTGGCCCGCGAAGGCCAGGCGCAGTGGGATGCACCGGTGGCGGCGCTGGCGCAACGCCCGTTCAACCGCATCATCTACCTCGGCAGCGGCCCGCTGGAAGCGCTGGCACGCGAGTGCGCGCTGAAGGTGCTGGAGCTGACCGCCGGCCGCGTGCTGGCGCTGGCGAACACGCCGCTGGGCTTCCGCCATGGCCCGAAGTCGACGCTGGACGGCAACACCCTGGTGGTGGTGCTGCGCAGCGTGCAGCCGCTGGCGCGCCGCTACGAACAGGACCTGCTGGAAGAACTGCGCCGCGACGGCGTTGCCGGCCAGGTCCTGGCGATCGGCCCGCATTCGGACATCGGCGCCGATGATGAGTACACCCTCACCGTGCCGGCACTGGACGACCCGTGGCTGGCACCGGTGTGGCTGGGCTTCGCGCAGCTGTTCGCGCTGCAGCGCTCGGCCGCGCTTGGCCTGACCCCGGACAACCCGTTCCCGGATGGCACCGTCAACCGCGTGGTCAAGGGCGTCACCATCCACCATAGCTGAGCTGATCGCCCACGCCTGCTACGGCATCGACATCGGCGGCACCAAGATCGAGCTGGTGGCGTGCGATGCGACGATGCAGGTCACCTGGCGCCGCCGCGTGGCGACGCCGCAGGGCGACTACGACGGCTTCCTGCAGGCGGTGCAGAGCCTGGTCGCCGAGGCCGATGCCGCGCTGGGCCGCAGTGATGCGGCCATCGGCATCGCCCTGCCCGGCGTGCGTGACCGCCGCAGCGGCCGCCAGCTGAGTGCCAACGTGCCTGCGCTGACCGGCCACAGCGTGGCCGCCGACCTGCAGGCGCGCCTGCAGCGGCCGCTGCATTTCGGCAACGACCTGCAGTGCTTCGCCCTGTCTGAAGCCCACGGCGGTGCCGCCGACGGCTACGCCAGCATGTTCGGCGCCATCCTCGGCACCGGTGCCGGTGGCGGGTTCTGCGTGCAGGGCCGCCTGCTGTCCGGCTTCAACGGCCTGGCCGGCGAATGGGGCCACTGGAGCGTGCCCGGCCACCTGCTGCAGCGCCACGGCCTGCCGCTGATTGACTGCGCGTGTGGCCTGCAGGGCTGCGTGGAGCGGTATGTCTCCGGCAGTGGCGTGGCGATGATCGAACGCCACCTTGGTGGCAGCGCCGCCGACGCCAGCGCGGTGATCGCACTGGCCGAAGCCGGTGATGCCCGCGCACGCAAGGCGCTGGACATCCATCGCGACCTGCTCGGCCACAGCCTGGCCGCGCTGGTGCTGGCGCTGGACCCGCACGTGATCGTGCTCGGCGGCGGCCTTTCGCAGTACGCGCCGCTGTACCAGCAGCTGCCGGCCGCCATCGCCGCCCATCTGTTCAAGGGCGTGCAGGTGCCGCCGATCGTGCCGCCGCGTTTCGGCGATGCCGGCGGCGCACGCGGTGCCGCCCTGCTCGCCTGTCAACCCTCGTTTTCCTGATGTCCGGAGCCTGACCATGTCCCCGTTGCAGACCCTGCTTGCCTCCCACCGCGCTGGCGCCAACGTCGGCCTGTACAGCGTCTGCTGCAGCAACGAGCAGGTACTGCGCGCGGCCATGCACGTGGCGCAGGCACACGGCACCGTGCTGCTGGTCGAGGCCACCTCCAACCAGGTCGACCAGTTCGGCGGCTACACCGGCATGACCCCGCCGCAGTACCGCGATTACGTGGGCACGCTGGCCGATGAGGAGGGCTTCCCGCGCGAGCGACTGATCCTGGGCGGTGACCACCTCGGCCCGAATGCCTGGCAGAAGCGTCCGGCCGCCGAAGCGATGACCCACGCGCGCGTGCTGATCGAGGCCTACGTCGCCGCCGGCTTCCACAAGATCCACCTGGACTGCAGCATGTCCTGCGCCGATGATCCGGTGCCGCTGCCCGATGCCATCGTTGCCGCGCGCTCGGCCGAGCTGGCCGAGATCGCCGAACGCACCGCGGCTGACCACGGCCTGCCGCCGCCGGTCTACGTGATCGGTACCGAAGTGCCGATTCCCGGTGGCGAAGCCTCGCTGGCAGAAGGCCTGCAGGTGACCACGCCGGCCGCCGCCGCGCAGACCCTGGCCATCCACCAGCAGGCGTTCGATACCCCGCAGCTTCGCGATGCGTGGCAGCGCGTGATCGCGATGGTGGTGCAGCCGGGCGTGGACTTCGACCACAGCAGCGTGCACGAGTACGACGCGGCCGCCGCCAGCACGCTGGCCGGCTTCCTCGAACAGCAGCCGCGCATCGTGTTCGAAGCGCATTCCACCGACTACCAGCGCGAGAGCGGCCTGCACGCGCTGGTGCGCGACCACTTCGCCATCCTCAAGGTCGGCCCGGCCGCCACCTTCGCCTATCGCGAGGCACTGTTCGCGCTGGCCGCGATCGAGGCCGAGCTGCTTCCAGCCGCGCAGTGCTCGCGCCTGCCGCACGTGCTGGACGAGGTGATGGTGGCGCAGCCGAAGTACTGGCAGTCCTACTACCAGGGCGATGAGGCCGCGCTGCGCCTGCTGCGCAGCTATTCCTTCAGCGACCGCTGCCGCTACTACTGGGGCGAGCCAGCGCTGGTGCAGGCGGTGCAGACCCTGTTCACCAACCTGGAACAGCATGCGCCGCCGCTGGTGCTGCTCAGCCAGTATCTGCCGGAGCAGTACCGCGCCGTGCGCGAAGGTACCCTGGCCAACACCCCCACCGCACTGGTGCAGCACCGCATCGGCCTGTGCCTGGGCGAATACGCCCGCGCCTGCAGCGCCAACCAGGCCGGAACCCGCGCGCACCACGCAGGCTCGGCTGCCGCCGTGTCTGCGAACGGCTAATCTCTACCTTTTCCCGCGAAACCGAGAATGGCCATGCGCAACACCCGCTCCCGCCGGCAACAGATCCTGCAGCTGCTGATCGAGCACGGCTCGGTGCAGGTGGCCGATCTGGTCGAGCGCTTCGGCGTGTCGGCGGTGACCATCCGTGCCGATCTGACCCACTTCGAGTCGCAGGGCCTGGCCACCCGCACCCACGGCGGTGCCACGCTGGTGCGCACGCCGCCGCAGGAACAGGACATCCACGAGAAGGACGCACTGAACCTGCCGCTGAAGGAATCGATCGGCGCGCGCGCCGCGCGCCTGGTGCAGCCCGGCGACAACATCATCATCGACTCCGGCTCGACCACGATGACCCTGGCCCGCCACCTGCGCGCGCATCGCGACGTGACGGTGATGACCAACGGCCTGAACATCGCCTGGGAACTGGCCAATGCCGCGGGCATCACCGTGCTGCTGACCGGTGGCCTGCTGCGCCAGCAGTCGCTGTCGCTGCAGGGCAGCCAGGCCGAAGCCAGCCTCAACTCGTACAGCTTCGACACCCTGTTCCTGGGCGTGGACGGCCTGGACCTGCAGTTCGGCCTGACCACCCACGACGAGGCCGAAGCCCGCCTCAACCACCGCATGGTCGAACGTGCACGCCGCATCGTGGTGCTGACCGACGCCTCCAAGTTCGGCCGCGTCAGCCTGCACCGCATCGCCCTGCTGGATCAGATCCACGCCATCATCACCGACGCCGGCATCGACGATGCGACCCGCGAAGGGCTGCAGCGGCTGGGCATCGAAGTGATCATCGCCGAGCCCGCCGCATGACCGACACCCGCACCCTGCATGGCCGCATCCTCACCCCGCTGGGTTGGCGGCGTGGCCACGTCCACTTCGATTCACACGTACGCCGGCTGCAGGTGGACGACCACAGCGGTGCCGACGACCTGCAGCTGCCGGTGATCCTGCCCGGCTTCATCGACCTGCACGTGCACGGCGCGGCCGGCGTGGACCTGATGCAGGGCGGTGACGTGGCACGCACCATCGCCCGCACCCATCTGCGCTTCGGCACCACCACGCTGCTGGCGACCACCATGACCGCCGGGCTCGACGAGATCGAGCACGCGCTGCAGGGTGTGGCCGCCACCATGGCAGCGCCCGATGCCGATGCCGCCTGCATTGCCGGCGTGCATCTGGAAGGACCGTTCATCAGCCCGCAGCGTCTGGGTGCGCAGCCCAACCGCACGATCGAGGCGACGCTGGCACTGGTGCAGCAGCTGCATGCGCTGGCACCGATCCGGGTGATGACGCTGGCTCCGGAGATCGGCGAGCACACCGCGCTGATTCCCGCGCTGTCGGCAATGGGCATCCGCGTGCAGCTCGGTCACAGCGCCGGTACCTACGAGGAAGGCGTGGCCGCGCTGCAGGCCGGTGCCTCCGGCTTCACCCACCTGTTCAACGGCATGACCGGCGTCGATCACTATCGCCCGGGCATTGCAGCGGCGGCGTTGGCACATGCGCAGTACGCCGAGATCATTCCCGACCTGCAGCACATCCACCCCGGCGTGATCCGCCTGGCCGCGCGCGCGATCCCGCGCCTGTACGCAGTGACCGACGCCACCGCCGCCACTGGCATGCCCGATGGCGAGTACGCGCTGGGCGAGCAGCGCGTGCACAAGTGCGGTGGCTGCGTGCGCCTGGCGACCGGTTCGCTGGCCGGCAGCGCGCTGACCATGGACCAGGCGCTGCGCAACCTGGTGCAGGTGGGCCTGGAGCTGGCCGATGCCTCGCAGCGCGTTTCCACCTTCCCGGCCGATTACCTGGGCCTGGGCGATCGCGGCCGCATCGCGCCCGACGCCCGTGCCGACCTGGTGGTGCTGAATGCCGGACTGCGCCTGCAGCAGGTGGTGGTAGGCGGGCGCGTGGTCGATCTGAACGCAACACCAGCCTGACGCACCGCGCCTTTGTAGAGTCGAGCCATGCTCGGCTGTCCGCGCATGGCGCGGCAGAGCAATCGAGCATGGCTCGACTCTACAGAAAGCAATCCGCACCGAAACACCTCCTGGGATATGCCGATGACTGCACGCACCGCTCCGCGCTGGCCCGTACGCTACCTGCTCTTCATCGGCGGCCTGGGTGGCCTGCTGTACGGCATCGACATCGGCATCATCGCCGGCGCCCTGCCCTACCTGGAGGCAACGGCCAGCCACGCGTGGCAGCTCAGCAGCCAGCAGCTCGGCTTCGTCGTGGCGGCAGTGCTGCTGGGCAGCGTGTTGTCTTCGCTGTTCGCCGGCATGGTTGCCGACCTGATCGGCCGCCGCGGCGCGATGCTGCTGGCCGGCCTGCTGTTCACCGCCTCGATTCCGATCATGGCACTGGCCTCCGGCTACACGCCGCTGCTGCTGGGACGCTTGCTGCAGGGCATCAGTGGCGGCCTGATCGGCGTGGTGATTCCGCTGTACCTGGCTGAAGTGCTCAGCCCCGAACGACGTGGGCGCGGCGCGGCGATGTTCCAGCTGCTGCTGACCGTTGGCCTGGTGCTGGCAGCCCTGATCGGCCTGTACCACGCCCACGCCGTGGATGCCGCCGCCGAAGCCGTGCGTTCGCTGCCGGTCGCGCAGCAGGCGCAGGAACTGTTCACGGTGAAGGACCACGCCTGGCGCACCATCTTCTGGACCTGCCTGGCGCCGGGCCTGCTGTTCTGCGCCGGCATCTTCTGGCTGTCCGAATCACCACGCTGGCTGGTGCGCCGCGGTCGCATCGATGAAGCCCGCCGCAGCCTCCAGCGCGTCCTGCCCGCCGCAGAGGTCGAGCCCACGCTGGCCCAGATCCAGGCGCCGGAATCGAGCAGCAGCGACGGCAAGCGCGATCCGCTGCTCAGCCGCCGCTACGTGGTGCCGTTCCTGCTGGCCTGCGTGGTGCTGGCCTGCACCCAGGCCACCGGCATCAACTCGGTGCTGGCCTACGCGGTGAACATCCTCAACCAGGCCGGCCTGTCCGGTTCAGTGGCCAACGGCGCCGACGTGGCGATCAAGCTGCTCAATGCGGTGATGACCGTGGTCGCGTTGCTGCTGGTCGACCGCAAGGGCCGCAAGTTCCTGCTGATGCTCGGCAGCGGCGGCATCTGCGTGGCCCTGCTGGCCGCCGCCGCCCTGTTCTTCCAGGCCGAGCGCGGCCGTACCGACGTGCAGCCGCAGCTGCAGGCGGCGGTCAACGGCGATGGCCTGCAGCTGGTGCTGGATGAAGCCCAATGGCAGCGCCTCGGTGCTGGCATCGACAGCGAGGGCCGGCCGCTGCAGCTGACCGTATCGTATGCCTATGGGGACTTCACCAACGTACGCGCCCTGCGCAGCGACAACCTGACCGACCGCGAGCTGCGCATCGAGCGTGCCGGCACCGTGCAGCCAGACAGCGTGATCGGTGCGTTCTTCCGCACGCTGCGTCTGAACCCGTTCGCCGACCCCGCCAGTGCCACGCAGGCACCGTTGCGCATCGAGCAGGCCCGCATCGGCCCGGTGCCGCCGCCGGCCCATGGCTGGGCGGTGGCCACCTGCATCCTGGTGTTCGTCGCGTTCTTCGCGGTCGGCCCCGGCGTCTGCGTGTGGCTGGCACTGTCGGAGCTGATGCCCAACCGCATCCGCTCCAACGGCATGAGCATCGCGCTGCTGATCAACCAGTTCGTGTCGACCACCATCGCCGCCATCTTCCTGCCCACGGTGGGCCACTACGGCTACGCCAGCATGTTCGTGTTCTGGGCGGCCTGCACCTTCGTGTTCTTCCTGGTGGCTGCGTTCTGGCTGCCGGAGACCAAGGGCAAGTCGCTGGAAGAAATCGAGGCCCGGTTCGCCCGGTAATCGTCGACCTGGGTCGACCTCCGCGCGCAGCGCGGGGTCGCAGGCGCGCCGGTCATTCGCCGGTGATGTGCCTGGCCAGATCCCGCGCCTCGGCAACGCTGGACAGCCCGCTCAACATCATCGATTCGCCGAACGGCCCCTTCACCGTCGCCACCATCAACACGCGGCCGTCCACGCTGAGCGCCGCGCGCTGGCCCACCAGGGCTGCCGTGCCATCATGGATGCGCTGGTGCGCTTCGTGTCGAAAGCGGATCTGCAGGCCCGGCTGCTTGGCCTCGTCCAGTACGTAGCGCACATCGGCGATGTCGGCGCTGCCAGCGATCGACGGCTCGCGCAGGGCGAGGGTTTCGCCCTGCCACTGCGCCTGTCTGCCCTTGCCGTCCGCATCGACCGCGCTCAGGCGCACATCCACACCCGCGCGCGGTGCGTGTCCCTCGACCGCCTGCACCGCGGGCGTGGCACCTGGCGTGCATCCGGCCATGGCCAGTGCCGCGCCCAGCAACAACGCAAGCGCCGTTCTCACTTCAGCTTCCGCAGCTTGAACGCCACCAGCACCTGCAGCAGCCCGTACAGCAGGCTGCCGATGCCGATCCACAGGGTGGTCACTGCCACGCCTGCATACGGGTTGACCGCGAACAGCAGGCCCAGCACCACCGCCAGCACGCCACTGAGGATCAGCAGCCATTCGCCCTGGAGCTGCTTGCGCACGCGGATCGCGAACACGATGCGATAGATGCCGGCCACCAGCAGCCACGCTGCCAGGAACAGCACCAGCACGCTGGCGGTGGCCAGCGGATTGATCACCGCCAGGATGCCGAAACCCAGCGAAGCAATGGCATAGAGCGCGAGCCAGCCGCGCGAAGCGCCGCTGCCGCCACTGATCAGGGCGAACAGGCTGATGACGCCCTCGACGATGGCCATCACGCCCAGTGTCCAGGCCAGTGCCATGGCCGCCGACAACGGCCAGCCGATGGCGATGATGCCGAAGCCCAGAGCGACCAGGCCATACAGCAGGAGGATCCACCAGCTACGGCCAACCGCCGACAACAGGGGAGACAAGGGGGAATTCATGGCCACTCCTTCGATCCGGAACCGGCCCCATCCTAGCCCCTGGCGATGAAGAGAACGATCACGGCACCCGCGCGCACACCCATACGCGCACCTCTTCAACGCCGACGCAGCGCAGCGTTTCGGCAATCTCCATCACCGTACTGCCTGTGGTCATCACGTCGTCGACCACGGTCAGTCGCGGTGGCACTGGACCGCGTACATCGAACGCATCGAACAGGTTCTCCCGGCGCTGTTCGGCCGTGCGTTCGGACTGTGGTGCCGTATGCCGCCGCCGGTACAGTCCGTGCCAGACCGGCATCGACAGCAACCGGCACAGCTCACCCGCCTGGTTGTAGCCGCGCTGGCGCAGGCGACGATTGTGCAGCGGCACCGGCACCAGCGGTGGGCACCACCAGGGCGGCGGCGCCCGCTGCATCAGCTGTGCCAGCAGGCGACCGGCGGCGACGTCCTGATGAAACTTGTAGCGCACCAGCAGCTGGTCGACCGGCGGCAGGTACAACAGGCTGGCATGGGTGGCGGCCTGCGGCGGTGCTTCCTCGCGGCAGCTGCCGCAGACGATCAGCGCGTTGTCGGGCAGCGGCAGCGCACAACGCAGGCAGGTGCGGCCAGACCAAGGCAGATCGACAAGGCAGGCCCGGCACAGGTCAAGATCATCGTGGCCCGGGTCGCCGCAGACCAGGCAACGAAGCGGTAGCAGCACGCGAAGTGCGGCCTGCACGTGGCGGCCCGGATCGAAGAAGGCAGACATGCGCTTCAGCATGTCGCCGCCGCCAGCGCGTTGCCATCGGGGGTGCCCTCAACGACCCGTAGGCATTTTCATCGCCCACCTTCTGCCCCGATCACTTCACCGCGTTGGCGCAGGCTTCGCATCCACCCGGGTGCGATACACCATGTACGGCGTCTGCCGGCGATCCACGCCACCATTGAATCCGGCCTGCCGATGCAGCTGGTTGGCGGTGAAGTACAGGTAGCCATCCGGCCCCATCGACAGGGTATCCGGCCACAGGATGCGCGGGTCGTGCACGACGGTCGTCCAGCGCCCCTGCGCATCGCGGGCATGGATGGCGTTGTGCTCGTAGTCGCTGGCATACAGCCGGCCGTTGGCGTCCATCTCCATACCATCGGAGGCACCCTTGTCGCCCAGGTCGACCACCGCCGCCGCCAGTTCGGCTTCACTCAGCTTCGGGTCGCGCAGCAGCGCGGTCGGCACGCTGTACAGATGACGGCTGGACAAGGGCGTGTAGAACAGGGTGCCGCCATCGGGCGACAGGGCGATGCCATCGGCGGCCACGGTGAACGGCTGCGTCGAACCATCGGCGTTACGCAGTCGCATCTGCTGTCCTTCCACGATCGGTACGAAGGCGGGATCCGCCGATGTGGACACATGACCGATCAGCCGCTTGGACGCGGCGCCGGTAGCGAGGTCAATCACGATGATGCCGCCGATGCCGCTCAGCGACGAGTCGGTCACGTAGGCGACGCCCTCGCGGCCGACACGGAAATCGAAGCGCACATCGTTGACGTAAGTGCGCGCGTCGATGACGTTTGCCGGGAATACCAGCGTTCTGGCCACGGTGTTGGTGGCCAGATCGATCGCCACCAGCTTGGCACCGCCGGCCTGTGGCGCAGAGAACCCGGGCGCGGCGGTATCCAGCACCCACAACCGGCACTGGCCATCGGCCACCACACTCTGCACGCTGATGAAGTGGGCCGCCGGATCGGGACCGTCCTTGCGGTTGATGCGCGCATCCGGATAGGGCACGGCGCGGCCCTCGCGCCATTCGGCCACGCTGTAGGTCACGTCATCGCCCCAGCGCGGGAAGTTGACGAAGATCCGCCCGGTCTCGGACACCGCCACGCTGGTGGGCATGGCACCTTCGAAACGCGCCACCGGTTCGAGGGTGCCGATGCTGCGCTCGCTGGGCAGCAGGGGCGCGCCGGACATCGCCAGCGCGGGGGAACTGGCCAGGGCCAGGACGGCAGCCGCCAGGCTGCGGATACGGCAGTTGATCATGGTTGCTCTCGATGCAGGTCCGGGTGCAGCCCCGGCGTCGGCGCATCTTCTGCGGCACACGCGGCATCGGGTAGACGGTGCAACGAGGAATCAGCTTCACTACAGGAGTGAAGATTACGACCTGATTGATCCTGTTGACCAAGGTAATCAGCGATGCCTATCAGCCGGCTCTGCTTGCGGCACCATCAACAACTCCGCCAACCCACGGTAGATCGGCACGCGGCACACCAGCCCGGACACGCCCCGCGCGATCAGCACCGTGGCCAGGATCGGCAGCAGCAGATCACCACTGTCGGTCAGCTCCAGCGAGATCACCGCCGAGGTCAGCGGTGCCTGGGTGACGCCGGTCAGGTAGGCACACATGCCCAGCAGCACGAACGCACGTGGATCCACGCCCGGCATCAGCACGGCCAGGTTGTGGCCGAGTCCCGCGCCGACCGCCAACGCAGGTGAGAACAGGCCACCGGGAATGCCCGCCACGTACGACGCCAGGTTGGCCAGCAGCTTCATCAACCCGAACTCATGGCCCACCATCGCCTGGCCCTGTACCAGGCTGCGCGCCTGCTCGTAGCCGGTGCCGAACGCGCCTTCGCCGAAGACGAGGGCGAGCACCACCACCACCAGGCCGCACGCGGCCGCCAGCAGCACGGGATGCCGCTGCCGCAGCTGGCCCAGCCAACGCGGGCGGCCCGCCGCACTGGCCAGCACGGCGCGCGCGAACAAGCCTCCCAGCAGACCCGCCACCACACCGCACAACAGGATCGCCAGCCAACCCTGCCCCAGCGGCAGCCGCGCGCTTACATGGCCGAAATAGGTGTAGTTGCCCAGCAGGCCCAGCGACACCACGCCGCCGACGATCACCGCGGTCAGCAGGGTGCCGGAGAACCGATGCTCGAAACGGCCGCTGAGCTCCTCGATGGCAAAGACGATACCGGCCAGCGGCGTGTTGAACGCCGCCGCAATGCCCGCCGCGCCGCCCGCCAGCAGGAAGTGCGAGAGCTCGCGTGGATCCTTGAAGCCGAACCAGCGGCCGAACAGGTACATCAGGCTGGCACCCACATGCACCGTCGGGCCCTCGCGCCCGACCGACGCGCCACCGAGCAGCGACAACGAGGTCAGCAGCAGCTTGCCCGCCGAGACCGCAGGCGAAAGATTGATCTTCCGGAACGGCTCATCGGGCTTGTCCAACGCAGCGATGACCTGCGGAATACCGCTGCCGCGGGTGGGTTTCAGCACGCCCGCAGTCAGCCACGCCAACAACGCGAAGATGCCCGGCGTGAGCAGCAGCGCCCACCACGGCGAGTGCGAGGTGATGCGCTGGAACAGGTGGAAGGCCGCGTCGCTGGCCTTGGCGAACAGGATGGCCACCAGTGCCACGGCCACGGCGCCGCCCCAGAGCGCGGCGCGGCGGCGCCAGGCCTCGCTGAGAACCAGCGCGGTGATGCGGCCGCGGAGGCGATGGAGATCGGTCATGCGGGGCAGTGTGGACGGAGCGGAAACGGGCGGACAGCGGTTACTGTGGCTGAAGGCCTTGCAGGATGCGGTGAAATGCCCGGACACGGGCCGTTCCGGCAACCAGCCCCGTGCGCACACCGCTAAACGGGCAGGCGCTCCCGCCACCGGCGCTTTTCCACGCTGCGCACGTTGGGCTGCTGCCGCAGCCACTCCAGATACAGCTGCAGATGGGCCAGCTCGTCATCAGCCGGATCACCGGTGAACTCACGCACCTCGACCAGATTTCCGTAGTTTCTGGCGTACTTGCCGGGCGTGTCATCGATACCGATCATCTGCTCCAAACGGAAGCCGTGGCGCTTCAGCTTGCCCAGCCGCTTCTGCGAGGTGTAACCGCCGGTTTCCCAATCACGGGCCATACTGCACCGCGGCGCGGACCACAGGAACGCCAGCGGACGCCCCGGCATCAGCTGGTCCACCAGCGGTTCGGCATACAGTTGCCCGGACGACGTCCACACACCCACCGTGAAATGGGCAAAGGCATAGTCGAGGAATGCCTGCAGGTGGGGCCGCAGGTAGACGTGGTAGCCGACGAGGCGGAAATCCGCGGGTCGCTCCAGTTCACGCTCGCTGGCATGCACCAGCGTCTCATCCAGATCGAGTATCAGCAGCTTTCCGCCCTGCGGCATCGCGTCCGGTTCCATGTGCATTCTTCTTTCATTGCCTCAGCTGCCGCCATCTTCTGAATGGACTTCAGCATGTGTCCTTGCAGCAGGTAGATGTAAACACAGTTCCAACCAGGTCCTGGTCGGTGCAAGCCTACTGCCGGACGCGCACTTCGCAACAGCCCATCCGCGTGAGGTCGCCCTGCGCCTGCAACATGCCCCGTTCTACCAGCATGCGTACACGCCGTGCATAGAACACATCTGGAATTCCCGATCGGCACTTCGGCTGCAGCGACATGACCATGCCCACAATGTAGGCGATCTTTCGGAACTGCCCGTCGCAGAGGGAGAACAGCTGCGCATCGATCCAGGCGATGTCCTCGTCGGTCAGCGCGGCGATGTTCTGCCGCTCCTGGTGAGTGAGATGGGCATCGTTGTCGGAGCGCTCGTCCGTATCGCGCAGGCAGCCATTGATGGCCAACAAGCGAACCAAGACATAGTGACCGAATGCTTCAAGTTCCTCCTTCGGCAGCATCGCCGGATCGAGCTCCCCTGCCGGGTAGTCCTTGAAGGTCACGAAGGCGTGATTCTTCCACTGCCCCTTCGCATCGGCCTGACGCAGATCATCCAGCACCACGCGCAGGCCGCCGTCAGGAAGTTCGGCCAGGCTGCACAGCACCGCGTCGCGACGGATCGGGTAGGACTGGTAGCTGTTCATGGCACGTGCTCGCGCGTCCGTATGCAGCAATGAACTTACACCGTAGCGCCCGTTCATGGCGGCCGATCAATGTAAACCAAATTAGAAGCAATTGAGTTGACAGCACTCACCAACCCACCCACACTGCCGCCCTCGCTCCACTCGTACCCAAGGTCCCGCCATGGCTGCTGCCATCCGCCACGACTGGCAACACGACGAACTGCAGGCACTGTTCGATCTGCCGTTCCCCGTGCTGCTGTTCCGCGCCGCAGCGGTCCACCGCGAGCATTTCGACCCATCGCAGGTGCAGGTCTCCACGCTGCTGTCGGTGAAGACCGGCGGCTGCCCGGAAGACTGCGCGTACTGCCCGCAGGCGCAGCGCTACAGCACCGGGGTGAACGCGCAGAAGCTGATGGAGACCGACGCAGTGCTGGCCAAGGCACGCCAGGCCAAGGCCGCCGGTGCCTCGCGCTTCTGCATGGGTGCCGCATGGCGTTCGCCGAAGGACCGCGACATTCCGAAGGTGGCGGCAATGATCGCCGGAGTGAAGGCACTGGGCCTGGAGACCTGCGCCACGCTGGGCATGCTCAGTGGCGAGCAGGCGCGTGCGCTGAAGGACGCCGGACTGGACTACTACAACCACAACCTCGACACCGCGCCGGACTACTACGATTCGATCATCCACACGCGCCATTACCAGGACCGCCTGGACACGCTGGAGCACGTGCGCGATGCCGGCCTGAAGACCTGTTGCGGCGGCATCGTCGGCATGGGCGAGACACGCGCGCAGCGCGTCGGCCTGCTGCTGGCGCTGGCCACGCTGCCGGCACATCCCGATTCGGTGCCGATCAACAAGCTGGTGCAGGTGGCGGGCACGCCGCTGCACGGCAGCGCCGAGCTGGACCCGTTCGAGTTCGTGCGCATGATTGCGGTGGCACGCATTGCCATGCCGCGCTCGATGGTGCGACTGTCGGCCGGGCGTGAAGCGATGAGCGACGAACTGCAGGCGCTGTGTTTCCTGGCCGGTGCCAACTCGATCTTCTACGGCGACAGGCTGCTGACCACCGGCAACCCGGAGCGCGAGCGCGACCTGGCCCTGTTCGCACGCCTGGGCCTGCAGCCGATGGCCGTGCAGGTGGATGCCGAGGGCCACGACCACGGCGGCACCGTGCACGCCGATATCAGCGCCGACACCCCCGGCTGTGGCTGCGCTCACGCGGCCTGAGACGGGGCACAAGCAGGCGTCGCGGCAACGCGCTACCCTAGCCGCCCCGTCGCCGCATTCAGCCGCCATGGCCCGCCCCGACCTGACCGCCCGCCTCCACGCCCAACGCGCCCTGCGCGATGCCCAAGGTCGTCGCCGCACGCGGCGCTCGGTCACCCGTCGTGATGGCATCCGCCTGGAAGTGGACGGCCAGTGGCTGACCGGCTTCTGCAGCAATGATTACCTGGGCCTGGCCCAGCAGTTCAGCGTGGTCAACGCGCTGCAGGATGCGGCCGCGCGCGAAGGCACCGGCGCCGGTGCCTCGCATCTGGTCTGCGGCCACCACGCCCTGCATGACGCGCTGGAGCGCGAAGTGGCGGAATGGCTGGGCTACCCGCGCGCGCTGCTGTTCGGCAGCGGCTTCGCCGCCAACCTGGCCGTGCAGCAGGCGCTGCTGAGCGAAGAGAACGACGTGTGCGTGCAGGACAAGCTCAACCACGCCAGCCTGCTCGATGCGACGCGGCTGGCCGGTGCGCGCCTGCGCCGTTATCCGCATCTGGATGCGGAAGGTGCGATGCGCCAGCTCAAGCACGCACCAGATGGTGCGGCGATGCTGGCCACCGATGGTGTCTTCAGCATGGATGGCGACATCGCACCGCTGCGTGCATTGTCGCTTGTGGCACGCCTGCAGCAGGCGCTGTTCTATGTGGATGATGCGCATGGCGTGGGCGTGGTGGGCGATGGCCGTGGCACGGTCGCGGCTGCGGGACTGGGCGTGGACGATGTGCCGCTGCAGCTGGTCACCCTTGGCAAGGCGCTGGGCGGTTCCGGCGCGCTGGTGCTGGGCCGCGATGACCTGGTCGAGCACCTGGCCGAAACGGCGCGCCCGTACATCTACACCACGGCGATGCCGCCACCGCTCGCCGCCGCAGCGCTCGAAGCGGTACGCCTGGCACGCCGTGACAACTGGCGGCGTTCGAAACTGACCGATCTGATCGCGCTGTTCCGCGGCGAAGCCCGCCGCCATGGCCTGGACCTGATGGCCTCGGAAACGCCGATCCAGCCGCTGCTGTGTGGCGACGACCAGCGCGCCGTGGCGATGTCCAAGGCATTGGAACAGGCCGGTTGGCTGGTCGGAGCGATCCGCCCGCCCACGGTTCCCGATGGCAAGGCGCGCCTGCGCGTCACCCTGTCCGCGTTGCACACCCCCGAGCAGGTGCGTGGGTTGGTCGAAGCCATCGCCAGCGCGCGCGATCGCGTCGAGCTGGCCGCGCGTGAGGCCGCGCCACCGCCGCTGCCTGTCTTTGCCTGAGCCTGCTGCCGTTTTCCCATGCATATCGACGTCACCGGCCAGGGGCCGGACCTGGTACTGATCCATGGCTGGGCCCTGCAGGGCGGTGTGTTCGCGCCGCTGGTACAACGCCTGGCCGATCGCTTCACCCTGCATCTGGTTGATCTGCCGGGCCACGGTCACAGCCGCGAGGACACCACGCCGCTGCGCCTGCCGTTCGTGGTCAACGCCATTGCTGCAGCCACGCCACCGGCAGTGTGGTGCGGCTGGTCGCTGGGTGGCCTGTTTGCGCTGCATGCGGCGGCCACGCTGCCGAAAGTGCGCGGGCTGGCGATGATCGCGGCCACACCGCGCTTCGTGCGTGGCGACGACTGGCCGCATGCGGTGGAACCGGCGGTGTTCGAGCAGTTCGGCCGCGAGCTGGCCAGCGACTTCGGCGGCACCCTCGAGCGCTTCCTGGCATTGGACGTGATGGGCTCGGCACATGCCCGCGAGGAGCTGCGCACGCTGCGCCAGCGCCTGGTCGAGCGCGGTGCGCCCACCGAACGTGCGCTGCTGGAAGGCCTGCGCCTGCTGGAAAGCACCGACCTGCGCGGCGCACTGCCGACGCTGGGCAAACCCAGCCTGTGGATCGCCGGCCAGCGCGACCGGCTGGTGTCGCCGCTCGCCATGCAGGCCGCCGCCGCGCTGGCCCCAGGCGCTCAGGCGCTGACCATCGCCCACGGCGGCCATGCGCCGTTTCTCGGCCATGCAGACGAGGTCGCCGCCGCCCTGCAACACTTCGTTGCCGGCCTGTCACCGGCCAATGGCGGACAATGAGCGCCTTCCGAATTCCGCAGGTTTGACGCATGGATCTGGGTATCAACGGCCGCTGGGCACTGGTCTGCGCCGCAAGCAAGGGGTTGGGCCTGGGCTGCGCGCGTGCGCTGGCGCGTGAGGGCGTCAACGTGGTGATCGTGGCCCGCGGCGAAGCCGCCCTGCAGGCGGCCGCTGAAGAACTGCGTGCCCTGCCCGGCGCCGCCGAAGTGCGCACAGTCACCGCCGACGTCACCACCGAAGCCGGTCGCGCTGCGGCGCTGGCCGCGTGCCCGCAGGTGGACATCCTGGTCAACAACGCCGGTGGTCCGCCGCCCGGCGATTTCCGCGCCTTCGAGCGCGACGACTGGATCGCTGCGCTGGACGCCAACATGCTGGCGCCGATCGCACTGATCCGCGCCACCGTGGACGCGATGATCGAGCGTGGCTTCGGCCGCATCGTCAACATCACCTCCTCGGCGGTGAAGGCACCCATCGACATCCTGGCGCTGTCCAACGGCGCGCGCAGTGGCCTGACCGGCTTCGTCGCCGGCCTGTCGCGCCGCACCGTGGCGCACAACGTCACGATCAACAACCTGCTGCCCGGCCAGTTCGATACCGATCGCCTGCGCGCCAACTTCGCCCACAGTGCCGGCAAGGATGGCGATGCTGGGGAAGTGGCCGAACGCCGCCGCCAGCAGATCCCCGCCGGCCGCTTCGGCACGGCGGATGAATTCGGCGCCGCCTGCGCCTTCCTGTGCAGTGCACAGGCCGGTTACCTCACCGGGCAGAACCTGCTGATCGACGGCGGCGCCTACCCCGGTACGTTCTAAGAGACTTTCGCAATGCCGTCCCACTTCGATGCCCGCCATGTCCGCCGCGCGTTCGCCCGCGCCGCCAACAGCTATGACGCCGCCGCCGCCCTGCAGCGCGAGGTGCAGGCGCGGCTGATCGAATCGCTGGACTACCTGGAGGCGCGCAAACCGGAGGTGGTGCTGGACATCGGCGCCGGCACCGGCCACGCCAGTGCACTGATGAAGAAGCGCTGGCCGAAGGCGCAGGTGATCGCACTGGACGTGGCATTGCCGATGCTGGACCAGGCCAAGCGCCAGGCTGGCTGGTGGAAGCCGTTCCAGCGCCTGTGCGGCGACGCCACCGCGCTGCCGCTGGCCGACAACAGCGTGGACGTGATCTTCAGCAACCTGTGCCTGCAGTGGGTGGACGACCTGCCGGCGGTATTTGCCGGGTTCCGTCGCGTGCTCAAGCCCGGTGGCCTGCTGCTGTGCTCGACTTTCGGCCCGGAAACGCTGGTGGAACTCAACGAAGCGTTCGCCGCCGCCGATGACCGCCCGCACGTGAGCCGCTTCGCGCAGATCGCCCAGTTCGGCGATGCGCTGATGATGGCCGGCTTCCGCGACCCGGTGCTGGACCGCGACCTGTTCACCCTGACCTACGACGACCTGCCCTCGCTGATGCGCGAGCTGCGCGCGATGGGCGCGACCAACGCACGGGTGGACCGCCGCCACACGCTGACCGGACGTGGCCGTTTCGCCGCTGCGGCAGCGGCGTATGAACCGATGCGGCGCGCCGACGGCAAGCTGCCCAGCAGCTGGGAAGTGATCTATGCCCACGCCTGGGCTCCGGACCCGGGCGCACCGATCCGCGAAGGCGGGCACGACGTGGCCTCGGTGCCGGTGTCGGCGATTCCGATCCGGCGCAAGCAGACCTGACCACAACGCTCCGGTAGGTGCCAACCGTGGTTGGCACACCCCATCAGATCGCGGTGCCGCCAGCATTGTGCCAACCAAGGTTGGCACTCACCCAAAGCAGGCAGCTGCTCAGGTATTGGCCGGCGAACTCAGCGGCGGGCGCACCAGGTCGCGGTGGAAGAAATAGATTTCCTGCACCAGGAAGCGCCAGCTGGTGTGGAAGCTGCGGAAGCGCGTACTGGGCGTGGACGAGGCCAGTGCGTCGATGCCCAGCGCCTTGCTCAGGCGCAGCGCGCGCGCCATGTGCAACGGGTCGCTGACGATGATCACCCGGTGCAGGTCGCGCTGGTCCATCAACCGCTTGGCTTCGACCAGGTTCTGCACGGTGTTGCGCGAGGCGGTCTCGATCAGGATCGCGTCGTCCGGCACGCCATGCTTGAGCGCATAACGCCGCGCCACCTGCGATTCGGAAAAGCGCGCGCCGGTCCCGCCATAGCCACCGGTGAAGATCAGCAATGGCGCGTACTGGGCCTCATAAAGATCCAGGCCATGGCGGATGCGTTCTTCGAACACCGGCGACGGCTTGGCGTCATAGGCCGCCGCACCCAGCACGATGATGGCGTCGGCCTTGGCGGCCTGGTCGCGCTCACCGACCCAGACGATCCAGGCGGTCACGCCCAGCAGCCAGATCACCAGCAGCACGAACAGTCGCCACAGCCACCCCAGCAGGCCGGTGCGGGGCCGGTGCCGGTCGCGGCTCACGGCGCCCCCCAGCGCAGCGCGGGCAGGTCGACATTGCCTCCGGACAGGACCAGGCCCACGCGCAGGCCGGCGAATCGCTGCGGCTGTGCCAGCACCGCGGCCAGCACGGTGGCCGAGGACGGCTCGACCACCTGCTTGAGCACCTCCCACAGCAAGCGCATCGCGGCCGTGGTGGCGGCGTCATCGACCACGATCACCTCGGCCCCGGCCGCGCGCAGCAGCGCGAAGTTGGGGGCGCCGATCAGGGTACGCAGGCCATCGCAGATCGTGTCCGGTGTGAAAGCCCCCTGGCGCTCGCCTGCGGCCAGCGAACGTGCGGTGTCATCGGCGCCGGCCGGTTCGGCCAGCACCAGCCGGGTCTGCGGGCTGGCGAGCTGCAGGGCCAGCGCGGTACCGCTGGCGAGGCCACCGCCCCCCACCGGTACCACCAGCACATCGAACGGGCCGTCGCTGTGCAGCAGTTCCAGGGCCGCGGTGCCCTGTCCGGCCATCACCGCCGGGTCCGCATACGGATGGACCAGGGTCGCGCCGGTATCGGCCTGCACCTTGGCGCAGGCGGCCTCACGATCGGCGACGGTCGGCGGGCAGCGCCAGAGGGTGGCACCGTGCCGGGCGATGTTGGCCAGCTTGGCCGCCACCGCACCTTCGGGCACCACTACATGGCAGGGAATGCCTCGGGTCCGCGCGGCCAGGGCCAAAGCGGCGCCGTGGTTGCCGGAGGAATGGGTGACCACGCCGGCACGGGCGCGATCGGCATCCAACGACCACACCGCGTTGCAGGCACCACGGAACTTGAACGCGCCGCCGCGCTGCAGGTGTTCGGCCTTGAACGCCAGCGGCGCGCCGGCCAGCGCATCAAGCGTGCGCGAGCGCAGCACCGGGGTCACGCTGGCGTGCGGCGCGATCCGCGCAGCGGCAGCCAGGACATCGTCGGCACAGGGCAACAGTGAATCGCTCATGACGCAAGATTAACGTATGGTTCCGCGCTGGCGACCCCGGCACAGGTCATGCCAGCATGAGGGCCTTCACCTTCATTCATCCTGGCCAGCGAAGTTAAGGGCCGATTCAACGCCTGCGCACGAAGCTGACTGCACAACCCGTCCTCTGGGGGGATCCACCATGAAAACGCGCCTGATGCTTGCCGGCGGCCTGATGCTGGCCCTGACCGGCTGCACCACCTACGACTACGTCGGCGGTGGCCGCAGTGGCGGCTACTACCACGGTGCGCCGTCGGTGGAATACCGCTACCCGGCCGGCTATCCCTACAACTATGGCTACCCGTACTACGGTGGCTATGGCGGTTACTACGGCGGCTATGGCAATCCGTACTACTCGCGCCCGATCTACCGCCCGCCGCACAACCACCGTCCGCCGCCGCGCCCGCCCGGCAATGGTGGCGAGAATCGTCCGCCGCCGCCGTCGCGGCCGTCGTACAACGGCGGTTCGCCGTGGCGGAACATGGACTCGATGCGTCGCCCGCCGCAGTCGAACATCCAGCCGTCAGCGCCTCCGCCGCAGGCCCGTCCGGCCCCGGCGCCGAGTGCGCCGAGGATGAACGGTTCCCCCTGGCGCAACATGGATCGTGGGACGCAGCGCACAGTTGAGCGCTGAACCGTCTTGCATTTCACCCGGTCCAAGCCGCACTCTACGGGACCAGTGACGGCCCGCGTCACAATGTGACAAAAACGACAAGGGCCGCCGCAAAAAGCTCTACGTCGATATCCGACAGGAACATCTGGATCCCCCCTGTTCCGGCCCTGTCGGATGTCGGCACCTCTGAAGGCAGACGGCCCCGCAATGCGGGGCCGTTTGTTTTGCCGGGTCGCCAACCGGCGAGAGCCCCAGCGCCGGTAGATCCACGCCATGCGTGGATGGCGCCTTCCCGACAGCGCCAAAAAACAGGGCCGGACAGTCCCCCGACTGCCGGCCCTCTGCTCCCCCACCGTGCGCCTGTACCGGCCCCTGTTCCAATTCCGGTCACGGGCGCCTACGGCGCCAGCCACGGTGGGTGCTATTGGGTTATCTGCAAAAATCCTGCCAACTTTAGGGCTGATTTCGACGCCGGTCGGCCGGCGCCGACGTCCCGGCGCCGAATGGCGCTAAAATCGCCACCCCGGCGCCGCCCCGCAGCCGCGCCCGCCCCCAGCTGAACAGCCCCCATGAACCCGTCCTTCCATCGTTACGACGTCATCGTCATCGGCGGTGGCCACGCCGGCACCGAAGCCGCGCTGGCCGCGGCCCGCACCGGCGTGCGCACCCTGCTGCTGACCCACAACATCGAAACCGTGGGCGCGATGAGCTGCAACCCGGCCATCGGCGGCATCGGCAAGGGCCACCTGGTCAAGGAAATCGACGCCCTCGGCGGTGCGATGGCGCATGCCGCCGACCGTGCCGGCATCCAGTGGCGCACGCTCAACGCCTCCAAGGGCCCGGCCGTGCGCGCGACCCGCTGCCAGGCCGACCGCAACCTGTACCGCATGGCGATCCGCGCCATCGTCGAAAGCCAGGCCAATCTGACCGTGTTCCAGGCGGCCGTCGATGACCTGGTCATCGACGGCGACGCCGTGCGCGGGGCCATCACCCAGACCGGCCTGCGCTTCGACGCCGAGGCCGTGGTGCTGACCGCCGGTACCTTCCTGGCCGGCAAGATCCACGTCGGCCCGACCCAGTACGCCGCCGGCCGCATGGGCGACCCGCCGGCCACCACGCTGGCCGCGCGCCTGCGCGAGCGTCCGTTCCAGGTCGACCGACTGAAGACCGGCACGCCGCCGCGCATCGATGGCCGCTCGCTGGATTACAGCGTGATGGACGAGCAGCCCGGCGATTCGCCGCGCCCGGTGATGTCCTTCCTCGGTTCGGTGGACGAGCATCCGCAGCAGGTCAGCTGCTGGATCACCCACACCACCGAACAGACCCACCAGATCATCCGCGACGCCCTGCACCGTTCGCCGCTGTACAGCGGCCAGATCGAGGGCATCGGCCCGCGCTACTGCCCGTCCATCGAGGACAAGGTAGTGCGCTTCGCCGAGAAGGCCAGCCACCAGATATTCGTCGAACCCGAAGGCCTGGGCGTCGTCGAGATCTATCCCAACGGCATCTCCACCTCGCTGCCGTTCGACGTGCAGCTGGAGATGGTGCGCAGCATCCGCGGTTTCCAGAACGCACACATCACCCGCCCCGGCTACGCGATCGAGTACGACTTCTTCGATCCGCGCGGGCTGAAGGCTTCGCTGGAAACCAAGCTGGTCAGCGGCCTGTTCTTCGCCGGCCAGATCAACGGCACCACCGGCTATGAGGAAGCTGCCGCACAGGGCCTGCTGGCCGGCCTCAATGCCGCGCGCCAGGTGCGCGGGCTGGACGGCTGGTGCCCGCGCCGCGATGAAGCGTACCTGGGCGTGCTGGTGGATGACCTGATCACCCACGGCACCAACGAGCCTTACCGCATGTTCACCAGCCGCGCCGAGTACCGCCTGCAGCTGCGCGAGGACAATGCCGACCAGCGCTTGACCCCGGCCGGCCGCGAGATGGGCCTGGTCGATGACCGCCGCTGGAGCGCCTTCGAGACCAAGCAGGCGGCTGTCGCCGCCGAGCGCGCGCGGTTGGGTGCGCTGTGGGCGACCCCGGCCAATGCGCTGGGCCGCGAAGTGCAGGACACGCTGGGCGTGGCGGTCAGCCGCGAGACCAACGTGCTGGACCTGATCAAGCGCCCGGAGCTGGATTACGCGCAGCTGATGCAGGTGCCGTCGCTGGGCCCGGCCGTGGCCGATGGCAAGGTGGCCGAGCAGGTCGAGATCGGCGTGAAGTACGCCGGCTACCTGGACCGCCAGCGCGAGGAGATCGAACGCCAGCAGCGCCACGAAGCCACGCCGATCGCCGAAGGCTTCGACTACGCCAGTGTGCGTGGGCTGTCGGCCGAAGTACTGCAGAAGCTGGAGCGCGTACGCCCGCAGACCATCGGCCAGGCGCAGCGCATCCCGGGCATGACCCCGGCGGCGATCTCGCTGCTGCTGGTGCACCTGGAACGTGCCCGCCGCGGCCGCGTGGCGTAACGCACCGCTTCGCTCGCCGGGCATGGCCCGGCGATACCGGCTCTGGTAGGTGCCGACCGTTGGTCGGCACGACTGGGTGGGCCAAACGTGCGTTACAGTCGAGCAAGCTCGACTACGAATCTGCACTGCATGGACGACATCCACCCGATCGCACCGGACAAGCGCGCCGCCATCCTCGCCACCCTGGCCGACATCGAGCGCACGCACGATGTGCGCGTGCTCCTGGCCTGCGAATCGGGCAGCCGGGGCTGGGGCTTTTCCTCGCCGGACAGTGACTACGACGCGCGCTTCATCTACGTGCATCGCCAGCCGTGGTACCTGAGCGTCAACGAGGCCACCGGCCCCGGCGAAGCGCAGCGCGATGTGATCGAGCTGCCGATCGATGACGAGCTGGATGTGAGCGGCTGGGACCTGCGCAAGGCGCTGCGGCTGGTGTCCAAGTCCAACCCGACGCTGATCGAGTGGCTGCGTTCGCCGATCATCTACCAGCACGATGCCAAGGCCGTTGCCTGCCTGTGGCAGGCCGCCGAGCGCTTCTACTCGCCGCTGGGCACGTGGTGGCACTACTTCAACATGGCGCGCTCCAACCATCGCGGCTATCTGCGCGGCGAAACCGTGCGTACCAAGAAGTACCTGTACGTGCTGCGCCCGCTGCTGGCCTGCCAATGGATCGAGAACGAACACACGCCGCCGCCGATGGCCTTCGAAGACCTGCTGGAGCGCCTGCTGCCCCAGGGTGCGGTGCGCGAGGCCATCGACGCGCTGCTGTTGGTCAAGCGTGCCAGTGCCGAGGTCGCCGCCGGTCCGCGCATCGCAGCCATCAGCGAGTACATCGACGCTATGTTGGCCGAGCGTGCCGAAGGGCCGCAGCTGCCTGCAGGGCACGGCGACGCCGCCTGGCTGGACGGCCTGTTCCGGCAGATGCTGGCGACGCACGCGCCAGCCTGAACCGGGGTCCATCCACGCATGGCGTGGATCCACCGCGCACGCGCCGAAGCCGCGGTAGCGCCGGGCCATGCCCGGCGAGCAAGGCGGCGCGCAATCATCCGCCGGGCGCAGCCCGGCGCTACCACTGCAATCGCCGCGTATCATCGCCGTGCTTGCCCCTCCTGGAGACCGCGATGAACCCTCTGCGCCCCTTCCGCGACAAGATGCCCGTCCTCGGCCAGCGCGTGTACGTCGACCCGGCCTGCACCCTCATCGGTGACGTGGAGCTGGCCGACGATGTCTCCATCTGGCCGGGCACGGTCATCCGCGGCGACGTCAATTACGTCCGCGTCGGTGCGCGCACCAACGTGCAGGATGGCACCATCATCCACGTCAGCCACCACAGCCCGTACAACAAGGCCGGCTACCCGACCCTGATCGGCGAAGGCGTGACCGTCGGCCACGGCTGCATCATCCACGCCTGCACCATCGGTGATTACAGCCTGATCGGCATGGGCGCCTGCATCCTGGACGGCGCCCGGGTGGAACGGCACGCCTTCATCGGCGCCGGTGCGGTGGTGGGCCCGGGCAAGGTGGTCGGCGAAGGCGAGCTGTGGGTGGGCAATCCGGCACGCCCGGCGCGCACGCTCAGTGACAAGGAGATCGAGTCGCTGCACTACTCGGCCGACCACTACGTGCGGCTGAAGGACGAATACCTGGGCTGAGCGGCCAACGCTGCCACGCGGCTCTGCTAAAGTCTGGGCCCGACCAGGACCTGTCGAGACCCCCATGCCTGTGGCTGCCTGCCGGAGAGGACTCCGCCGCCCACAACGAAGGCCATCGCGCTGATGGCCGCACCGATGCTCGATACCTACCGCGAGGTGGTGACGCCGGAGGGTGTGCCGCTGCAGTTGCCGGCGGCCGGCCCGGTGCCACGGGCGATGGCCTGGCTGGTGGATCTCGGCGTGCGCATCGCGGTACTGATGGTGATGTCCATTCCACTGGCACTGCTGGACACGTTCGGCTCCGGGCTCAGCCTGGTGCTGATGTTCCTGGTCTATTGGGCCTACCCGATCGTCTGCGAGGCGCTGTGGGGGCGCACGCTGGGCAAGCGAGCGCTGGGGCTTCGCGTGCTGTCCCGCGATGGCGCGCCGGTGGGCTGGATGGCCGCCATCACCCGCAACCTGCTGCGCACCGTGGACATGCTGCCGTTCGGCTATGCACTGGGCCTGATCAGCAGCCTGTTCGATCCCCATGGCCGCCGCCTCGGCGACCTGGTCGCCGGCACCGTGGTGGTGCATGCACCGGTGTTGTACCTGCCCCATCCGCCCACCATCGACAGCGTGCTGGCCCCTCCGCAGCCCCTGCAGCCAGAGGAACAAGCGGCACTGATGGCCTTCGCCGAGCGCGCGCCGCGTCTGTCGGCGGCACGCCAGCAGGAACTGGCCGGCATTGCCGAACCGCTGACCGGCACCCACGGCCAGGTCGGCGTGCTGCGCCTGTATGCCATGGCCAACTGGCTGCTGGGGCGGCGATGAAGCAGGAACAGTTCGTCGCGCGCTATCAACAGGAGTGGCAGGACCTGGAGCAGTGGCTGCTGCTGCGCGCCGGTGCCTCGCGCCGCACGCGCCGCCAGGCCAGCGGCCTGGCACTGGACGACACCACCTTCCCGCAGCGCTACCGGCGGCTGTGCCAGCAGCTGGCGCTGGCCCGCGAGCGCGGCTACAGCCCGCAGCTGGTGCAACGCCTGCAGCAGCTGATGCAGCAGGGCCACAGCGTGCTGTACCGCACGCCGCCAACACGCTGGCGCAGTGCACTGGAATTCCTGGTGGCCGACTTCCCGCTGCTGGTGCGCAGCCAGGCGCCCAGCATGTGGGTGGCGCTGGCGATGTTCGCGTTGCCGGCGGTGGCCTGCTTCGTGCTGGTGCAGGTCTATCCGGACCTGATCCACATGCTGATGGACAACCGCCAGATCGCCGCGATGGAGCGCATGTACGATCCCGCCGCCGAGCGCCTGGGACGTGACAGCGGCACCGACTGGATGATGTTCGGCCACTACATCATGAACAACATCAGCATCGCGCTGCGCACCTTCGCCAGCGGACTGCTGGCCGGGCTGGGCACGCTGCTGGTGCTGCTGTTCAACGGCGTGATCATCGGTTCGGTGGCCGGCCACCTGCAGCACATCGGCCATGGCGACCCGTTCTGGCGCTTCGTGGTCGGCCACGGCGCGTTCGAGCTGACCGCTATCGTGATCGCTGGCGGTGCCGGCCTGCAGCTGGGCATGAAGCTGCTGGCTCCCGGCCGGCGCAGCCGCCTGGATGCACTGGTCGATGGCGGCCGCATCGGTGCCCGACTGTGCCTGGGCGTGGCGTTCATGCTGCTGGTGGCCGCTTTCATCGAAGCGTTCTGGTCGTCGATTGCCGAAGTACCGGCTTGGGGCAAGTTCAGCGTGGCCGGCGTGTTGTGGGCCGGCGTGCTGCTGTGGCTGTGGCGCGGCGGACGCGGAGGCGGCAATGCGCATTGACCACCTGGACGTGGTGCTGCGCGCGCGCAGCGGCTGGGAAGCAATGGAGCTGGGCACCGCCCTGTCACGCCGCCACGCGCGCGCGGTATGGGGCAGCTGGCTGCTGGCCAGTGCACCGCTGTTCGTGATCTTCAACGCGCTGGGCTGGTGGCTGGATGCGTTCGGCTGGGCCTGGCTGGCGATGTGGTGGTGCAAGCCGCTGTTCGAACGCGCGCCGCTGTACGTGCTTTCGCGTGGCATCTTCGGCGAGCCGGTCGGCACGCTGGCGGCCCTGCACGCGCAGCGCAGCTGGGGCAATGCAGGATTCTGGGGCTACCTGGGCTGGCGCCGTTTCAGCGTGCTGCGCAGCCTGTGCCTGCCGGTGAACCTGCTGGAAGGCAACGCACCGGCCCAGCGCGGCGCACGCCGCCGCGCAGTGGCCGCCGGTGCCGCAGGCGCCGCTGTCGTGCTGACCGTGGCCTGCATGGCCTTTGAAGCGGCGCTGGTGTCCGGTGCAATCGGTGCGGTGTTCATGTTCATGCCGCTGGAGCTGATGTCCGAATCGTGGCGAGCCGCTTGGGACATGATCGGCCAGGACACGCCCGCATGGGCGCGGCTGGGCTTCAACCTTGCGTGCTGGCTGGCGTCGGTGCTGATCGGGCCGTTCTACGTCGGCGCCGGCTTCGGCCTGTACTTGAACCGGCGTACGCAGATGGAAGCGTGGGACGTGGAAATCGCCCTGCGCCGACTGCGCGAGCGGCTGCTGCCAGCGGCATCGACGCTGGCCCTGCTGCTGTGCCTGGCACTGCCGCTGGCCTCTGCGCCGGTGCATGCACAGGACGCGCGGTCGATCGCCGCCGAAGCCGACGATGCCGAAGAGGACGAGGACCATGCGGAAGAACCCGCCACTGCAGCAAACGACCCGGCCAATGCACCGGCGATGATCTTCGGTGCGGCGCCGGTGGACACCGCCGGTTTCCGCCAGGCGGTGAACCGCGCCTATGAAGATCCGCTGCAGCGCCCGACCCGCCAGGTGACGCGCTGGAAGCCGATCGAACCGGCCGAGGAAGAAAAGAAGGAAGACAAGACGCTGCAGAGCGGCAGCAGCAGCAAGGGCGAGCGCAGCAACCGCAAGGCCGGCATCGCCTGGCTGGCGCGGCTGGCCGAATGGGGCCTGTGGGGCCTGCTCGGCATCCTGCTGCTGGTGCTGCTGCTGACCGCACGGCTGTGGCTGCCGTGGCTGCGCGGCAGTGGCCGGCGCAAGCCGGTAGCTGCACCGCAGGTGGTGGAGGAACAGGTGGAGTTGCCGGTCGTGCTGCCACCGGACGTCGCCACCCAGGCCGGCCTGCTGTGGGACCAGGGGCGGCCGCGGCAGGCCCTGGCCCTGCTGTACCGCGCCAGCGTGCGCACGGTGGGCGAGCGCAGCGGCATCGCGCTTCCGCCTGGCGCCACCGAAGCGCAATGCCTGCGCGCGTCACGGCGCATGCCCGATGCCACCGACCGTGACCTGTTCGCGCGCATCGTGCGCATGTGGCAGTACGCCGCCTACGGTGGCCGCCTGCCCAGCCGCGCCGATTTCGATGCATTGGCCGATACCCTGCGCCAACAGTACAGGTGGCTGGCATGAGCCCGCGTCTGTTCTGGTCGCTGCTGCTGGGTGGGCTGGTGCTGTTCGGCGTGCCGCTGACGATCCTTTACCTGCGCACGCACGAGCGGGTGACCGAGACGGTGCAGCTGCCGCCGCAGGGTGAGGCCGGTTACAACCCGCTGTACGTGCTGGGCCAGGCCCTGCGTGCCGATGGCATCGACGTGCATTCGCGGCCGCGGCTGGACCTGCAGCAGATGGTGCTGGGCCCGCGCGACACGGTGGTGCTGCTGCAGGACAGCAGCGAACTGCCGGCACCGGTGGCGAAGGCCCTGCTGGACTGGGTCGACGGCGGCGGCCACCTGCTGGTGCGCACGCCGCCACCAGCCAAGGACGACGCCAGCAGCACGCAGGGACCGCTGCTCGACCGGCTGGGAGTGGACAGCCTGTTCCAGCGCAGCGACTGCCAGCCGTTCCACATCGATGATGATCCCGGCCATGTCGAATTCTGCGGTGGCCGCCGCTTCACCCTGGGCTTTGCCGCCAGCACGCGGGCCGAAAGGCGCTGGGGCAGTGAACGCGACCTGGTATTCGCGCGCCTGCGCCACGGCCAGGGCAAGGTGAGCGTGCTGGCCGACATGGAATTCATGCGCGGCGAAGTGGATTCACCGGCAGCGCGCCTGGCCTCCGCCGCGGGCAAGGCCAGTGATGGCCTGCACGATCTCTCGCACCGCGACCTGACCCGTTACCTGCTCGATCCGAACTACGGCAAGGGCGCATTCTGGCTGGTCTACGCCAGCCGCCCGCCGTCGCTGTGGGCACGCCTGTTCTACCAGGGCTGGCCGGTGTGGGCGCCGCTGCTGCTGGCCCTGCTGGGGTGGCTGTGGGGCCGCTCGCAGCGCTTCGGCAGCCTGCTGCCGTCGCCGGTGCTGGAACGCCGCTCGCTGCTGGAACACGTGCGTGCCAGTGGCGAGCTGCTGCTGCGTTTCGGCCACGGCGCGCGCCTGTATGACGCCGTGCTCGCTCTGTTCCTGCATCGCCTGCGCCTGCGCGCACCGGTCGCCGCCGCACTCGATGGCGCACCGCGCGAGCAGGCCATCGCCGAGCTGCTGAAGTGGCCGCAAGGCCGCGTCGCCAATGCGCTCACACCTCCTCCGCCGCACGATTCCTCCGCCCTGCGCGAGCGCATCCGCTTGCTGCTCCAGATGAGATCCTTGCTATGACCGAAGTCCCCGAGCTGCCGGCGGCCGCCAATGCCCGCCTGATCGAACGCGTCGATGCCATCCGCGATGCCGTCGGCCACGCCTTCATCGGCCAGGCCGATGTACTGGACCAGATCCTGGTGGCGCTGCTGGCCGGTGGCCACGTGCTGATCGAGGGCGTCCCCGGTCTGGGCAAGACCCTGCTGGTGCGTGCGCTGGCCCAGGCCCTGGAACTGGATTATGGCCGCGTACAGTTCACCCCCGACCTGATGCCCAGCGACGTCAGTGGCCATGCGGTGTACGACCCGAAGAGCGAGAGCTTCAAGATCCGCCGCGGGCCGGTCTTCACCAACCTGCTGCTGGCCGACGAGATCAACCGTGCACCGGCCAAGACCCAGTCGGCGCTGCTGGAAGTGATGCAGGAAGGCCAGGTGACCATCGAAGGCAAGGCCTTCACCCTGGCGCCGCCGTTCATGGCACTGGCCACGCAGAACCCGCTGGAGCAGGAAGGCACCTACCCGCTGCCGGAAGCGCAGCTGGACCGCTTCCTGCTGAAGGTGCTGATCGACTACCCGCAGCTGGAGGACGAAAAGCGCATGGTGACCGCGATCACCAGTGGCCGCGCCGCCAGCGATTTCGACCTGAGCCAGGTGCCACGCGTGTTGGGCGCTGGCGAACTGCTGGAGCTGCAGCGCGCGACCGCGGCGATCACGGTCGATGACGAAGTGATCGACTACGCGGTCCGCATCGTCGCGACGACCCGGCAGTGGCCGGGTATCGCGGTCGGCGCCGGCCCGCGCGGCAGCATCGCGCTGGTGCGTGCCTCGCGCGCGCAGGCGGTGCTGGCTGGCCGTGACTTCGTCACTCCGGACGATGTGCGCGACATCGCGCGCCCCGCGCTGCGCCACCGCATCGCGCTGGCACCGGAACTGCAGATCGAAGGCCAGGACGCCGACGATGTGCTGGGCGCGCTGCTGGCCAAGGTGGAAGCGCCGCGCCGATGAGGCCGGCTCCGCTGCTGCTGGCGCTGCTGCTGGCCTGGGCTGCCCTGGGTGGCCTGGTGCTGGGCGGCCTGCTGCCGCGCTGGAGCTGGGCGCTGGCGGCAGTGGCCATCGCGCTGCCTGCGCTGTTCGATCTGTGGCGGCAGACGCAGCGTCCTTCGCCACAAGTGCAACGCGAGCTGCCCGAGGCGCTGGCGCTGGGCGTGCGCCGTCAGGCAGCGCTGCGACTGCAGGCCGAACAACCGATGACGGTGCAGGTGTTCGACCTGGTGCCCGGCGGCTGGCCGCTGGAATCGCTGCCGCAGCGCGTGCGCCTGCAGGCCGGCACCGCCTCCACGCTGCACTACCACCTGCAGCCGCTGCAGCGGGGGCACTTCCGCTTCGAGGGCGTGCACCTGCGCATGCGCTCGCCGTGGCGCCTGTGGTGGCAGCAACGCACGCTGCCGCCGTCGCTGGACGTGCGGGTCTATCCGAACTTCGTGCCGCTCACCCGGTTTGCGTTGTTCAGTGCCGACCAGGCCTCGCGGTTGGTGGGGGCGCACGTGAAGCGCCGCCGCGGTGAAGGCACCGACTTCCACCAGATGCGCGAGTACCGCATCGGCGACAGCCTGCGCCAGCTCGACTGGAAGGCCACCGCGCGAGCGCGCAAGCTGATCTCGCGCGAATACCAGGACGAGAAGAACCAGCAGCTGCTGCTGATGCTCGACAGCGGCCGGCGGATGCTGGCCAGCGAAGGCGGGCTCTCGCACTTCGACCATGCCTTGAACGCCTCGCTGGTGGTGGCCTATCTGGCGCTGCGCCAGGGCGATGCCGCCGGCCTGTTCGCCGCCGGTGGTGAACGCAGGTGGGTGGCGCCGCAGCGTGGCATGGGTACGGTCGAGCACCTGCTGCGCGCCAGCTACGACCTGCAGCCACGCGCGGTGGCCACCGATTACCTGGCCGCCGCCACCGAAGTATCGCTACGCCAGCGCCGGCGCGCGCTGGTGATGCTGGTCAGCAACGTGCGCGACGAGGACATCGAAGACCTGCTGGCAGCAGTGCGCCTGCTGCAGCGGCGCCACCTGGTGTGCGTGGCCAGCCTGCGCGAACGCGAGCTGGACGGCGCACTGGAGGGCGAGGTGCAGACGCTGGAGGACGCCACCCAGGCCGGTGCCGCGGCGCTGTACCTGCAGCAGCGCGCGAAGGCGCACGAGGCGCTGCGCAGCGAGAAGGTGATGGTGCTGGACGTGACCGCCGACGCCCTGCCCGGCGCGCTGGTGGAACGCTACCTGGCGGTGAAGCGCGAAGGGCTGCTCTGATACCAACGATCGCCCTGGTGGGGTGCCAACCTTGGTTGGCACGAAACCCAAACCGCCGACCAAGGTCGGCTTCTACCAACGGCGGTTGTTCTACGACCGGCGTCGGTCAGCCGCGTCGGCTCTGGGGGCGCCGCACCACCATCAGACGTAGATCCGCGTCGGCGCCTCATCAACGATCGCGTGCGGCACGAAGCGCGCACTGTCGCGGGTGATCGCGCTGTCGTCCTCGCGGATGCCGATGCCGCAGGCGTGGTCACCCACCACCCAGCTGCCGATCAGCGGATAGCCGCCTTCGAAGCGGGTGAGCGGATGCGCACGCTGGATGATCGCCGGGCCGTCATAGGGCCCGTCGCTGCGCTGGGTGCTGCCATCGGCCAGGTGCATCTCGATGTTGGCGCCTTCGCGTGAGAACAGCGGCTTGCGCACCCAGCCCGATGCCAGCGTGCTGCCGTCATCGAAGTGCGCCTCCAGCAGGTTCGGATGGCCCACGTTGCGCTGCCACAGCAGCGGCAGGATGCCCTTGTTGCTCAGCACCGCCTTCCACGCCGGCTCCAGCAGCTGCACGCCCGAGCCGGGCAACGCGCGGCCGAATTCCTCGGCCATCAGGTCTTCCAGCGGGTACAGCTTGAACAGCGTGCCGATCACCGAATCGTCCAGCGCGGTGAAGCGGCCGTCCTCGGACAGGCCGATATCCTCGATGGCGATGGCCTGGCCATGCAGGCCGGCCTGCGACGCACAGTCACGCAGGTAGTCGACGGTGCCGCGGTCTTCTTCCGAGCTGCCCACGGCGCTGAAATACAGCGGCGGCGGCAGCTGCGTGGCCAGTTCGCCGAAGCGTTCGACCAGCGCTTCGTGGATCGCGTTGAACTGGTCGGCATGCTGCGGCAGGCGACCGGCGTTGCGCTGGTCCTCCAGCCACTGCCACTGGAAGAAGCTGGCCTCGAACAGCGAGGTCGGCGTGTCGTAGTTCAGTTCGTACAGCTTGGCCGGGCCGGTGCCGTCGTAGGCCAGGTCCAGGCGGCCATAGAGGTGCGGCTGGCGCTGGCGCCAACTTTCAGCGATCCAGTCGCGGTAGTGCGACGGAATCGCCAGCTGGTCCATCAAGCGTTCGCTGGCGATGACATCACCGACCAGGTCCAGCGCCATCTGGTGCAGCTCGGCGCTGGGGTCTTCGATGTCCTGCTCGATCTGGCGCAGGGTAAAGGCGTAGTACGCGCTTTCATCCCAGTACGGCTGGCCGTCGATCGTGTGGAAGCGGAAACCCGCCTCTTCCGCGCGTGCCCGCCACTGGGCACGCTCGGCAATCCGGATGCGCTGCATGGGTCGATCAGCCGCCGTAGCTGCCGCTGGTGCTGCGGCGTGCGCTGGTGTTGCCGAAGCCACCACGGCTGGCGGTGACCGCACGGTTCGGCTCGCTGGTAACCGGGGCCAGGCCAGCCTTGCCGGCGCCGATGCCGCTGGCGGTGTTCAGGCCACCGCTGCCGCCCGGAGCCGGACGGGCCCAACCGGCGCTCTTGTCCTGGTAAGCCGGCGACGCCGCCGGCGCCTGCGGAGCGAGGCCGCCGCGGTTGCTCAGCATCTGCGACATGAAGAAGCCCATCATCATCGGGCCGATAAACGAAGTACCGGCCGAGGTGTGCTGCTGCACGCACTGTTCCGGCTTGTAGTCCTTCTCGCAGGCTTCCTTGCTGGCGTACTTCGGCGCCGCATCGGCGGCCTGCTTCTGCGCTTCGGCGAACGCGTTGCGGCACGCCGACGGATCGCCGGTGGCCTCGGTGCAGGCCTCCACCGAGGTGTACAGGCCTTCCTGCACCTTCACCTCCGGCTCCTTCTGGCAGGCGGTGAACAGCAGCGGCGCGGCGCTCATCAGCAGCAGCGCGGTGGTGCGGGAACGTTTCATGGCCTCATGCCCTGTCGACGGATCAATGCCCCAATGATGCCAAATCCGGGCCATCAACCGGAATCGGCAAAGTGGCAAAGATGAACGGACTTTCATTTTCGTCGGGCATTGGGGTCAGAGCCCATCGCGCCGCGATGGGATCCGACCCCGGGCGGCTCACCGCTCAGGTAGGTGCCAACCTTGGTTGGCACACACCCCGCGGCGCCCCGCTATGGCCGGCGCGCGCAGCCAAGTCTCCGGCAAGAAGCCCCCTTGTTGTTCAAGGGGGCGCGCCGAAGGCGCGGGGATAAGGGGAAATGCGCGGATCACCAAGCCGCTGCAAGCGGTGAAGGTGGTTGCAGCAGCAACCGAAAAAATTGGCCATGATCAGCCGACCCCCACGTCGTACGGCCCGCCCGTTCCGCCAGCCATGCCCGAATACCGTTCCCGCACCTCCACCGCCGGCCGCAACATGGCCGGCGCCCGCGCGCTGTGGCGTGCCACCGGCATGAAGGACGGCGACTTCCACAAGCCGATCATCGCCATCGCCAACTCCTTCACCCAGTTCGTGCCCGGCCACGTGCACCTGAAGGACCTCGGCCAGCTGGTCGCGCGCGAGATCGAACAGGTCGGCGGCGTCGCCAAGGAATTCAACACCATCGCCGTGGACGACGGCATCGCGATGGGCCACGACGGCATGCTGTATTCGCTGCCCAGCCGCGAGATCATCGCCGACGCCGTGGAATACATGGTCAATGCGCACTGCGCCGACGCGCTGGTGTGCATCAGCAACTGCGACAAGATCACCCCCGGCATGCTGATGGCCGCGCTGCGCCTCAACATCCCGGTGGTGTTCGTCTCCGGCGGGCCGATGGAAGCGGGCAAGACCAGGCTGTCCGAGCACAAGCTGGACCTGGTCGACGCGATGGTGGTGGCCGCCGATGACAGCGCTTCCGACGAAAAGGTCGCGGCGTTCGAGCGCAGCGCCTGCCCTACCTGCGGTTCCTGCTCGGGCATGTTCACCGCCAACTCGATGAACTGCCTGACCGAAGCGCTGGGCCTGTCGCTGCCCGGCAACGGCACCACGCTGGCCACCCACGCCGACCGCGAAGCGCTGTTCCGCCGCGCCGGCCGCCTGATCGTGGAACTCTGCCACCGCTGGTATGGCGGCGAAGACCCGAGCGCGCTGCCGCGCGGCATTGCCACCCAGGCCGCCTTCGCCAATGCGATGACCCTGGACATCGCCATGGGCGGTTCCACCAACACCATCCTGCACCTGCTGGCCGCCGCGCAGGAAGCCGAGGTCGACTTCGACCTGACCCACATCGATGCACTGTCGCGGCGTGTCCCGCAGCTGTGCAAGGTGGCACCGAACACGCCCAAGTACCACATCGAAGACGTGCACCGCGCCGGCGGCGTGTTCGGCATCCTCGGTGAGCTGGACCGCGCGGGCCTGCTCGATACCACGGTGCCGACCGTGCACAGCGCCAGCCTGGCCGACGCGCTGGAACGCTGGGACGTGGTGCGTAGTGACCACGAGACCCTGCATACCTTCTTCAAGGCCGGCCCGGCCGGCATCCCCACCCAGGAGGCCTTCAGCCAGGCCACGCGCTGGCCGACCCTGGACGTGGACCGCACCGAAGGCTGCATCCGTTCGCTGCAGCACGCGTACTCACTGGAAGGCGGCCTCGCCGTGCTGCGCGGCAACCTGGCCGTCGATGGCTGCGTGGTGAAGACCGCCGGCGTGGACGAGTCGATCCACGTGTTCGAAGGCCCCGCGCGCGTCTACGAAAGCCAGGACGCCGCCGTTGCCGGCATCCTCGCCGACGAGGTGCAGCCGGGCGAGGTGGTGGTGATCCGCTACGAAGGCCCGAAGGGCGGCCCGGGCATGCAGGAAATGCTGTACCCGACCAGCTACCTGAAATCGAAGGGGCTGGGCAAGCAATGTGCGTTGCTCACCGATGGCCGCTTCTCCGGCGGCACCTCGGGCCTGTCGATCGGCCATGTTTCGCCGGAAGCCGCCAGCGGCGGAACGATCGGCCTGGTCGAGGGCGGCGACCGCATCCGCATCGACATCCCGGCCCGCCGCATCGACCTGCTGCTGGACGAGGCCACGCTGGCCCAGCGCCGCGCCGACGCCGATGCCCGGGGCTGGAAACCGCGTGCACCACGCCCGCGCAAGGTCACCAGCGCGCTGAAGGCCTACGCGCTGCTGGCCACCAGCGCCGACAAGGGCGCCGTACGCAACACCGCCCTGCTGGGCGATTGACCGCCATACGGTCGTGCCGGCCGCTGGCCGGCATCCGTACCGTGACAGCCCACATCGATGAGGCTGCCGGCCAGCGGCCGGCACTCCCCATCCTGATCCGTTATGGTGGCCCAGGAAGTCACCAACACGGAGGTTGCGATGATGTTGCTTTCCTTTGCGCTGGCCGCTGCCATGGGCATGTCAGCAGAGCCGCCAGAAGCACCGGACTGCCGCTACGACCGTGCAGCGATGCTGGCGATGGAACCGGATGCGTTCGATCAGGACCTGGAAGGTGGCTGGCGCACGCTGGCCGACCGCGGCTGCCACCGTGAAGCCGCTGATCTGCTCGCTGCCTATGCTGCGTTGCCCAAGGCTGCGGGCAACACCATGATTCTGTGGCATGAAGGCCAGATGCGTGCCGAGGCGGGCCAGTACCCGCAGGCGGTGGCGCTGATGCGGCGCACCTACAAGCCCACCGGCACCGACCCCGGTTACTGGAACGCCTACGTGGACGGCACCATCGCCTTCCTGCAGCGCGACCGTGCAGCGCTGGAAAGGGCGCGTGCAGCACTGATTGCGATTCCCACGCCGGAGCAGATCGCCGGGGCGCTGAAGGATGGGCGCTATCACTTCACCACCGCCGGCGGGCAGAAGGTGGATGTGCCATGGCCGCCCAACCTGGACGTGCTCGATGGCTTCCTGCGCTGCTTTGATCGCGATTACCACACTGCGATGGGCAACCAGGCCTGCCGGAATCCGCAGGGCGGTTGAGCGACAGAGTGCGTGGTGGGGTCAGAGCCTTTCCTTCGGAAGGGATCCGACCCCGTGTCAGCCGATCACGCGCTTGAACGGCGGCAGCGCGTCGATGATGCGCTTGCCGTAGCGGCGGGTCAGCAGCCGCGAATCAAGAATGACCACGCGGCCGGTGTCGGTGGAGGTGCGGATCAGGCGGCCGGCGAACTGGGTCAGCGTGCGCAGCGCATGCGGAATCGCGATCAGGTTGAAGGCATTCAGCCCGCGCCCCTCGAACCACTCGCTGAGTGTGGCGGTCTGCGGGTCGGTCGGCACCGCGAACGGCACCTGGGTGATCACCACCGTAGTGCAGGCTTCGCCCGGCAGGTCGAGCCCTTCGCCGAACGAGTTCAGCCCGAACAGCACCGAGCCCTCGCCTGCCGCCACGCGCCGCAGATGCTCGTCGATCAGGCGGGTCTTGGACATCTCGCCCTGCACCAGCACCTGCTTGCGCCGCGCGGCCGACATCAGCCCGGCCACCTTCTCCATCTTCCAGCGCGAGGTGAACAGCACCATCGAGCCCTTGGCCCAGTCCAGCTCGGTGTCGAGGTAGCGCGCCACTTCGCGCGGGTGGCCTTCGCGGTCGTCCGGCGTGACCGGGAACTTTGGCACGACCAGCTCGGCCTGGTTGGGCAGGTCGAACGGCGACGACAGCGAGACCATCTCTGCCTCTTCCGGAATGCCGTTGTCGATCGCCAGCGACTGGAAGTCGCCACCGCCGGTCAACGTCGCCGAGGTCATCACCACCGAGTCCACTTCATCCCACAGCAGCTTGCGCAGCACGTGCGCGGCCGACACCGGCGAGCCGTGCAGCACCAGGTCGCCGTCGCGGGTGGCGGTGACCCAGCGCGCCATCGGCGGCGCGCCATCCTTGTCCTCGCGGCGCCACGCCTGCCACAGGTTGTACTGCTGCTCGATCATTTCCAGCGCCATGCCCAGGTTGCGCTGCAGGCGCTCGCGCGCGGCATCGTCCGGCTTGCCCTTGGCCACCTGCGCGGTGGCGGCATGCGCCCAGTTGTAGAGGCTGCGGGTATCGTCGGCCAGGGCCTCGATCGGCTCGCGCCAGGCCTCGGGCAGGCGCCCGTTGGCCGCGCGCCACATCGGCTCTTCGTCCGCCGGTGCCGGCATCCACACCCGCTCGATGTGATCGCGGAACGCGCGCAGCTGCTTGGCGACGTTGCTGGCGACCTCGATCGCTTCGTTCGGCAGCAGGTTGCCGAGACGGTCCTTGTCGACCGCGCGATAGGCACCGGCGATCAGGATCTGCAGGCGGCCGGTGCGTTTGGCCATCTCGTCCAGCGCCAGGCTGGCTGCACCCTGGTCGATCGCCACGCTGCCGATGTGATGGCCTTCGTCCAGCACCAGCAGCATGTCCGACGGCGGCGCGATCAACGGCTGGCCGTTGTCGCTGTCACCGATCGACAGCGCCGACAGCAGTAGCGCGTGGTTGGTGACCACGATCTGCGCATCGCGCACCGTGTTGCGCGAACGCAGCACCGCGCACTGCGCCGAATAGGCGCAGCGGCGCCCGGCACAACCCGAAGCCGGCGTGGTGATGCGGCTACGCAGGCCGGGGCTGATGGTCTCCGGCGCGTTGTCGATGTCGCCATCCCAGGTGCCGCCGGTGAAGGCGTCGGTCAGGCGCTTGGCGATGTCCATCTCGATCGGCGCCAGCGGCCGGTCGAACAGGGGTGCGTCATCCTCGAACATGCCGCCCTGCGAGCCCTCGCCCTGCGCCTCGGCAGCATTGCGCGTGCACAGGTAGCGGGTACGGCCCTTGGCCAGCGCCACGGTCGCTTCCAGGCCGGTGGCCTTGAGGAAATTCGGGATGTCACGCTCGACCAGCTGCGACTGCAGCGCTACGGTGCCGGTGCTGATCACCAGCTTCTTCTTGCTGGCCAGCGCGATCGGTACACCTGCGGTGAGGTAGCCCAGGCTCTTGCCGACGCCGGTGGGCGCCTCGACCACGCCGACGCCGCCACTTTTCGACAGCGCACGCGACACCACACCGATCATCTGGCTCTGCGAGCGGCGGGTGGAGAAGCCGGGAGTATTGGCCTGCAGCGTCGTGTACGCCTTGCGGATCGCGTCCTTCAAGGCGTCATCGAGCGTGCGCGGAGCGGCGACGGTTTCGGTCACGCCGGGAACTACCGTGGCTGGATCAGGCCGGTCATTGTCGCATGGCCGGCCGCGTTCACTGTCGCTGGCACCCTGAACGGGCCAGCGACGACGCCCGGCGGCTGGATGAACACGCCGGACGCTACTGGCGACGACCCAGGGCCGTCACCGGGCTGTCACTGCACCGCGTTGCCGCGCAGCCGCAGCAGGCGCACCAGCGCCCACACCAGCAGCACCACGCCGATGGCCTCGACCATCGCCAGCGCGAAGTGCACCACGCCGAAGATGGCGCTCATGCCCGAGATGGCGCTGAAGTTGCCACTGCTGACCAGCCACATCGGCAGCATGCCCGCCGCCAGGCCCCCCAGGCTGGACAGCAGCAGCAACAGCAGGCCGACCAGCGCGCCGGTGCGGGTGGCATCGCGCGGCGCACCGACCACCCAGACCAGGCCGACGCACAGCGCGATCAGCACCGGCAGGCGCACGCCGACCATGCTCAGCACGGTCACCATCAACGTTGTGCTGTCCATCGATCAGTCCTCGCCGGCCAGCACGGCCGAGCCCTGCCGCAGCGACTGGTAGACCTCGCCGGTCTGCGGGCGCACGCCGTGCCACTGCAGGAAGCTCTCGGCCGCCTGCTCGACCAGCATGCCCAGGCCATCCACGGTATTGCGGCAGTTCGCCGCGCGCGCCCAGGCCAGGAAGGCGATGGCGGCCTCGCCGTAGTTCAGGTCGACGGCGGTGGTCATCGAATTGACCAGCGACAGCGGCAGTTTGAACTCGACGTCGCGGTCGCGGCCGGCCGAAGTGGCGTTGACGATCAGTTCGAAGTCGCCGAGGTCGCGCAGGTCCTCCCAGTAGCGGCTGATCGCACGGCCCGGTTCGCCCATCGCGTCGATCAGTTCGTCGGCGCGCTCCGGCGTGCGGTTGACCACCACCAGTTCGGTGATGCCTGCATCGAGCAGCGCCGGGGCGACGCTGCGCGCCGAGCCACCGGCACCGATCATCAGCACGCGGCGGCCGCGCAGGTCCAGGCCGTGGCGATCGGTCAGGTCGCGCACCAGGCCGATGCCATCGGTGGTGTCGCCGTGCCAGCGGTCGCCCTTGCGCAGCAGCGTGTTGACCGAGCCGGCGCGGCGCGCCCGTGCGGTCAACGTGGTGCACACCGAGAACGCGGCTTCCTTGTGCGGCAGGGTGACGTTGGCACCGACACCGCCCTCGGCGGCGAAGGCCTCCAGGCCGGCCAGGAACGCATCGGGGGCCAGGTCGATCGCGCGGTAGTCAATGGCGATGCCTTCCTGGCGACCGAACGTCGCATGGATCTGCGGCGACTTCGAGTGGGCAACGGGGTGTCCGAAGACGGCGTAACGGTCGGTCATGGAATCCTCAAGCTGGCTAGACTGATGCTCTTTCGTGCACGGAACCGGATGATGCGCATCACCCCGCCCCTGCTGGTGCTCGCCGCCAGTCTACTCTCTGCCCCCGTGGCGATGGCGTTGAACGAGTACGGGATCGAAGGCATGGGCGTGGTCTCGACCCGCGCCGACGAGGGCCGCGCCACGATCAGTGCCGATGGCCGGCGCATCGTCTTCGCCCGCCGCGGCGAGGCCGGATGGGGCCTGTGGGAAGCGCGCGTGGTGGACGGCCGCTGGCAGCAGGGGCAGGCGCTGCCGGTAGGCGTGGCCGGTGAAGCCCGCGATCCCTACTTCAGCCGTGACGGCCGTTGGCTGCTGTTCGCGGCCGGCGGCGAGGGCAAGCTGGCGCTGTACCGTGCCGCGTTGGCCGCCGACGGCCAGCCGGGCCCGGCGCAGCCGCTGGCCGGTGACGGCGGGCGCCGGGAAGAGCGCGGGCCAGCCCTGAGCGCGGATGGCAAGCAGCTGTTGTTTGCCCGCCAGCAGGGCCGTGGCGCCGGCTGGGACCTGTTCGTGGCGACGCTGGATGCGCAGGGCCTGCGCGGCCCGGCCAGCGCACTGAGCGCGTTGAACAGCGCCGACGACGAGACCGACGGTGACTGGCTGGGCCATGACGGCGCCGTGGTATTCAGCCGTGGCAGCGGCAGTACCGCGCAGGTCTGGAGCAGCCGCTGCGCATGGAGCGGCGTGGCACTGCAGCCGCTGGGGCTGTCGTTCAACCAGGCTGGCGGCTGGACCGGCGCGCCGGTGATCGACAACGCCAAGCCCGGCGAGATGGTGGTCGCCAGCAGTGCGGCGAAGGCACCGCGTGCCGGGGGCGTGGATGTGTACCGGTTGGCGGTGCCCAAGGTGGCGGCGGTGCCCGGGTGCGTGCGGTAGATCCACGCCATGCGTGGATGGTGCCCGCGAAGAGGTCAGAGCCCTTTCCTGCGGAAAGGGATCCGACCCCGGGCATTGCCCCGTCAGCGCGACAACACCTTGGCGCGCAACTGCTCGTACTCCATCTCGCTCAGCTGGCCATTGTCCTTGCGCTGGTTCAACGCGGCCAGCTCGGCCTGCACGCTGTCCGGCAGCGCCTGCTCACGGGCCACGTGGCGGGCGGCGGAGAGCTGCTCCGGCGGGCGCTTGCCAGCCCGCCAGGCCACGATGAAAACACCGACGATGATGGCCCCGAACAGCAGCGTACCGATGCCCCAGATCAACCATTGCACCCATCCCAGTTCGGGTCCCATCGCGTATTCCTCCGTCTATCGTGGCGCTATTGTCAGCGCTCGCGCAGCCATCGCGCCACCTGCGGCGCGAAATAGGTCAGCACACCGTCGGCGCCGGCCCGCTTGAAGCCCAGCAGCGACTCCATCACGCAGGCGCGTTCGTCCAGCCAGCCGTTGGCGAAGGCGGCCTTCATCATCGCGTACTCGCCACTGACCTGGTAGGCGAAGGTCGGCACGCCGAATTTCTCCTTCACCCGGCGCACCAGGTCCAGGTAGGGCATGCCCGGCTTGACCATCACCATGTCGGCGCCCTCTTCCAGGTCCAGCGCGATCTCGCGCAGGGCCTCGTCGCCGTTGGCCGGGTCCATCTGGTAGGTCTTCTTGTCGGCCTTGCCGAGGCTGGCCGCGCTGCCCACCGCATCGCGGAACGGGCCGTAGAACGCCGAGGCGTACTTGGCCGAGTAGGCCATGATGCGTACGTTGATGTGGTGGTCGGCATCCAGCGCACGGCGGATCGCGCCGATGCGGCCGTCCATCATGTCCGACGGCGAGACGATATCCACGCCGGCTTCGGCGTGCGATACCGACTGCTTGACCAGTGCTTCGACGGTGATGTCGTTGAGCACGTAACCCTTGTCGTCGATGATGCCGTCCTGGCCGTGGGTGGTGTACGGGTCCAGCGCCACGTCGGTCATCACCCCCAGTTCCGGGAAGCGCGACTTCAGCGCGCGGATCGCGCGCTGCGCCAGGCCGTCCTCGGCCCACGCCGCCGACGCGTCCAGCGATTTCAGCGACGGATCGATCACCGGGAACAGGTCGATCACCGGAATGCCCAGCTCCAGCGCCTCTTCGGCCACCTTCAGCAGCTCTTCGATCGACAGCCGCTCCACGCCCGGCATCGACGGCACCGCGGTGCGGCCGGCCAATTCGTGCACGAACACCGGGTAGATCAGGTCGTCGGTGGTCAGCGTGTTCTCACGCATCAGGCGGCGCGAGAACTCGTCATGGCGCATGCGGCGCGGGCGATAAAGCGGGTGGGACATGGCAGGCTCCGAGGAGTGGCTATTGCAACAGGTAACCCTGCGGCAGCAGGGGTTCGGGCAACGGGCGTTCGCCGAGCGCGTCGAGCTGGTCGATCTCGATCGTGCGCACCAGCGCGTCCAGCGGCAGGTCGTTCGGCTCCAGGCCGAACGGGTCTTCCATTTCTTCGCCCAGCTGGTCCAGGCCGAAGAAGGCATAGGCGAGCACCGCCGACAGCACCGGCGTGCCCCAGCCCAGCGAGCTGGCCAGGCCGAACGGCAGCAGCACGCAGAACATCCATGCGCAGCGGTGCAGCAGCAGGGTGTAGGCGAACGGCAGCGGCGTGGTGAGGATGCGCTCGCAGCCGGCCTGGATCGACGACATCGCGTGCAGGCGCTCCTCCAGCTGGGTGTAGAGGATCGGGTCGAGTTCACCGGCGCGCAGGGCCTGGGCCAGCTCGGCGGCGATCATCGACAGCACTGCATCAGGCACGTTCTCGCGCTGGCCCAGCTGCTCGCGCTGCGGCTTGTCCATCCACGGCAACGCGGCCAGGGCCACGATGCGACCGCGCAGGCGCGCGGCCAGCGCATGGGCGAAGGCCGTAGTGAGGTAGGCGATGCGACGGCGGCGGCCGGCGTCATCGGCCAGCAGCAGGTTGACCTGGCGGGCCAGCGAACGCGACTCGTAGACCAGCTGGCCCCACAGCTTGCGGCCTTCCCACCAGCGGTCATGGCAGGCGCTGTTGCGGAAGCTGAGGAAGATGGACAGGACCAGGCCAAGCAGGGTGAACGGCGTGACGGAAACGCGTTCGATGCCGGTCGGTGGCGCCAGTTCCACCACCGCGGCCACCGCGATGGACAGGATCAGGATGGCCAGCACCTTCGGCGCGATCGCTTTGACGATCGAGCCGCGCAGGATGTACAGCAGTTGCCAGCCGTGGGGACGGGGTCGGATGATCATGGGGCAGCCGCGCCGGGCGCGGATTCACAGGCACGCGGGGGGCTCGCGCAGCCGTTCATTGTACGCCCCTGCCCGGCCCGCGGCCGTGTACCTGCGACGCCCTGTCGCACCCGGCGACGCGGCTCAGATCACGCCGCCACCCAGGCCCAGGCGCAGGATGCCGACCACCACCACGATGCCGTTCAGCACCAGCCCAGCCCAGGCCCGGCCGCGCTTGGTCGGGTGGGTGAACAGGATGCCCAGCGCGGCGATCACCGCGCCCACGGCGGCGAACGGGATCAGGAACCAGTTGCCCCAGCCCAGCAGCGGAATCAGCGCCAGGATCATCCACAACAGCGCCAGTACGCCCCACAACAGACTGATCACACCCATTCCGCTCTCCCGCAGTTGGTTCCTGTCTGTCCACCATAGTCGTTCCCACGGTCGCCGCCTACTGCCGTTGGCGGGGCTGTCACCGGCACCGTGCTAGCGTCCTGCCGTACGCGCTCTGGCCCGGGTGTTGGCGCCGATTCAGAGTAGCCCGCCGATGATCGCAACCAGTCCTACAGGGGTCGTGCCATGAACATCCGTTGGGCCGCGCTGGCGGCCATCCTGCTGGTCGCCGCCGGTTGTGCCAGCACCTCCAAGGTCATGCTGGGGCGCGCCCGCGCGCCGATCGATCCGGCACTGGTACAGATCTATTCGACGCCGCCGGCCGGCTCCCAGGAAATCGCCCAGCTGGAATCGGCGTCTGCCGTAGGCTTCGGCACGCAGGGCCAGACCGACGCGGCGGTGGCGCGCCTGAAGCGCGAGGCCGCAGCGCTGGGCGCCAATGGCGTGGTACTGATGGGCGTGGGCAGCAGCGGCTCGCCGGTGGGCATGTCGGTGGGTGCCGGCACGTTCGGCTCGCATGTCGGCGGAGGGGTCGGCATCGGTATTCCGACCACGCAGAAGCGCGCCGCCGGCGTCGCGATCTGGGTACCGAACCCGGCACCGCCGGCACGGCTGCCGACGCAGGTGATCACGCCGCAGCCGCAGCGTTGACGGTGATGCGGTAGATCCATGCCATGCGTGGATGGGCATTCCCGGTGACGCACGGGGTCAGAGCCCTTCCCTACGGAAAGGGATCCGACCCCAGCGCTTCGGTTACTTGTACTTCGGCACGAACACCTTGTTCACCGCATCGGCCAGCTGGTCCGGCGGCAGCAGGCCCTGGTCGAGCAGGAAGTTGTTGAACGCCAGGCGGTCAAACTTCGCACCCAGTGCCAGCTCGGTCTGCATGCGCAGTTCCAGGATGCGGGTGTAGCCATAGAAGTAGCTGCCCGCCTGGCCCGGCATGCGCACCATGTAGCGGTCCAGTTCCTGGGTGGCCATCGCCTTGGACAGGCCGACCTGCTCCATCAGTACGCGCTCCCCGTTGGCACGGTCGGTCAGGCCGAGGTTGAGCATCGGGTCGAGCATCGCGCGTGCGGCCCGCAGCAGGCGGAACTGCAGGGCGATCATCTGCCCATCCAGCGGCTCGTACGGCGCCATCTCGGCTTCGGCATACAACGCCCAGCCTTCCACGTTCACCGAATTGAACGCGAACATGGTGCGTGCCAGCGAGACGCCACGCTCGACCATGGCGGTGAACTGCAGCTCGTGGCCGGGGCGGCCTTCATGCGCGCTCAGCGTCCACGCCGCCGCGCCGAAGTTGAAATCATCGTACTGCGCGCCCGGGCCCGCGGCCGGGTTGCCCAGCGGCAGCACGAAGGTGCCCTGCTGCCCGGTGTTGTTGACCAGCGGCGCCGGCAGGAAATGCGGTGCCGGGCTGGCCGCGCTCTCGGCGGCCGAACCCAGGCGCATCTGCATGGCGCGCTTGGGCACATCGACGATGGCGTGCTCGCGGATCAGCGGATCGATCGCATCGATCACCTTGCGGTAGTGGCCTTCCAGATGATCGTCGGCGATCTTGTCGGCCTTCAGCGCGCGGATCACCGCCACCGGGTCGCTCGGATCGGCCACCTTCAGGCCCTTGTCCTTCACCACCAGCGGTGCCAGCTGCTGCATCGCCGAACGGGTTTCCATGAATTCCAGCTGCGCGCGCTGCATCAGCAGCTTCGGGTCGATGTCGATGCCGACCTGCTTGAGCTGGTAGGCGTACAACGGCGCCGGCAGGCGTGCGTCGGTGCGCGCCTTCGGCAGCACGGTCGAGCGCGTCCAGCTGGCGTAGTCCTTCATCTGCCCGGCCAGGGCCTTCATCGCCTCGTCGGCGCCGGCAATCTGGTACTTCTTCAGCAGCGACTCGATGCCGGTGATGTAGGTCTCGACGTTGTCCAGCGACTGCTGCACTTCGATCTTCGTCGGCTGCAGCAGGCTGCCGTCCTTCAGCCGTTCCTCGTAGCGCTGGCGGGCCAGCGTGGTGAACGCGGTGCCGCCCGGCTGCAGGCCGGCATACGCCTTGAGGCGGTCGAGCGCCTTGGCCCGGCGCTCGGCCGGCACCTGGTCGGACAGCAGCAGGTTGAGGCCGCTGAACACCGTCTGCGGCGCATCGCTCCACGGCAGCAGGTACTTCTCGTTGAGCTCGCTGCCTTCGATGTTCTGGTTGGCCGCGTGGATCATGATCTCCAGGTCCTGGCGGACATTGGGATCCTGCTCGGCGGCCAGCTTCGCCTTCAGTTCGTCGCGTGCCTTGGCCATCGCGGCGCGGTAGCGCTTGCCGTTGTCCGGGCCGAGGTCAGCCACCTTGTCATCGTAGCCGGGCACGCCGAAGAAGCCGGTTTCTTCCGGCTGGAACGGGCCCTGCGCATCGAGCAGGATCTGCGCCAGTGCGTTGCTGCGGGCCACCCAGGCCGGGCTGGCCGGGGTAGCGGCCTTGGCGGCGGGTGCAGCCAGCGCCGGCGGTGCGGACAGCAACGGGGCAGCGGTCAGGGCCAGGGCAACGGCCAACGCGATCGGCTTCATGGTGCACTCCAGGACAGGGTTGCCCGCACCCTACGCGCTCAGCGCGGCGGCGACAATCGGCCGGAGGTCACAACGCCGCGGTCAGCGGGCACTCGCCGCGCTCGCGGCAGACCTGCAGTTCGCATTCCTGCGCGGCTTCAACGTCATCCAGTGCGGTCAGGTCGAACGTCTGCTTGTTCTCGCCCAGCACGTACATCACCGGGTAGTCCCACACGTCGTCACTGCGGGTACCCTTCACGAACAGCCGGCCCTGCGCGCGTGGTCCTTCCAGGGCCACGGTCAGGCCAACATCGCGCTGGCCGTTGATCGCGGTCTGCATGCTGCCCAGCGGCATCGATTCGGCACGCAGCGGCTCGCCGAAGGCTTCCACCAGTTCGATGCTGCATCCCGCGCGACGCATTGCTTCGCGCATCGGCGGGCTCTCGCGTGCCGCCTCGCTCCAGCGCAGCACGCTCCAGGCCACTGTGCCACCGGCGCCGGCCAGCACCAGCAGCACGGTCAGCGGCATCGCCCAGCGCCAGTGGCGGCACCACCAGCCGGCGGGCTTGGGGCCATGGGTGGGAATCGGCGGTGGCAGGGTCATCGGCGGGCTCCTTCCCGTTCGTGCATCAGGGCTTCAGGCAGCGCCCCAGGAAGGCTTCGGCCACGCGGTAGCGATGCAGGGCATCGGCGCCGGACAGGCCATGCTTGGCGCCCGGGTAGGTCATCAGTTCGAACGGCTGCGCACGCTTCTGCAGCGCGCTCATCAGGCTGGTCGAGTTGGTGAACAGCACATTGTCGTCGGCCATGCCGTGGATCAGCAGCAGCGGCGAACGCAGGCCGTCGATGTGGGTCAGCACGCGCGCTTCGCGGTAACCCGCTTCATTGCGCGCCGGCAGATCCATATAGCGCTCGGTGTAATGGCTGTCGTACAGGCCCCAGTCGGTGACCGGTGCGCCGGCCACGCCGCAGGCGTACTGGTTCGACGCCTTGGCCAGCAGCATCAGGGTCATGTAGCCGCCGTTGGACCAGCCCTGCACGCCGATGCGCGCCGGGTCCACCCACGGCTGCTGCTTCAGCCAGGTCACGCCACGCAGCTGGTCGGTCACTTCCACCGTGCCCTGCCTGCCATACAGCGCGCCACCGAAGTCGCGGCCACGGCGCGGGGTGCCGCGGTTGTCCAGCGAAAACACCACGTAGCCCCGCTGGGCCAGGTACTGGTTGAACAGATGGTCGCCACGACCGGGCCAGCTGTCGGTGACGGTCTGGCTGGCTGGGCCGCCGTAGACGTACACGGCTACCGGATAGCGCTTGGACGGATCGAAGCCGGCCGGCTTGATCAGGCTGTAGTTCAGCGGGGTCTTGCCATCGGCAGCCATCAACGTGCCGAACTCGACCGGGCGCTGTGCATCGCGATAGCGCGCATACGGGTGCTTGGGATCGGCCAGGTCGTTCTCGACCAGCGTGGCGATCTTCTCGCCACTGGCGCGGAACAGTTCGATCTGCGGCGGCGTGGTGCTGTTGGACCAGCTGTCGACGTAGACGCTGGCATTGCGGGCGAACGTGGCACTGTGCATGCCCGGTGCCTTGGACAGGCGCTGCGGCTCACCGCCCTGCAGCGACACCGCGTAGATCTGGCTTTCGCGCGAGCTCTCGATGCCGGCACGGAAGTAGGCCTTGCCGGCCTTTTCATCGACCGCCAGCAGCTCGTCCACCGGCCAGTTGCCATGGGTCAGCGCGGTGGCCTTGCCCTTGCTGTCGATGCGGTACAGGTGCTGGAAGCCGGTGCGCTCGGACGACCAGAGCACGCTGCCGTCTTCAAGGAAGCGCAGGCTGTTGTGCAGCGGTACCCAGGTCGGGCTGGTCTCGTGGGCGAGTACGCGCTGGCGGTTGGAATCGAGTGCCACTTCCACCAGGTCCAGCTGCTTCTGGTCGCGCGACTGGCGCTGGAAACTCAGGTGCTGCGCATCGCGCCAATCGACGCGGGCCAGGTAGATGTCCTGCTCCTTGCCCAGGTCGACCCAGCGCGGCTGTGCATCGGCGGCCGGTGCAATCACGCCCAGCTGCACGCGTACGTTGGCATCGCCGGCGGCCGGGTAACGTTGCTCGATCACATCGGTGCGGTCGGCGTAGACCTCGTAGCGCTTCTGCACCGGCACCGGTGCCTCGTCGATGCGCGCGAAGGCGATGGCCGAATCATCCGGCGCCCACCAGTAACCGGTGTGGCGGTCCATCTCTTCATCGGCGACGAACTCGGCCACGCCGTTGCCGATGGTGGTGCTGCCGTCGCGGGTCAGCTGCAGCTGCTTGCCACTGGCCAGGTCGATCACCCACAGGTTGCGGCCGCGGATGAAGCTGACGAAGCCGCCCTTGGGCGACAGCTTGGCGTCGGTGGCGAAGCCTTCACCGTGGGTCAGCTGGCGCACGGCCGCTGCACCCTGCTGCTTGAGGTCGTACAGGTAGAGTTCGCCGCCCAACGGGAACAGCAGGCGCTGCGCGTCCGGCGACCACTGGTAATCGACGATGCCGGTCATCGCGGCGATGCGCTGGCGCTCGCGGCGGGCCTTTTCCTCGTCGCTGAGGGTCTCGGTGCCGGGCAGCACCACCTTGGAATCGACCAGCAGGCGGGTCTGGCCGCTGCCGATGTCGTAGGTCCACAGGTCCAGCTGGTTGCGGTCGCTGTCCTTGCCGCGCAGGAAACTGACCTGCGAGCCGTCCGGCGCCACCTTCGGCTTCATCAGGGTCGGGCCGGACAGCGGCAGCGGGCCGGTGATGGCTTCCAGGGTCAGCTTTTCGGCGTGGGCGGCGGTACTGGTGGCGAGCATGAGGGCGAGCGAAGCGAACAGGTGGCGCATGGAGGATCCCGTCAAACGGCAGGTCCGCCCCGCGGCGGGCGCCGGGCGGTCGTCCCCCATCCTAACCAAGCCCGTGCGGGAAGGCAGCATGACCTTCTGCCCATAAGGAGTGCGAGCGAGTGCCGACCAACGGTCGGCACCCACCTTCAGATGCCGGGGTCAGCGCTGGCCGAACAGGTGCTTGCGCTCTTCGTCGCTGAGCGGCTTGCCGGCGTTGGGGTTCACCTGCTGGCGCAGGGCATAGGCGCGCTGGGTGGCCGGGCGTGCGGCGATGGCCTCGTGCCAGCGCTTGAGGTTCGGGAAGGCGGCGAAGTCCACCGGCAGCGTGTCGTAGGCGCCGATCCACGGGTAGCTGGCCATGTCGGCGATGGTGTACTCGTCGCCGGCCAGGAAGGCGTGCTGGGCCAGGCGCTTGTCCATCACCCCATGCAGGCGGCGCACTTCGTTGTCATAGCGCTCGATCGCATACGGGATCTTCTCCGGCGCATACACATTGAAATGCCCCATCTGGCCGCTCATCGGGCCCAGGCCCGCCATCTGCCAGAACAGCCACTCCAGGGTGGTGACCCGGCCGCGCGGGTCGCTGGGCAGGAACTGGCCGGTCTTCTCGGCCAGGTACAACAGGATCGCGCCGGACTCGAACACGCTCTGCGGGGCACCGCCATCGGCCGGGGCCTGGTCGACGATGGCCGGCATCTTGTTGTTGGGCGAAATGGCCAGGAATTCCGGCTTGAACTGGTCGCCCGAGCCGATGTTGACCGGGTGGATGCGGTACTCCAGGCCGGTTTCCTCCAACAGCAGGGTCACTTTGTGGCCGTTCGGGGTGGGCCAGTAATACAGGTCGATCATGGCGTCGGCTCGGGGTGCGGAAAGGAACCTGAAGTCTAGTGCGAGAGTTGGGTTGGCACCGTCATGTCGGGCCGGTAACCTCGCCTCTCCCCCGAAACGCAGCATCCCCCGCATGAGTGCAAACCGCCCGCCGCTCTCCCCGCTGTCCACGCTGATCTTCGCCTCGCGCTGGCTGCAGCTGCCGCTGTACCTGGGCCTGATCGTGGCGCAGTGCGTCTACGTGTTCCTGTTCGGCAAGGAACTGTGGCACCTGATCTCGCACTCGGTCTCGATGGGCGAACAGCAGATCATGTTGATCGTGCTGGGCCTGATCGACGTGGTGATGATCTCCAACCTGCTGGTGATGGTGATCGTCGGCGGCTACGAGACCTTCGTCTCGCGCCTGCGCCTGGAAGGCCACCCGGACCAGCCGGAGTGGCTGAGCCACGTCAACGCCAGCGTGCTGAAGGTGAAGCTGGCGATGGCGATCATCGGCATCTCCTCGATCCACCTGCTGAAGACCTTCATCGCCAGTGGCGCACTGAATGGCATCCCGCTGTGCACGCCGGAACAGATGAGCGTGGCCGCCGCCAACATCGGTGTCGCCCGCTGCTCGATGCTGACCCCGGACGGCGTGCTGTGGCAGACCATCATCCACTGCGTGTTCATCCTGTCGGCAATCGGCATCGCCTGGACCGACAAGCTGATGTCCAACAGCCACAGCAAGTCGCACGACCACTGAGGTCGTCGCCGGCAACGGCGGTGGCCGTTGCCCCTCCCGGCCACCGCCCCTTGTACGCGGCGGTGGCCGGGATGCTAGATTGCACCCTCGCCGTTGCCGGCGGTGGCGTCGGGAAACGTCACCCTGCCGCGCCCGGACCGCAGGTCCCGGCCATGCATATCAATGATTTACGTCACGTCGTCTTCTAGAGGGGAGCAGGATGTCGCACGTCTCAACGATCACCGCCGCGCGCCGGTGGCTGCCGGTTGCTTTGGCACTGGCGCTGGCCGCCTGCTCGGGCAAGGAAGAATCCGCAGCACCGGCCCCGGCCGCCGCACCCACCGCCGCTGCACCGGCCGCACCGGTGGTCGCCGCCAAGGTGCAGTCGATGGGCACCGAGCAGCTGCGTGAGTCGGCCAGCCAGGCCCTGCGCGAGAACCGCATGTACGCGCCGGCCGGCGACAACGCCATCGAGTACTACCTCGCCCTGCGCGACAAGACCCCGGACGACGCCTCGGTGAAGAGCGCGCTGACCGACCTGCTGCCCTACACCCTGATCGCCGCCGAGCAGCACCTGGGCCGCGAGGACTACACCGAGGCGCAGCGCCTGGTGGCGCTGATCGAGAAGGTGGATGCCTCCGCGCCGGCCCTGCCGCGCCTGAAGGACGGCCTGGCCAAGGGCGTGCAGAACGCTGCCAAGCGCACCGAAGCCGAAGCCGAGAAAGCCAAGAAGGACGCCGAGGACCGCAGCAAGCAGCAGACCGAACAGCAGCGCCTGGCCGAGCAGCGCGCCAAGGAAGCCGACGCGGCCAAGCAGATCGCTGCCCAGCAGGATGCTGCCCGCCGCGACAACGAGCGCCAGGAGGCCGAGCGCCAGGCCGCTGCCCGCCGCGAAGCCGAGCAGAAGCAGCAGCAGGCGGCCGCCCAGCAGGCCAGCGCCGCACGCCAGGCGGCGGCTCCGGCGGCCGCTGCGGCGCCGAACCTGCGCCCGGTCAGCACCCCGGCACCGCGCTATCCGTCCGAGGCGCTGCGTGCACGCACCTCCGGCGAAGTGCTGGTGGAAATCACCGTCGGCACTGACGGCTCGGTGATCAACGCCCGCGTGCTGCGCGCAACCCCGTCGCGCGTCTTCGATCGCGAAGCCATGAACGCAGTCAAGCGCTGGCGCTTCGAGCCGGTCAGCGCGCCGGTCACCACCCGCCGCACCCTGGTATTCGCCCCGGGCGGCACCTGACCACGAAAAGGGGACGGAGGGGATTAAGTCGTTTCCGTCCCGCAATGACCACACGGCCCGGCATGTCCGGGCCGTGTTCGTTTCAGGGGTAGCTGTCGATCAGGCGCTGCAGTGCTGGATCGCGCGCGGCCAGCACCTGGAACAGTCCCAGCGCATGCAGGCCCGGCAGCAGCGCACGCAGGTCGGCTTCGGCGGTGGCGCGGAGGGCGTCATCGCTGGCGGGATCCTGCCAGTCACGGACGCTGGCGAGGAAGGCACCGACGCTGCCCTTGCGCACGGTGAGGCCGTTTACCTGCACGTCGTTCTGGTGGTCGGGAAGGATGTCCTGCGGCTGCATGGGTGATGCTCCATTGAGGGGACTTCCAGTATCGACACCCCGCAGCGACCGTTCTGCCGTATAACTGCCAAACGATATGGCAGATCAGACATTCCCCGCGTTGCTCGACCCCGCACTGGCCAACGCCAGCAGCGGGCCGGCGTTGCTGGCAGCCCAGCTGCGCCTGCACCGCCCACGACGCACGGCCCGCCACCGGCACGCCCGCGGCCAGCTGCTGGGCGCACACCAGGGCCTGCTGCGGATCGAGGTCGATGATCTGCAGTGGCTGCTGCCAGCCGGACACGTCGCCTGGATTCCGCCCTCACTGCCCCACGCCCTGGTAGGGGCAGAGGAATTTGATGGCTGGAGCCTGTACTTCAACGCCGAGGCCTGCCTGGACCTGCCCGCCGTGCCGCGCATTTTCCAGCCCAACGCGCTGTTGCAGGCCGCGACGACGCGCGCGCTGGGTTGGCCACACCGGGCGCTGGACGCCGCGCAGGTACGCCTGGCCGGCGTGATCGCCGATGAGATCACCGCCAGCACGCCGCTGCCGCTTGCCCTGCCACAACCGCAGGATCGCCGCCTGCGGCGGGTCGCTGCGGTGCTGGCACGTTCGCCGGATGACCTTCGCAGTGTCGAGGCGTGGGCAGCCACCTGCGGCCTGTCCAGCCGCAGCCTCGCCCGCCGTTGGCAGGCCGAAACCCACATGACGCTGGGCCAGTGGCGGCAACGCCTGCGCGTACTGCTGTCGCTGCCACGCCTGCTGGCGGGCGAACCGGTGATCAGCGTTGCGCTGTCGATGGGCTACGACACGCCCAGCGCCTTCATCACCGTGTTCAAGCGCGAGATGGGGATGACGCCTGCGCGCTACGCAAAAGGGGACGGAGGGGATTAAGTCGCTTTTGACTCACCCGACACTGCTTCGCGGCATTGCCTGATGCCCTGCTCCGCAGCCGCGATGACAGGCTGAGGTCCCTTTCAGCCTCCGAATCCCATGCCCCGACAAGCACGCCTGATGCTGGCAGGCCAGGCCTATCACGTGATCCAGCGCGGCGTGAACAAAGGCGCGATCTTCGTCGACGACATCGACCGCCAACTGTTCCTGCATCTGTTGCACAGCGCATTTCTCAAGCACCACGTCGCACTGCATGCCTATGTACTGATGGGCAACCACGTCCACCTGCTGGCCACGCCCTCCACACAGCAGGGACTGGCGGGCGCAATGCGCATGCAGGGCAACAACTACGTGCAGGCCTTCAACCAGCGGCACGGACGCAGTGGGCCTCTGTGGCAGGGGCGCTTCCATTCCTCGATGATCGACAGCGACGCTTATCTTCTCAGCGTATACCGCTACATCGAACGCAATCCGGTTCGCGCCGGAATTGTTGTCAGCGCCGAAGATCATCCGTGGTCCAGCGTGCACGGCAACCTTCAACGACGGGATGATCCAATGCTGACCCTGCACCCCGCGTTCAAAGCGCTTGCAGGAACCGCTCGGCAGAGGACGAGGTTGTATGCCGAATTCCTGCGCGATGTGAATGCATCCGCAGACCTGCCCGCAATCCGCAACCACAGCAGCAGGCAATGCCCAATGGGGGACGCTGCATTCCTGCGGATGGTGGAGAAGACGCTGGGACGCCCCGTGGCAATACGCAAACGAGGGCGCCCGCGCAAGGAGGGGACGGGGGAGGCAGAAACGACTTAATCCCCTCCGTCCCCTTTTTGGGTCAACCGGAAATCGCCAGGCGCTCGTTGTGGTAGCGGCGCACGGCGGCGAACCACAGCACCGCGGCCAGGCCGAGGCTTGCGCCCAGGTAGATCGCCCAGACCGTCGGGGTGATGGTCTCGTGGCGGATCACCTTCAGCAGCATCTGGTTCTGCGACAGGAACGGCACGGCGTACTGCCACAGCTCGCTCTTCAGCGGATACGCCACCAGTGCGTAGCCGGGCAGCATCGGCAGCAGCATCAGCCAGGTCATGTGGCTCTGCGCCTCCTTCATGCTCTTGGCCGCGGCCGACAGGAAGGTCAGCAGCGAGGTGCCGATCAGCAGCATCGGCAACATCACCAGCAGCATCTGCAGCATCGAGCCGACGTTCATGTTGAACTGGCGGCCGATGTTGCCGGGCGCAATCTGCGCGCTCACCTTGAATGCGACCAGGGTCAGCAGCAGCGATACGAAACCGACCACGCAGGCGGCGGCGATCTTGCCGCTGACGATCGCGCTGCGCGAGCCCGGCGTGGCCAGCAGTGGTTCCAGCGACTGCCGCTCGCGCTCGCCGGCGGTGGCGTCCATCACCAGGTAGGCGCCACCGATGAACGAGGTCAGCGTCAGCAGTACCGGCAGCAGCATCGAGAGGATCATGCCGCGCTTGGCTTCGGCACTGGCCAGGTCCTGGCGCGCCACGTCCAGCGGGCGTGCCACCTGTGCATCGGTGCCGCGCGCCATCAGGCGCAGTGCACCGACCTGGCCGTTGTAGGTGGCCAGTGCCGCCTCCAGGCGTGCGCCAGGCACTTCGGCGGCACGCCGCGTGCTGTCCCTGATCACCTCCACCAGTGCAGGCTTGCCATCGGCCCAGTCCTTGCCGAAGTCATCGCTGATGCGTAGCGCCACATCGATGTCCTGGGTGCGGATGGCCTCGGCCAGGTCCTTCGGTGCCGGTGCGGCATTGAGGCCCTGTGCGGCGAGGAAGCGCACCAGGTTCGGTGCGTTCTCCGCACCGATGGTCGGGATCTGCAACGGCTCTTCGATCTGGGTGCGCACCCGGCTCTCGGCCAGCTTGCCCATGCCCAGCAGCAGCACCGGGTACAGCAGCGGTCCGAAAAGCAGCGTCAGCAGCAGCGTGCGGCGGTCACGCGACAGGTCGCGCAGTTCCTTGCGCATCACCGTCATCAGGGTCGACATCATGCTCATGCGTGCAGGCCCTCTTCGCTGCCGATCAGTTTCACGAACGCGTCCTCAAGGTTGGCTTCACCGGCCTGTGCACGCAGTTCGTCGGCGCTGCCAGCAGCCATCACCGTGCCCTTGGCGATGATCACGATGTGGTCACACAACGCGCCCACCTCCTGCATGATGTGGCTGGACAGGATCACGCAGCGGCCCTCGTCGCGCAGGCCCAGCAGGAAGCGGCGCAGCGCGCGCGTGGTCATTACATCCAGGCCGTTGGTCGGTTCGTCGAGGATGACGTTGCGCGGGTCGTGCACCAGCGCGCGGGCAATCGCGGTCTTGGTGCGCTGGCCCTGCGAGAAGCCATCGGTCTGCCGGTCGAGGATGTCGCCCATGTCCAGTGCGTGCGACAGCACCTCGATGCGTTCGCGGATGCGCTCGGCCGACAGGCCATGCAGTTCGCCAAAGTAGGCGATGTTCTCGCGCGCGGTCAGGCGCTTGTAGACGCCGCGCGCATCAGGCAGTACGCCGAGATGGCGACGCACCTCCACCGGATGGCGCGCCGCATCGATGCCATCGACCGTGATGCTGCCCTGATCGGGCGTCATCAGCGTGTAGAGCATGCGCATGGTGGTGGTCTTGCCGGCACCATTGGGGCCCAGCAGGCCGGTGATCTGCCCATCCCCGGCGCGGAAGCCGACGTTGGCGACCGCCTGGATGCGGCCCGTGCGGGTATCGAAGGCCTTGTGCAGGTTGTCGGCGACGATCATGGTTCCCATCCGTTGAACGAGGTGAACGCCGGCACGTAGCTCAGCGTGTCCAGGCAGCCGGCATCCAGCGCCTTGGCATCGGTCTTGTCGATGAACTGGCCGAGCAGGCGCGGCATGCAGCCGGCGGTCAAGGTGCCATGGCCCTGGCCACGGGCGACCAGCGCACGGCCATTGGGCAGGCCCTTGAGCACCTGTGCGGCGTAGCGCGGCGGCGTTACCGGGTCCAGCTCACCGGACAGCAGCAGTGCCGGCACCTCGCTGCGCAGCGGCACGGCATCGGTTGCCGGCGCCGGACGATGCGGCCACACCGGGCAGGCCGCGAAGAAGGCGCTGGCGACTTCGTTGCCGAACAGCCGTTCGGGATCCTCGGCCGGCGCGTGGTAGCGCGGCGCATCCTCGCTGCAGATCACCGACCACTGCATGCCGCGGTTGATCTGGAAATCCATGCTGCGGTTCGCGCCGCGCGCCAGCGATGCCAGCGGTCCGTAGCGCCCGTGTGCGGCCTCATCCAGCACCAGTGGCAGCAGCGAGGAATACTGCGGCACGTAGGAGAAGGCGAAGGCCAGGCCGACCACGCTGTCCGGCGTCAGGACATCCTGCCGCGGTGCGTTGGTACCCGGATCGCGATACTCGACCGAGACCGGCGCACGACGCAGGGTGTCGACCACGCTGCGCAGCTGCGCGCGGGTGTCGGTCGGGAAGCGCTTGCTGCAGGCGGCATCCTTGCGGCACTGCGCCGACTGCAGGGCGATCGCGTCCTCGAAGGTGGTCGCGAAGTCGCCACCGACCACCAGCTCGTTCGGCACCACGCCATCGATGACGATGCTGCGGGTGTGCTGCGGATAGGCGCCGGCATAGCGCTGGGCCACGCGGGTGCCGTAGGAGCCACCGACCAGGTTGACCTGATCCACGCCGAGCGCACCGCGCACCGCATCCAGGTCGGCGATGGCCTCGGTGGTGGTGTAGAAGCGCGCGTCGGCACGCCCCTGCAGCGACGCCGCGCAGCGCTGGGCGTAGTCGCGCAGCGATGCCTCGGAAGGCGCGGCATCTTCGTCCATCTGCAGTGGCTTGCCGTCCGCGCCCAGGCAGCTGAGCGGGTTGGAGCCGCCGGTGCCGCGCTGGTCGATCAGGAACACGTCGCGCTGCTTGCGCACCTGGCGCAGTGCGGTATCGACGATGACCGCCACCTCGCTGGCCGCCTGGCCGGGGCCGCCGGCCAGGAAGAACACCGGGTCGGGCTGGCTGGCGCCGCTGCTGCCCGATTCCAGCCAGGCGATGCGCAGGCCGATCCGGCGGCCCGCGGGCTGGGCCCGGTCCTCCGGTACCTGCAGGGTGGCGCACTGCGCCTCCACGTTGGCGCTGGCGCCTTCGGTGGACAGCGTGCAGGGCTGGAAGTCGATCGTGCCGAAGCGGCGGCTGGGTGCATCACTGGCACTTCCGGCATCGGCCGCCGGCGGCTGGCTGCACCCGGCAATCATCAGGCTGGCCAGCATCCCGGCCAGCGCGAGGTGGTGTCTTTGCATCGTGCTCGTTTCCCCTGGAGGACGTTCCTGTCGACCACGACGGGCTGCCGCGGAAGATGTGACCCAACTTACACGGGCAGCGCGCCGACGGCGATGGGCAATGACGAATCCGCCGCCGACGGCGCGCAGACCAGGCGGTCCCGCCCTTCGGCCTTGGCCCGGTACAGGGCGGCATCGGCTGCGGCCAGCAGCAACCCATGGGCCAGTGTTCCGGCCCGACGGCGATGTGGGGTCTGAAAACGGCGAGCGCAGCGGACAGCGCATGCGCACAATCCGCGGAGAACCCAAGGAGACGCCCATGCACGCGTGGTACCTCGGTGGCATCGACCACCGCCCGTTCCTCCATCTGTTCGAGATGAGCGACAGCGCACTCGCCGCGCTCGGCATCCAGCGTCGCTGGGCGGGCGCCAATGGCGGCCATCCCTGCCGGATCAGCCTGAGCGATCCCGCACCTGGCAGTGAACTGCTCCTGCTGTCCCACGTCCACCTGCCGCTGCATTCGCCATACCGCGCCGCCGGGCCGATCTTCGTGCAGCGCGGCGTGACCCGTTGCGTCCTGCCGCCGGGCGAAGTGCCCCCGTACGTGCAGCGCAGGATGATCTCGGTGCGTGCCTATGATCACGCCGCGCTGATGCGCGATGCCGAGGTCTGTGCGGGCATCGACGTTGCGGGCCGACTGGATGCACTGTTCGCCGACACGTCGGTGGCGTTCGTCCAGTTGCACAACGCGGCGCATGGCTGTTTCTCGTGCCAGGCGGATCGGGTCGCTACCGGGACTGCGTAGCGTGATCTCCATGACGTGATCGATGCCACGCCGATCCCGTGACGTCCAACGCATCCGTTCAGCCCTGCGTGAAGCCGGTGGGAAGGGCTTCACATGCGCAGTCACGGATCGGCACTGGGATGGTTCCGCCGCCTGCATCGCGACTCGATACTCACCGTGGTGCCGCCGAAAGTCCGCCACGCAGCGCAGCTCCTGCGGTCACCGTTCCCTTTCGACGACCACAAGGATGCGCCATGTCATTCCGATCCACACCGTTGTTGCTGGCCACCTCGATTGCCGCTGCGGGCCTGTGCCTGGCCGGCAGCGCGTTCGCCCACGGCACCATGACCACGCCGGTCAGCCGTGTCTATGCCTGCTTCCAGGGCAATCCCGAGAACCCGACCAACCCGGCCTGTGCCGCTGCAAAAGCGATTGGCGGTTCGCAGGCGTTCTACGACTGGAACGGCATCAACCAGGCCAACGCCAACGGCAATCATCAGGCCGTGGTGCCTGACGGCAAGCTGTGCAGCGGCAACAACCCGACCTTCCGCGGACTGGATGTGAACCGCAGTGACTGGCAGACCACGCCGATCCAGGCCGATGCCAATGGCAAGTTCACCTTCGTGTTCAAGGCGACCGCACCACATGCCACCCGTGACTGGCGCTTCTTCGTCACCCGCGAAGGCTGGCAGCCGGGCAGCCCACTGCGCTGGGCCGACCTGCAGGAGTTCTGCACGCTGGGCAATACGCCGCTCTCGGCCGATGGCACCTACAAGCTGCAATGCACGCTGCCGCAGCGCAGCGGCCAGCATGTGATCTACAACACCTGGCAGCGCTCGGATTCGACCGAAGCGTTCTACACCTGCATGGACGTGCGTTTCGAGGGAAGCGGCGGCAGCACTCCGCCAGCAGCGCAGTGGCAGGATGCAGGCCCGGTCACCGCGCGCGGCGAGCTGCCGGTTGGCACGACGTTGGCACTGCGCGTGTTCAATGCCAACGGCAATGACGTCGAACGCGTGGAAGCAACCCTGGCCAGCGGCCAGACGGCGGCCGCGCAGTGGCCGTTGGCGCTGGCCCGCAAGGTCAATGCCAGCGCCCAGCATGCACGCGTGGGCGTGCTCAGTAACGGCGTGATCACGCCTGCCGCTTCGGCCACCGGCAACCGCGTGTACCTGAAGGACGGCAACCGCTTCCAGCTCGATACCCAGGTTCCCGACCCTGGCACGCCGTCACCGGGCGGCGATTTCGACCACGTGTACCCCGCCGGCATCGGCAGTTACGTGCCGGGCCAGACCGTGGTGAAGAGCAGCGACGGCAAGCTGTATGCCTGCCGCCCGTTCCCGGAGGGTGCGTGGTGCAACGTCAACGCCGAGGCGTACCGGCCGGGTGTCGGCGCGGCCTGGCGCGACGCGTGGATCGCGTACTGAGGCCGTGATGCGGGAGGCGGTGCAGCATGCACCGCCTTCTGCCAGGGAAGCGGCACAGTGAGCAACGTGTTGCAGATCGAACACGGCCGCCATCGAATTCGAACTTATCCGATGTTGCCGGCGGGCCTGCATGTGAAGACTGCGCGAGGTTTCCCACACTTCGCAAAGGAGTTCCTGCATGCATCTGTCCCATCGGGCAGTCCTCGCTCTGTCCGTCGTTGCCGGCCTGGCCCTGTCCGGCAGCGCCTTCGCCCACGGCACCATGACCAAGCCGCTCAGCCGCGTGAAGCAGTGCCACGAGGGCAATCCGGAGAACCCGACCAACCCGGCCTGTGCCGCGGCCAAGGCCATCGGTGGCGCGCAGCCGTTCTATGACTGGAGCGCGATCGCCCACGGCAACGCCAATGGCAACCATCGCGAGCTGGTGCGTGACGGCGAGCTGTGCAGCGCCAGCATCCCCAAGTACCGCGGGCTCGATCTGAACCGCAGCGACTGGCCGACCACCCCGGTCCGCGCCGATTCGCGCGGCCGCTACACCTTCGAATTCCGGGCACCGGCGCCGCACGCCACCCGCGAGTGGAAGTTCTACGTCACCCGCGATGGCTGGCAGCCGGGCAGCCCGCTGCGCTGGGCCGACCTGCAGGAATTCTGCACCCTGGGCAACGTGCCGCTGTCCGAAGGCGGCGTCTACAAGCTGGACTGCCCGCTGCCCAAGCGCAGTGGCCAGCACATCATCTACAACACCTGGCAGCGCTCGGATTCGCAGGAAGCGTTCTATACCTGCATGGACGTGCGCTTCGAAGGTGGCGGTGGCGTGGTTCCGCCGCCGCAGTGGCAGGATGCCGGTGCAGTAACCGCCAATGGCGCGCTGGAGGTGGACAGCACCGTGACCCTGCGCGTGTTCAACGCCAACGGCAATGACCTGGAGCGTCTGGAAACCAAGCTGGCGACCGGCCAGACCAGCCCGACGCAGTGGCCGCTGGCCCTGGCCCGCAAGGTCAACGCCAGCGCACAGCACGCCCGCGTGGGCGTGATGAAGAACGGCGTGATCACACCGGTCGCCTCGGCTACCGACAACCGCGTGTACCTGAAGCCGGGCAACCGCTTCCAGCTGGAAACCCAGGTGCCGGGCCCGGGCCCGGTCGATCCGGTCGATCCGGTCGATCCGCCGGGCAACGATTTCGACTTCGTGTACCCGGCCGGCCTCGGCGGCTACAAGCCGGGCGAGACCGTGGTGAAGGGCACCGACGGCAAGCTGTACGCCTGCCGCCCGTTCCCGGAAGGCGCCTGGTGCAACATCAACGCCGATGCCTACCGCCCGGGCACCGGCTTCGCCTGGCGCGACGCCTGGATCGCGTACTGAGGCAGGACACCGGGGGCGGCATGATGCCGCCTCCGGTTCATGGGATTGCCGGCCCGCGGCCGGCACTACCCCGGCTTATTTGCTGCTGACGTACTTCTCGCGGCGGATCTGCGGGTTGCCCAGGCCTGCGGCCTTCAGCAGCTCGGCGCAGGCATCGACCATGTCCGGGTTGCCGCACAGGTAGGCGATGTCGGTGGCCGGGTCCGGGGTGAAGCCGGCCAGCGCCTGCTGCACGTAGCCGTGCTGCACGTCCGGGTGCGGAGCGGCCGGCAGTTCGCGCGACAGGCACGGCACATAGCGGAAGTTCGGGTGTTTTTCGGCGAAGCTGTAGAAGTCTTCGCTGTACAGCAGCTCGCCCGGGCTGCGCGCGCCCTGCAGCAGCACGATCTGCACACCGCGCTCGGCCATGGCCTTTTCCAGCAGCGGCAGCATCGAGCGGTACGGGGTGACGCCGGTACCGGTGGCGATCAGCAGGTAACGGGCGTTGTGGTCACCGGGATTCAGGCAGAACCGGCCATAGGGGCCGGACGCACTGATCTGGCCGCCCTGCTCCAGCGCCTCGAACAGGGCCGTGGCGGCGCCGCCGGGCACGAAGCTGACCGCGATATCCACCGCCTCGCCCGGGCCCAGCGCATGGTCATGGATGGTCGCCAGCGAGTAGCTGCGCTTGGTTTCAGTGCCGTCGGCGTAGCTGAAATGGACCTGGATGAACTGGCCGGGCTGGAAATCCAGCGGCTGTCCATCATCACGCACGAACTGGTAGTGGCCGACGGTCGGGGCCAGCATGCGGCAGCCGACCAGCTTGAGGGGGAATTGAACAGGCACGACTTTTCGGGACAGTGTGTAGCCGGGGCAAGCCCTCGGGGTCTTCTATAATAGCCGCTCCCCGCCCCTCTCCAGCGCCAGCCCATGGGCGCGAAGGCTTCGAGCTTGGCATCCCAGAACGATACGGCGCCCGCCCTGCGCGTGCGCGACCTGCGCAAGACCTACGACAACGGCACCCAGGCCCTGAAGGGGGTTTCCCTGGAAGTGGCCCCGGGCGACTTCTTCGCCCTGCTCGGCCCCAACGGTGCCGGCAAGTCGACCCTGATCGGCATCATCAGCTCCCTGGTCAACCTCAGCGAGGGCCAGGTGGAGGTGTTCGGCAGCGACCTGGTGCGCAACCGCAGCGCCACCATGCGCCTGATCGGGCTGGTGCCGCAGGAAATCAACTTCAACCTGTTCGAAAAGCCCTTCGACATCCTGGTGAACTACGCCGGCTTCTATGGCGTGCCGCGCGAGGAAGCCGAGCAGCGCGCCGAAGAGGAACTGAAGCGGGCCCACCTGTGGGAAAAGGCGCAGGTGATGAGCCGCACGCTGTCCGGCGGCATGAAGCGCCGGCTGATGATCGCCCGCGCGATGATGACGCGCCCGCGCCTGCTGATCCTGGACGAGCCGACCGCCGGCGTGGACATCGAGATCCGCCGCGACATGTGGCGCGTGCTGAAGGAGATCAACGCTGCCGGCACCACGATCATCCTCACCACGCACTATCTGGAAGAAGCCGAGTACCTGTGCCGCCACCTGGCGATCATCAACCATGGCCAGATCGTCGAGCAGGGGCCGATGCGCACCCTGCTGGCCAAGCTGGACGTGGAAGGCTTCCTGCTGGACATCGACGGTGACCTGCCGGCGCAGCTGCCGGTGATCGAAGGCGCGACCCTGACCGCGCCGGACCCGCATACGCTGGACATCGACATGCCGCGCGCGATGGACCTCAACCGCGTGTTCGCCACGCTCAACGAGTCCGGCATCCGCGTGCGCTCGATGCGTACCAAGAGCAACCGCCTGGAGGAGCTGTTCGTGCGCCTCACCGGCAACCTGGAGAAGCCTGCATGAACACCACCGAGCTGACCGACGGCCAGCGCAACCGCGTCGCACTGCTGACCATCGTGCGCCGCGAAGTCGCCCGCATCATGCGCATCTGGGGCCAGACCCTGGTGCCGCCGGCGATCACCATGACCCTGTACTTCCTGATCTTCGGCCGCCTGATCGGCTCGCGGGTGGGCAACATGGGCGAGTACAGCTACATGGAGTTCATCGTGCCGGGCCTGGTGATGATGAGCGTGATCCAGAACAGCTACGGCAACATCAGCTCCTCGTTCTTCGGCGCCAAGTTCGGCCGCCACGTGGAAGAACTGCTGGTCAGCCCGATGCCGAACTGGGTGATCCTCTGGGGCTACGTCGCCGGCGCAGTGCTGCGCGGCCTGATGGTGGGCGTGATCGTGCTGATCATCGCCATGTTCTTCACCCCGGTGCGCATCCCGCACCCGCTGGTGACGCTGAGCACGGTGATCCTGGGTGCGACGATCTTCTCGCTGGCCGGTTTCATCAATGCGGTGTATGCCAAGAAATTCGATGACGTGGCGATCGTGCCGACCTTCATCCTGACCCCGCTGACCTACCTGGGTGGCGTGTTCTATTCGGTGAAGCTGTTGCCGGGCTGGGCGGAAGCGGCCACGCACGCGAACCCGATCTTCTACATGGTCAATGCATTCCGCTATGGCCTGCTGGGCAGCAGCGATGTGCCGTTGTGGGTGGCCTATGCGCTGATGATCGGTTTCGTGGTGATGCTGACCGCGGTGGCGCTGTGGCTGCTGCGTCGCGGCGTGGGCATGCGCAGCTGAGGGTTGCCTGCAGGGCCTGCGGCCCTGCACCCGCCGAATCAACTTCAACGGCAACGGCAACGGCCACGGCAAAAGCTGACGATCCGTGGGATGGCGGGGTGGGGGGGGGGGGGGGGGGGGGGGGGGGGGGGGGCGCGGGGGGGGGGGGGGGGTCCGGTTGCGGGAGACGCCGTGAACCCATCCCTGGGGGCTTGGCCGCGGCATCCATGCCGCGGACATTCCCGCAACCGGACCCACCCCGCCTTCGACAGATTTCCGCGATCTGTCGGAACGGCATTCTGCTCTGGTAGGTGTCAACCTTGGTCGACACGGTAGATCCACGCCATGCGTGGATAAAGCGTTCCCTATAGAGCCAAGCCGATGCTTGGCTCTTTTCGTTTCGGATTACGGCTAGGCTGTGGCGATGAAGATCACTTCCATTGCGTTGCACAAGGCCGTGTCGGACGGCCCCATCGATGCGTTCAGCCATGCCCTGCTGAGCGACTCGCCCACGCTGGATGAGGTGCTGGAATACCTGGCCTCGCTGCACGTGGCCGATCCCCGCCACCGCTATCTGTGCACGCTCGACGATGCCGGCCAGTGCCGCTACACCAGCATGCATGCGTCCGACGACGAGCGCATCGCGCTGTACGAGGACGAAGACCCGGCGACGCCGGAAGACGCGCTGGCGGCACGCGAGCGGTTGCTGGCGCATGTCATCGCGCAGCTCGATCACTCCTCTCATCGGCTGGAATGGACCACCCTGCCGGGCACCTTGCTGTGCAATGACGCAGACATCGAGGCGCTGGTCACGGCCAATGCTGCGCCGGATCTGATCGCCGACGAGGTGGTCTGCGTGCAGCAGGTGCGTGTGGCCCGCGACGACCTGCTGATTGCCGCCCTGCCCAACGGCTACTTCAGCGCGGACTGGGACCTCTTCCAGAACCACGCCCTGATCCGGTACCTGCAGCAGCAATACGACTACCGCCTGTTCGGGCTCGGCGCATCGTGGCTCGGCTTCCGGCGCGACAGTGCACCGTCGCCTGCACAAGCGGACGCGTTGGTCGCGGACCTGCAGCGCGTCTACGCTGCAGGAACGCACGATACCTGGTCACAACTGGCTGCAACGCTGGCCACCCGCACTACGCTGCTGTTGGGCTACACCGAAGGCTTCAGCGAACAACTGCCCTGAGCGCGGCTCTACACGAGCGAGCGCAGCGAGCGACCCGCTTCCGCCTTCGCTTTTGATCTGTTTTCCGTGGTGGCCGCGCCCGGATACTGGCAGGGGTCGTGAAACCAACTCCGCGAACCACCACGAGGGGCTCCGCCGTTGGCCGCAATCTCCGGCACAATCGAAATCCTGATTCCCCAGAAAACGGTGAACGTGCAATGCGCATCCTGATCCTCGGCGCCGGCGGTACCGGCGGTTACTTCGGCGGCCGCCTGGCCCAGGCCGGCGTGGACGTGACCTTCCTTGTGCGCCCCGCACGCGCCGCCCAGCTGGATCGCGACGGCCTGGTCATCCGCAGCCCGCTCGGCGATGCCAGCCTCCCGGTACAGCATGTCACCGCCGACGCGCTGCCTGCGCTCGCCGCACAGAAGCCGTTCGACCTGGTCATCCTCAGCTGCAAGGCCTACGACCTGTCCAGTTCGATCGACGCCATTGCCCCGGCCGTTGGCGCAGGCACCACCGTACTGCCCATCCTCAATGGCCTGCATCACTACAACGCCCTGGACGCGCGCTTCGGCCGCGACGCCGTGCTTGGCGGCCTGTGCTTCATCAGCGCCACCAAGGCCCCCGACGGCGCCGTGCTGCACCTCGGCAAGCCGGCCAAGCTCACCTTCGGCGAGCGCGACGGTGGCGCGCTGTCCGCGCGCGTGCGCGGCTTCGCTGCGGTCTGCGCGCAGGCCCAGCTTGATCACCTGGCCAGCCAGCGCATCGGCCAGGAGCAATGGATCAAGTACACCTTCCTGACCGCGCTGGCCGCCGCCACCTGCCTGCTGCGTGCGGATATCGGCACCATCGTCGCCACCGATGATGGCGAGGCGATCGTGCGCGGCCTGTACGACGAATGCCTGGCCGTGGCCGAAGCTGCCGGTGAGCCGATTCCCGATGCCGCGCAGGACGCCGCGCGCGCCACCCTGACCCAGGCGGGCTCGGCGTTGAAGGCATCGATGCTGCGTGACCTGGAAGCCGGCCAGCAGGTGGAGGCCGAACAGATCGTCGGCGACATGCTGGCGCGCGCGCGCAAGGCCGACCAGGAAGCCCTGCTGCTGCAGGTCGCCTACAGCAGCCTGCAGGCCTACCAGGCACTGCGCAGCGCGTGAGCCAGACGTTGCAGGCCAGCACGCTGCCGGCGCGGGTGCTGATCCTTGGCATGGGCTGGAGCGGACGCGTGCTGGCCCAGCATCTGCAGGCATTGGGCGCATGCGTCGCCGGCACTGTACGCGATCCAGAGTCGGCACCACAGGATGGCCTGCGGCGCCATCCGCTGCGTGCCGACGCCACGCCATCGCCTGCCCTGCTCGATGAGATCGCGCGGGCCGAGGCCGTGCTGTGCAGCGTGCCGCCCGACGCCGATGGCGACCCCGCAATGCGCCGGCTGTTGCCCGCGCTGCAAGCCAGCCCGGCCTTGCGCTGGGTCGGCTACCTGTCATCGACCTCGGTGTACGCCGACCGCGCCGGCGGCCGGGTCGACGAGCGCAGCGCAGCCGATGCCACTGAAACAGCCGGCGTGCAGCGCCTGCGGGCCGAAGCGCAATGGCGTGCGCTTGCTGAAGAACGCGGTATCGCATCGGCGCTGTTCCGCCTGCCCGGCCTGTACGGGCCCGGGCGCAATGCGCTGCTGCAGCTGGCTCAGGGACGTGCCCGCCACGTAGTGCGTCCTGGGCTGGCATTCAACCGACTGCACGTGGATGACCTGGCAAGGGTCGTTATCGCGTCGATGCAGCGGCCGTGCATGGATGGACTGTACCTGCCGTCCGATGACGAGCCGGCACCGCCGCAGGAGGTACTGGCCTTCGCCGCGCAGCTGGGCGGGTTTGCGATGCCACCTGCCGTGGCATGGGACGACCCCGCACTGAGCCCGACTCTACGGCGCTTCTACGAGAGCAACAAGCGCATCGACAGTCGCGGCACGCGTGAAGCGCTGGCGTGGGAGCCAAGGTTCCCGACGTACCGGGAAGGACTGGAAGATCTGGCTGCGGCGCTCGCTCCCGGCTTCGGGCTTTCACAGCTGCCGCGGTAGTGCCGGCCGCTGGTCGGCGCGAGCCGATCAACCCGCATCGGGCAGGCGGAAGAACGCACGCGTCGCCGCAGTTGCATTCACGGCGGTCACCGCCACGTCCTCGCCGCGGTCGCGCGCCAGTTCTTCCACGATGTGCGACAGGAACATCGGCTCGTTGCGGCGGTCCTTCGGCATCGGCTTCAGCGTGCGCGGCAGCAGGTACGGCGCGTCGGTCTCGATCATCAGGCGGTTGGCCGGAATGTTCTTCACCAGCTCGCGCAGGTGCGCGCCACGGCGTTCGTCGCACAGCCAGCCGGTGATGCCGATGTACCAGTCCTGGTCCAGGTAATCGAACAGCTCGTCGCGTTCGCCGGTGAAGCAATGCACCACCGCCGGCCCGATGCGACCCTCGACGTTCTTCATCTGCGCCATGAAATCGGCATGCGCGTCGCGCTGGTGCAGGAACAGCGGCTTGCCGTTGTCTGCGGCCAGCTGCAGCTGGCGCTCGAAGGCACGGTGCTGGGCCGGGCGCGGCGAGAAGTCACGGAAGTAGTCCAGCCCGCATTCGCCCACCGCCACCACTTCCGGGTGGGCATGCAGCGCGCGCATCTCGGCATCGCATTCCTCGGTGTACTCCACCGCGTGGTGCGGGTGCACGCCGGCGGTCGCATACAGGAAGCCGGGGTGCTGCTGGGCCAGCTGCACGGCCAGCGGTGAGTGCTCGCGGCTGGCACCGGTGATGACCATCTGCACCACGCCGGCCTGGCGCGCGCGCTCCAGCACGGCATCGCGGTCGCGGTCGAAGGAGTCGTGGGTCAGGTTGGCGCCGATATCGATCAGGTGCATGGTCATCGCGGGGGAAAAGTGCCCGCGCATTGTACCTGCGCCCGCCGTGGCCCCTTATCCTTTGCACATGAACGCCCCGCTCTTCCCTATCTCTCCGCTGCTGCCACAGATCCAGCAGCACCTGGCCACACACCCGCGGCTGGTGCTGGAGGCGCCGCCCGGCGCCGGCAAGACCACCCAGGTGCCGCTGGCGCTGCTCGATGCACCGTGGCTGCAGGGGCGGAAGATCATCCTGCTGGAGCCGCGCCGGGTCGCTGCACGCAGCGCCGCGCAGTTCATGGCGCGGCAACTGGGCGAAGAGGTGGGCGGCACGGTCGGCTACCGCATCCGCTTCGAGAACAAGGTCTCGGCGCGCACCCGCATCGAGGTGGTGACCGAAGGCATCCTGACCCGCATGCTGCAGGACGACCCGATGCTGGAAGAGGTCGGCGGCATCCTGTTCGATGAGTTCCACGAACGCCACCTCAGTGGCGACCTCGGCCTGGCGCTGGCGCTGGACGTGCAGGCACAGCTGCGCGATGACCTGCGCCTGGTGGTGATGTCGGCGACGCTGGATGGTGAGCGCCTGGCACGTTTCCTCGATGCGCCGCGCCTGAGCAGCGAAGGTCGCAGCTACCCGGTGGCGGTCAGCCATTTCCCGGCGCGCCGCGATGAGGCGCTGGAACTGCAGGTACGCCGCGCGGTGCAGCAGGCTCTGGCTGAACATCCCGGTGACCTGCTGGTGTTCCTGCCCGGCCAGCGCGAGATCGCGCGGGTGCAGGCGGGCCTGCAGGAATCGCTGGACACGGGCGTTGAAGTGCTGGCCCTGCACGGCGAGCTGCCGGTGGAACAGCAGGCGCGCGTACTGCAGGCGGCCACTGATGGCCGCCGGCGCGTGGTGCTGGCCACCAACGTCGCCGAGTCCTCGGTGACCCTGCCCGGCGTGCGCGTGGTGATCGACAGCGGCCAGGCACGTGAACCGCGCTACGACCCCAACAGTGGCTTCACCCGGCTGGACGTGGTGGCCATCGCCCAGGCGTCGGCCGACCAGCGCGCGGGCCGTGCCGGCCGCGTTGCCGAGGGCGTGGCGTGGCGGCTGTGGCCGCAGTCGCAGCGGCTGGAGCCGCAACGCCGCGCCGAGATCGACCAGGTGGAACTGGCCGGGCTGGCGCTGGAACTGGCGGCCTGGGGCAGCAGCGACCTGCGCTTCCTCGATCCGCCCCCGGCCGGCCCGATGGGTGCCGCGCGCGAACTGCTGCAGCGGCTCGGCGCGCTGTCCAGCAGCGGCGCGATCACCGCGCTCGGCCGCCGTGTACTGGCGCTGGGCACGCACCCACGGATGGCAGCGATGCTGCTGGCCGCGCCCGATGCCCGCACGCAGGCACTGGCCGCCGATCTGGCCGCCTTGCTGGACGCGCGCGACCCGCTGCGCCAGGGCGGTGATGCACTGGCCGCGCGTTGGCGTGCACTGGCGGCGTCCCGCAACGGCCGCGCACCGGGCGACGCCAACCGCAGCGGGCTGGCCGCCATCGATGCGGCCGCCAAACAATGGCGACGACGCCTGCGCTGTGACGCCACGCCGCCCACCAGCATCGAGGCCCACGAACTGGGGGACCTGCTCGCACATGCGTTCCCCGACCGGATCGGTGTCCAGCATCCCAGCGATCCGCTGCGCTACCTGTTGGCCAATGGTCGTAGCGCACGCCTGCACGAACTGAGCGACCTGCGTGGCGAACCGTGGCTGGTAGCCAGCGAACTGCGATTCGAGGCGCGCGATGCGCTGCTGCTGCGTGCCGCGCCGGTGGATGAAGGTCAACTGCGCAAGGCGTGGCCGGAGCGCTTCGTCACCGAAGATGTGGTGCGCTGGGACAGCGAGCGTCGCGCCCTGGTGGCACTGCGCGAGACCCGTTTCGACCGCATCGTGCTGGACAGCCGCTCGGCCGGGCGCGTCGATCCGCAGCACGCCGCGCAGGCCCTGACCGACGCGGTGGCCGAGCTCGGCCTGCAGGCGCTGCCGTGGACCGAAGGCCTGCGCCAGTGGCAGGCACGGGTGGAATCGCTGCGGCGCTGGATGCCCGAGCTCGGCCTGCCCGATTGCAGCGACGACGCCCTGCTGGCCACGCGCGCGCAATGGCTGCAACCCGCGTTCGCCGGCAAGGCGCGACTGGATGCGCTGGATGAATCCAGCTTCGGCGAAGCGTTGAAGTCGCCGCTGGAGTGGTTGCAGCGGCAGCTGGTCGAACGTCATGCGCCGACCCGCATTACCGTGCCCTCCGGGCTGGAGCGGCCGATCACCTATGCGCTGGACAGCGAGAGCGGCGATCCGTTGCCGCCGGTGCTGGCGGTGAAACTGCAGGAACTGTTCGGCCTGGCCGACACGCCGCGCATCGCCGACGGCCGCGTGCCACTGACCCTGCACCTGCTCTCCCCCGGTGGCCGCCCGCTGCAGGTCACCCAGGATCTGCGCAATTTCTGGGAAAGCACCTACGCCGAGGTGAAAAAGGAAATGAAGGGCCGCTACCCGCGCCATCCGTGGCCGGATGACCCGTGGACGGCGATGGCCACGCACCGGGCCAAGCCGCGCGGCACCTGAAAGCGGGGTCGGATCCCTTTGCAACGCAAAGGGCCCTGACCCCGGGCGCGGCGGTTGGGGTCAGAGCCCTTTCCCAAGGGAAAGGGATCCGACCCCACCCTGCCTGATCCTGAATGGCTGCGCTGAAGTCACGCCACGTGCTGCCTCGACTGACATACCGTTTACGGGCAACACGCGACACTGGACTTCGACCCGAGGCAAAGGACCCCCCGCATGAGCAAGCTGACCGTAATCACCGACCGCGCTCTGGAGCGCGCCCTGGAGCTGGCCCACACCGCCGGCGATGGCCTGAAGAGCGCCGGTGGCAGCCTGCGCAATGCGGACTGGATCAAGACCGGCGCCGCCATCGGCGCAGTGAAGACCGGCGGCAAGGTGGCGACCAAGTTCGTGCGCCGCAATCCGGCGGTGGCCGTGGCTGCAGCTGCGGTCGGCGTGGGCCTGCTCGGCTATGCGCTGTACCGCAAGCAGCAGAAGAAGAAGGCGGCCAATGGCCACGTAGTGAATGGGCAGGCGCAGCGCATCAACGCGCGTGACCGCCGCAACGACACTGTCGTGGACGAGCACAGCGATATCGGCAGCGACGCCTGAGACCGTAGACCGCTGCCAGGGCCGGGGTCCTTCCCCAGGAAGGGCTCCGGCCTTTTCATTTCAACCGATCTGCCGCCACTGCCCGGGCTGTAGGCCCTCCAGCCGGTACGGCCCCATCGCCACCCGCACCAGACGCAGCGTCGGCAGGTTCACCGCCGCGGTCATCCGACGCACCTGGCGGTTGCGGCCCTCGCGGATCGTGACCGCCAACCAGCTGTCGGGTACGGTCTTGCGGAAGCGCACCGGCGGATCACGCGTCCACAGCGACGGCGCCGGATCGAGGCGCTCGATCTTCGCCGGCAGGGTCGGCCCGTCGTTCAGCTCTACGCCGTCGCGCAGCCGTTGCAGCTGCTCGTCGCTGGGCGTGCCTTCCACCTGCACCCAGTAGGTCTTGTCGGCCTTGTGCTTCGGGTCGGTCAGCTTGTGCGCCAGCGTGCCGTTGTCGGTCAGCAGCAGCAGGCCCTCGCTGTCATGGTCCAGCCGGCCGGCGGCATACACGCGCGGCGGCAGGCCGAACCCGGCCAGGGTCGGCCGCGGCGGCACGCTGCGGTCGGTGAACTGGCAGAGCACGTTGAAGGGCTTGTTGAAGGCGATCAGCATTGCGGGCACGGCGGGCGGCGGGTGGGGCATTGTCCCATTCCCGCATCGCCGCCGCGATCACCGGCTGCTCAGCCGAAGACCTTCCTTTCCATCAACAGCGCAACGAGCACCACTACGGCGCCGCACGTGGCGGCAGCGTTGGCGCGGTAGCGCAGCCGCGCTACCGGTGGGCAGGTCCTGCGCGCGCGTTCGTCCAGCAGGCAACCAACGAGCAGCACCGCAAAACCTGCCGCCGCCACGAGGTCATGCACGTGACCCGCATGGAACACGAAGTCGTACAACCGCGGCAACGCCATCAATGCGAAGGCGAAGTACAGCACTTTCTTCAACAGCACACTCCATTGACGGCAGCGCCGGGCATTGCCCGGCGGCGACCCATTCCATCCAACACCGCGCTGCGCGCTCACCGGGCGCAGCCCAGCGCCACCCGCTACGGCTTGATGAAGCGCAGCGTCATGCGGTCGCTTTCGCCGATCGCCTGGTACTTCGCATCGTCGGCCTTGTCGTGCTGGTTGGTCGGCGGCAGCGTCCACACGCCGTTCGGGTGGTCCTTGGTGTCACGCGGGTTGGCGTTGACCTCGCTGCGTGCGTCCAGCTTGAAGCCGGCGGCCTCGGCCATCGCGATCACCTGCTGCTGGCCGACATAGCCGGTGTCATCGTCGTCGGCCACGTCGGCCTTGGCGCGATGCTCGACCACGCCCAGCACGCCGCCCGGCTTGAGCACGTTGAAGAAGCCCTGGAACATGCCCTGCGCCTGGCCGGCCTTGCGCCAGTTGTGCACGTTGCGGAAGGTCAGCACCACATCGGCTGAACTGGCCGGGCCGAACACCGGCTTGGCCGGATCGTAGGCCACCACGGCGGTCTTGCCGAACTGTGCCGGCGCAGCGGCGTACTTCTTTTCCAGGCTGTCGCGACTGCGCTGCTGGTAGTCACGGCCGCGGCCTTCGGCAACGGCCATCGGATCGACCACGGCGGCAACGTAGTGGCCCTTGTCGTGCAGCAGCGGCGCCAGGATTTCCGAGTACCAGCCGTTGCCAGGGGTGATCTCGATGACGGTCTTCTCCGGTGCCACCTTGAAGAACGACAACGTCTGCGCAGGATGACGGAAGCCATCGCGCTTGACGTTGTTGGCATCGCGGGTGGGCGCCTTCACCGCCGCGTCGATGGCCGGTGAGACCTGGATCTTCGCCGGTGCGACCGTGGCCGGTACGGCGAACGCGGGAACAGCGGCAAGCAGGGCCGAAGCAAGCAGCAGGCGGCAACCACGCAGGGACGAAGCAGGCATCATCGGAGCGACTCCAGCGGAAGATGCGGCGAGACTAGCAGCCGCGGCGTCCCAGGTGTTCACAAAACGTTAGCTGCGTGCGCATCGCGGAACACTGTTTTGTGGTCGCCGCCGCAGCGCGGTCACACAACGCGTTCTATTCTGGAGCACTTCCCCCAAGGAGTCCGTGCCCATGACGGCAACCCGCGAACTGGGCCGTTCCGGCCTGCATGTACGTCCGCTCGCCTTCGGTGGCAACGTGTTCGGCTGGAGCGCCGATGAGAAGGCCAGCTTCGCCCTGCTCGATGCCTTCGTCGACGCCGGCTTCAACCTGGTCGACACCGCCGATGTGTACTCGGCTTGGGTGCCGGGCAATGCCGGCGGCGAATCGGAAACGCTGATCGGCAAGTGGTTTGCCCGCAGCGGCAAGCGCGACAAGGTGGTGCTGGCGACCAAGGTGGCCAAGTGGGCCGAACGCCCCGGCCTGACCCCGGACAACATCAATGCCGCGGTCGAGGATTCACTGCGCCGCCTGCAGACCGACGTGATCGATCTGTACCAGGCCCACGAGGATGACGAGTCGACGCCACTGGAAGCGACCCTGGCCGCGTTCGGCCGCCTGATCGAAGCCGGCAAGGTGCGCGCGATCGGTGCCTCCAACTACAGCGCCACGCGCCTGGCCGACGCGCTGAAGGTGTCCACCGACTACAAGCTGCCGCGTTACGAAACCCTGCAGCCGGAGTACAACCTGTACGACCGTGCCGGCTACGAGAAGGAGCTGGAACCACTGGTGGAGCGCGAACAGATCGGCGTGATCGGCTACTACGCGCTGGCCAGCGGCTTCCTCAGCGGCAAGTACCGCACGCCGGCCGATGCGGCCAAGAGCCCGGCACGTGGCGAAACGGTGGTGAAGCGCTATCTGAATCCGCGTGGCCTGCGCATCCTGCAGGCGCTGGACGACGTGGCCAGCAAGCACAATGCCAGTGCCGCACAGATCGCACTCGGATGGCAGATCGCACGGCCGTCGATCACCGCGCCGATCGTCAGCGCCACCAGCGTCGAGCAGCTGCACGATCTGCTGGCGGCGGCCAACCTGTCGCTGAGCGTGCAGGATGTCGCGCAGCTGGATGCCGCCAGCAAAGAAGGCTGAGTTGTAGTGCCGGCCGCTGGTCGGCATCGCACAATGCCGAAGAAAATAATTGAACAAAATGGTTGCACGCGAGTAAATCGTGGTTTATCGTGCGCATCTCGTTTCAACAACCACTGGAAACTTCCCTTGAACGCGCATTCCGTCGCCATCGCCAAACTGCTGCCATGCCTGCGCATGGACGTGCTGGCGCGCGCGTTCGGCAAGGAAGTCCAGCTGACAACGGCCTGATACCCGCCCTGCGGAGATCGGCCACCCCGATCTCCGAGGCCTGACGACGCCCTCGGAACGCAAGTCCCGGGGGCGTTTTCGTTTGCGTCGGCACAAGGACCCGCGATGCCAGAACTGCACCCCGCGCGGCAGCCCGCCGCTCACTGACCCAGGTTTTTCCCGCCCCGCCGAAGGATTTACTTCGCGCGAGTGGCGACGCCTGGACATTATCTGCATCGCACCCAAACATTATCGCTCGCGATAATGTCGGTGGCCTGCACCCTCGATTCTCCAACGGTCCCGTTTCATCCACGGGCTGGTGCGCGCGGCGTTGCCGTGGAGTATGCCGGAGGTCGCGGACATGCCATCGCCTGGATCGCCTGCTGGAGGCAGGCGCCGGTTCGCCGGTACGCGGTTCGATTCCGCGCGGTTCACCACTGGATAGCTCAGTCGGGTAGAGCAACGGATCCTGATTCCGTCTGTCGTGGGTTCGATTCCCACTCCAAACCACATGACCTGTCACGTCATGACTTGAAGCAGCACCCGGGGCGCAAGCCCCAGCGGCCATCGTCGCCGTCCACGGACAACGCCTTCGGGCAGGAACGTGGAAGGCAACGGACCGCACGCCGGGCCCCGGCCCGCCGCCACTGCCAGCCACGTTCCGCACCGGTGCTCCCTGCCGGGAACGACGACGGCAGCAGTGCCGGTGCACCGAAGGCTCCGCGCGCGGACCGTCCGCCGGTGGCCGCCCTCTTCCGCTGGCTGCACGTGGTGTGCAGGCAGCCTCGCCACGACCTGATCGACCCGGGTCACGGCGATTCATGCCATCGGGTCGAACCACCAGAGCCAACAAGGAGAGACTCCCATGTTCTGGACCATCAAGGTCGTGATCGGCGACGGCGAGCGCGGCCTGGTGTATCGCAACCGTCGTTTCCAGCAGATCCTGCTGCCGGGCGTGCACCGCCTGTCGCCGTTCGGCGGCCGCCCGCACGTGGACATCCACACTGCATCGAAGGGCGCGGCCTACACCGGCAGCGACCAGGACAGCCTGATCGAGGCACTGGGCGCGACGCTGGACACGCACTTCGTGCTGGCCAACGTCGGTGCCACCGAGGTCGGCCTGTTGCTGCGCAACGGCCGCATCGATGAAGTGCTGCCGCCGGGCAGCCGCCGTCTGTACTGGCGCGGTTCGGTCGATACCCAGGTGCAGGTAATGGCGCTGGGTGACGAGCCGCGTATTCCGGCGGACGTGCAGCAGCGCCTGGGCCAGCTGGGCGTGTTGCCGCGTGTGGCGGTGATCAGCACCGTGCCGAGCGAGTCGGTCGGCCTGCTGTTCATCGATGGCACGCTGCGGCAGACGCTGGACGCCGGCCTGCACGCGTTCTGGAACTTCAACGGCAACGTGTCGGTGGAGCGCGTGGAGCTGCGTGCGCGTTCGCTGGATGTGTCCGGCCAGGAACTGCTCAGCCGCGACAAGGTGACCCTGCGGGTGAACCTGGCCGCGACCGTGCAGGTGGTCGACCCGGTGCGTGCACACCGCACGCTCAGCAATGCCGACGAGTTCGTCTACCGGCAGCTGCAGTTCGGCCTGCGCCAGGCGATTGCCGCGCGCAGCCTGGACGAGCTGCTGGGTGACAAGGCGGCACTGGACGGCGAGATCGCCGCCCATGTGCAGGCGGCGATCGAGGGCCACGGCTTGCGGTTGCTCGGCGTGGGCATCAAGGACGTGATCCTGCCGGGCGAGATGAAGGAGATCCTCAACGGTGTGGTGCTGGCCGAGAAGCAGGCACAGGCCAGCGTGATCCGTCGCCGCGAGGAGGCCAATGCCACGCGTTCGCAGCTCAACACCGCAAAGCTGATCGAGGACAACCCGGTGCTGATGCGCTTGAAGGAGCTGGAGGCGCTGGAGAAGGTCACCGAGAAGATCGACAAGCTCACCGTGTTCGGCGGCCTGGATGGCGTGCTGAAGCAGCTGGTGACGATCAGGTAGGGGGTAGCGGTGGCGCAGGGACGCGCCGCCGGCCCATCAAGGACAAACACGAAGACATGGACACTCAATACAACTATCAATGGCTGCACGCCGAGGGCACCACGCCGATCAAGGGCTGGGTCAACGGCGTACCGCTGGAAGCGCAGGCGCATGAGCAGCTGCGCAACATCGCCGCGATCCCGTTCGTCGGGCCGTGGGTGGCCGTGATGCCGGACGTGCATCTGGGCAAGGGCGCGACCGTGGGCTCGGTGATCCCGACCCGCGGTGCGATCATCCCGGCGGCGGTCGGCGTCGACATCGGCTGCGGCATGGCGGCGGTGCGTACCACGCTGCGCGCCAATGACCTGCCCGATGACCTGCGGCAGCTGCGCAGCAGCATCGAGCGCAGCATCCCGGTCGGCAACGGTCGCGGCGGCGAGCACCACCGCATGCCCGACAGCATCCACACCCGGCTGGTACAGTCCGGGCTGGCCGCCGGCCTGGAGAGGATCAAGGACAAGCACCGCAGGATCCGCACCGACAAGCTGGACCGCCAGCTGGGTACGCTGGGCGGCGGCAACCACTTCATCGAACTGTGCCTGGACGAGACGGATACGGTGTGGGTGATGCTGCACAGCGGATCGCGCGGTACCGGCAACCTGATCGGCACGTACTTCATCGAGAAGGCGCGCGAGGAACTGGCGCGGCGCGTGCTCGGCTTCCACCTGCCGGACAAGGACCTGGCGTTCTTCATGGAAGGCGAGCCGCTGTTCGATGACTACGTCGAAGCGGTGTCGTGGGCGCAGGACTACGCCCGGCAGAACCGCGAGGCGATGATGTCGCGGGTGCTGGCCGAGATGCGCCACCGGTTGCCGAAGTTCCAGCTGGCGGCGATGGCGGTGAACTGCCACCACAACTACGTACAGAAGGAGACGCACCACGGCCAGGAACTGCTGGTGACCCGCAAGGGCGCGGTGAGTGCGCGCGAGGGCGAACTTGGCATCATTCCCGGCAGCATGGGCACGCGCAGCTACATCGTGCGTGGCAAGGGCAACGCGGACAGCTTCCACAGCTGCAGCCACGGCGCCGGCCGGGTGATGAGCCGCGGCACTGCGCGCCAGCAGATCACGCTGGCCCAGCATCGCGAAGCGACCGCGCACGTGGAATGCCGCAAGGACAGCGGTGTGCTGGACGAGTCGCCGGCGGCGTACAAGTCGATCGACGATGTGATGGCCGCACAGCTCGATCTGGTCGACGTGGTGCACACGCTGCGGCAAGTGCTGTGCGTGAAGGGATGAGGGAGGGGTGCCGGCCAAGGCCGGCACCTACCAGAGCAGCACGGCATGCCGGGGTCAGAGCCCTTTCTGCGAAAGGGATCTGACCCCGAGACGTTCAGCGCGGCACGCTGTCCTCGGCCACCAGCGCATGGTGCATCCCGATTCCCGCGCGAACGCCCTCGGCAGTGGCCAGGGTGATGTTGCCGACCGTGGTCGCATCGCCTGCGGCATACACGTTCGGCACCGAGGTCTGCTTCATCATGTCGACCTCGATCAGCACGCCCAGCGGGCTCTCCGCCAGCGTGCAGCCGAGCTGCTGCACCAGCGGTGTGGCCATCGCCTGGGTGGCCGGTACGAACAGCGCACGCTGGGCGATGCGGCGGCCATCGGCCAGCTCCACTTCCAGCCAGGTCGGCTGGTCGCCCTGCACCCCCAGCACCGGCGAGGTCTCGATCTGCACGCCGCGCTGCTGCATGGCCGCCCGCTCCTCCTCGGTGATCGGCAGGCCCTGGCTGAAGAAGGTGACATTGCCCCAGTCGGCGAACAGCGGTGCTTTGCCGGCGGACATCGGATGGCCACCGAGCAGCCCGATTGCGCCACCGCCGACTTCATAACCGTGGCAGTAAGGGCAGTGCAGCACGGTGCTGCCCCAGCGCTCGGCCAGTCCGGGGAGCTCCGGCAGCTGGTCGGCGATGCCGCTGGCCAGCAGCAGCTTGCGCGCGGCCAGCACCTGGCCATCGGCGGTGCGCACTTCCACGCCCGCTGCGCTGGCGGTGGCCTGCACCGCCTCGGCCTGCAGCCAGCGCACGCTGGGGTAATCCAGCAGTTGCTGGCGCGCAGTCTTCAGCAGCTCGGCGCCGCTGATGCCATCCAGCCCCAGCACACCGTGCGAATGGCTGGCGAAACGGTTGCGCGGCGAACCGGCGTCGATGACGGTGACCGGGCGACGGGCACGGGCCAGGATCAGGCCGGCGGCGATGCCGGCATAGCTGCCGCCGACGATGAGCACATCAGGATTCATGGTGACCCTCCAGGGAACGGTGATGGGCGAGATGGCGGGCGAAATCGGCGCCGAGCTGGTCCAGCGTGGTCGCCTGCAGGCGCTGTTCGAGCAGCCGCTGCGCCTCCCGTGCGCCCTCCAGCAAGGCACTGTTGACCAGCTGCTGGATCGGGCAGCCGCCGCCTGGATCACGGCTACCGACCTGCACCAGCGGCGGTGCGCCCACCGCCAGGTAGATGTCATGCAGGGTGATGGCTGCGGCGTCGCGGGCCAGCTGGCTGCCGCCCCCATGGCCGCGGGCACTGTGCACCAGGCCGGCCTTGTGCAGCTGCGCCAGCAGGCGGCGGATCACCACCGGGTGGGTCGGCAGGCACGACGCCAGCTGCTCGGAGGTACGCGGGGCGGACTGGCCGACCAGGTGCGCCATCACGTGCAGGGCATCGGAGAGGGGATTCGCGGATTTCATGTAACAACAATAGTTACATTTAATCCAGCTGTCGAGGGTCCGCATTCGTTCCATATGGACACATTTGTCCTATGAAATAGTTTCTTCACATCGCTAAACGAAACGCGAATGTGATGAGTGTCGCACTTCAGTGCGCGGGCGACGGGTCGATACCGCAGTGCCCCTTCCCGAGAGTGCTTCCCCATGAATGCGTCTGTCCGTGCTCCGCGCCTGCAGTCCAAGCTGCTCGGCGCGGTTTCTGTTGGTCTGGCCGTGGTCCTGCTGTGCGCCCTGGCAGGCCTGGCCTTCGCCTGGTTGAAGGTGTCCACCGAGGTTCCACCCGAGGTCGCGCACAGCCGCGATGCCGAACGCCTGCAGCGTGAATTCCGCGGCCAGGTGCAGGAATGGAAGAACGTGCTGCTGCGCGGCCACGACGATGCCCTGCGCAAGCGTCACCTGGATGCCTTCGACAGCGAAGGTCGTCTGGTCGAGCAACTGGCCAAGGGCCTGGTGACCAGCCCGGACACGCGCACGCGCGAACTGGCGCAGGCGTTCATCGGCCTGCACGCGCAGCTGCAGCAGGACTACCACGCGGCGCTGCAGGCGTTTGCCGAGGCCAGCTACGATCCCGCCGCCGGCGACATCCTCGTGCGCGGCAAGGATCGCCCGGTGGCGGCGGCACTGGATGCGCTGAGCACGCACGCCACGCAGGTGGCCGAAGCGGCGCTGGCAGCGCGCTCGCAGCAGGCGCGGCAGACCCTGCTGCTGTGTGCGGCACTGACCGTGCTGGCCGCCGTTCTTCTGCTGATGGGCCTGGCCTGGTGGCTGCGGCGTGCGGTGGTGCAGCCGGTGCTGGCAGTGGAAGCCGCTGCGCGTGCAGTGGCCGCCGGTGATCTGCAGCACGTGGTGCAGGTGCGCAGCCGCGACGAGATCGGTCGCCTCGCGCAGGCCATGCAGGCGGTGCAATCCACGCTGCGCGGCGTGCTGGATGCACAGACCGCGATGGCGCAGGCGCACGAAGCCGGCACCATCAGCCATCGCATGGACGCCGGTGCCTTCCCCGGCGCGTTCGGCACCATGGTGGCCGACTGCAACACGCTGGTCGACGCGCACATCCAGGTCAAGATGCGCGCGATCTCGATCATGGGCCGTTACGCCGTCGGCGACCTCAGCCAGGACATGGAGCGCCTGCCCGGCGAGAAGGCGGTGATCACCGAAGCGCTGGACGCGGTCAAGCACAACCTCGGCGCGATCAACGGCGAGATCCGCCGCCTGGCTGAAGCGGCGGCCGCCGGTGACTTCAGCCAGCGCGGCGACAGTGCCCGCTTCGAGCATGATTTCCGCGCGATGGTCGAGGGCCTGAACCGCCTGATGCAGACCACCGAGCTGAACCTGGGCGAGGTCTCCAGCATGCTGCGCGCGATCGCCGATGGACGCCTCGGCGCGCGCATGCACGGGGATTTCCAGGGCGTGTTCGCGCGTATCGCCGGCGACGCCAATACCACCGCCGCGCAGCTGGCGACCATCGTCACCGACATCAAGCACGCCTCCGGCAGCATCCACACCGCCGCTGCGGAGATCGCCGCCGGCAATAATGATCTGTCGCGCCGCACCGAACAGCAGGCCGCCAACCTGGAAGAGACGGCGGCGTCGATGGAGGAGCTGACCTCCACCGTGCGCCAGAACGCCGAGCATGCGCGCCAGGCCAACCAGCTGGCGATCGGCGCGCATACGGTCGCCTCGCACGGTGGCAGCGTGGTCGGCCAGGTGGTGGCGACGATGGGCGCAATCGAAACCTCGTCGCGGCAGATCGCCGAGATCATCAGCGTGATCGATGGCATCGCGTTCCAGACCAACATCTTGGCGCTGAATGCCGCGGTGGAAGCGGCGCGCGCCGGTGAACAGGGCCGCGGCTTCGCGGTGGTCGCCAGTGAAGTGCGCACGCTGGCACAGCGCTCGGCGGCGGCCGCGAAGGAGATCAAGTCACTGATCGAAGCCTCGGTGGAACAGGTCGGTCACGGCGCGCAGCGCGTGCGCGAGGCGGGCGACACCATGGCCGAGATCGTTGCATCGGTGCAGCGCGTGACCGACATCATGGCCGAGATCTCCGCCGCCTCGCAGGAACAGAGCGCGGGCATTGAACAGGTCAGCCAGACCGTGATCCAGATGGATGGCACCACCCAGCAGAACGCTGCACTGGTGGAAGAGGCCAGCGCCGCGGCGCGCAGCCTGGAGCAGCAGGCCAACCGCCTGATCGATGCCGTCGATGTGTTCGATCTGTCGACCACGGCGGCGGTGAAGGGCGAGCAGGCACGCGCGGCCTGATTGATCCGGTTGCCGGCCAGCGGCCGGCAGCCGGATCCGTGCGGACCAACGGTCCGCACCCACCATAGCGGTCGTGCCGGACGCTGGCCGGCAGCGTCCCACGCCGCATGGGTGGCGCCCGACCGTTGGTCGGGCGGTGGCAGGAATCCGTGCGTATACGGTGATGCAATGCACCGTTGCCGGCATGCACGCGGCCACTGGCCTACCCTTTGCCGGATGTTCCCGCCTCCCTCCCCTTCTGCTGGAGCCCCCATGACTGTCCCCGCCCTCGGTCTCGGCACCTTCCGCCTGAAAGACCAGACCGTGATCGACTCCGTGCGCAACGCGCTGTCGGTCGGCTACCGCGCCATCGATACCGCGCAGATCTACGGCAACGAAGCCGACGTTGGCCAGGCCATCGCCGACTCCGGCGTGCCGCGCGATGAGATCTACCTGACCACCAAGGTCTGGATCACCGAGTTCAAGCGCGATGCGCTGCTGGCCAGCCTGCGCACCAGCCTGGAAAAGCTCCGCACCGACCAGGTGGATCTGGCGCTGATCCACTGGCCTTCGCCGAACGACAAGGTCGACGTGCCGATGGAGGAGTACCTGGCCGCACTGGCCGAAGCCAAGGCGCAGGGCCTGACCCGTGAGATCGGCATTTCCAACTTCACCGTCGCGCAGACCCGCAAGGCGATCGGCATCCTCGGTGCCGATGCCATCGCCACCAATCAGATCGAAGTCCACCCCTACCTGCAGAACCGCCTGCTGGTGAAGTTCCTGCAGGACAACGGCATCCACGTCACCGCCTACATGAGCCTGGCCTATGGCGAGGTGATCAAGGACCCGGTGATCCAGGCTATTGCCGGCCGCCACCAGGCCACCCCGGCGCAGATCGCGCTGGCCTGGGCGCTGCAGCAGGGCTTCTCGGTGATCCCGTCATCGACCAAGCGCGAGAACCTGTCCAGCAACCTGGAAGCGGCGGCGATCCGCCTGACCGACGAAGACCTGGCACAGATCGCCAGGCTCGACCGCGGCCACCGCCTGGCCAACCCGGAAGGCATCGCCCCGGCCTGGGATTGATTCCAACGACGGCGCGCAACGGCCCTGGTAGGCGCCGGCCTTGGTCGGCGCAGACGTCTGATCGATCGATGAAACATCGTGCCGACCAAGGTCGGCACCTACCGGAAGCGCCCCGCCGCCGGAATGGTTGGAGCCTGGTCCTGCACAGTTGCACCCGAACCACCGCGTCCTGCAACACCGCGCAACATGTCCAGCACGTCGTGGATATCCAGTGGCTTGCATAGAAAACCGGCAGCCCCCAGCGCACGGGCTCTTTCAATCACCTGTACCCGCGTATCCGCGCTCATTACAAGAACCGGTGGCGCGCCGGGGCCCCTGGCCACCGACTCCAGCACCTCCCATCCGCTGCAGCCCGGCATGTGCAGATCCAGCAGCACCACATCGGGCCCGAGTGCCTTGATCACTTCCCGCGCATCGTGGCCATCATGGCGGGAGCTCAGGCGATGGCCGGCGCTCTGCAGCAGGCGTTCCACCACGTCACGGTTGGTTTCCACATCCTCGAACAGCAGGCAGTGCAGCGATCGAACCGACGCTGCGTGTGACTGAAGAAGCTGTTCAAGGGAAGGAAGAGGGTCCACCTCCGAGGTGGAGGCCACCGTGAAGCGCCACACGAACGAGGCACCGCCTGCTTCACTGCGGCCCACGCTGATCGTTCCACCCATGGCATCGGAAATCAGCCGCACGATGTACAGCCCCAGCCCGACACCCTGCTCGCAGCGTGCCTCGCCCTGGCTGAGCTGTACGAATGGCGAGAAGATCATCTCCAGATCCGCGCCATCGATCCCCGTGCCGGAATCGCAGACCTCGATCTGAAGCTGCCAGTCGTCGCCCGATGGGACGGCATCAATGGATACCCACACCTCGCCCGCCATCGGGCTGAACTTGATGGCGTTGCAGACAAGATTGGTCACCACCTGTTCGATACGGCCGCCGTCTGCCAGCATCCATACATCTGGCTCGCTCCCATCCATCTGCAGAAGTACGCCCTTGTCGGCGGCCGCGGGCATGCAGGTTGCCTGCACGCCTTCAATGAGCGACCGCAGCGAACAAGGATGAAGCCGCAACCGCAACCGACCACCATCGATGCTGGCTACGTCCAGTACATCATCGATGCGGTGCCTGAGCGCCTGCGCCTGTCTTGCGACCGTCGCCAGTGCATGCCGTTGGGCCGTACCCACCGTACCCACCTCCAGCAGTTGGATCCCACTGATGATGGCGTTCAGCGGCGTCCGAAGCTCGTGGCTCATCGTACTGACGAATCGGCCCTGCGCCTCACGCGAAGCAATGGCGCGCAGCGCTATGTCACGCATCGCCGCTACCAGCGACGCTACTACCAACGGCAACAGGATCGTCAATGCCAGCGCGTAGGCCAGGTAGGCGGGTCGAGAGACCCAATAGCCTTCAGGCGCGGCCCACAACAATGCCAGCGCAGTCGATGCGATCGCGGGAGCAATTGCCCTGCGGCCATACACCGCGGTGGCGGAGATCACGAGGAAAGGCAGGGCTGCATTGAGCGTCATCAGCAGGATGAACGCCGCGTCCACCTGGATCGCAACCATTGCCAGGCTGAGCAGGAGGCCTACCCCATCGCACCAGCGGTGCCAGCGCTCCATGCAGAGCCTTGCAAGGAGTGCCCATGTCACGGATACCACAAGCAGTGCAACGGCCTCCGGCAACACGCGGGCCGCCTCATTGGCCAGAACCGGCTGCGGACCATCCACCCACAGCCAGCACCACAGCACCACCAGTGCCTGCAGCAGCACCCGGAATCCGCTGGCGCGTGGCTCCTGCAGGCACGACAGAAGCCAAGCCAGGCGGTGCATCTCCAGCGCACGGGCTGCCTGCAGCAACGCTGCCGGTGCAAAGGCCTGCGAGGACACACGGGGCTCGTTCACGTCAGCCCCCTTCCATCAGGAAATGCGTCGTCGCACGATGCAGAAGACGCTGCGCAGACAGCGCCAACGCGCATGCCCGCCGCCGCACAGCGCACGCTTCTGTACCCGAGCGGAGACAGTCACTCAGCGCGTCGCAGGCTTGTGCAACCCCGGCGCTGCCCAACGCCGAGGTAACACTCTTCAGGGCATGCAGGCGCGCCAGCTCCTGCTCCATGCCACCGAAGGACTCTTCCTTTGCCTTGCTCATCCATTGCGAGATCGCCCCGTCCAACGCCGCGGTGAATGATGGCAAGTGGTGAGGTGACGTTGCCGCAATGAGACAGAGCATCGAGCCCTCTCCGAGCTCGGGTCGTTCCATGGCGCGCGACCCCGGGTTCAGCCCAACCCGTGAATTCAAGCCTTGCATTGCCTTCCCCCGTCTGTCGCATTCAACACCTGAACGAGCCCACTCCAGCGCCCGGTTGCGCCTGACCATTAGACTTCAGGCGTCAGCATGCAGGACTCACGAGCTACTGCATCCGCTGATGGATCTGTACGAAGAACTGCGGGAAGCCGCCACCCAGCAGATACCCTGCGGCAATCGCGAGCATGATTCCGCCTACGATGACAGCACATCGGGTCGGGAGTGAAAGTCGCTTCAGGTCCATGGCATCCAGCATGTAGGCAACGATCTCTCCATGCCATCGGAATCCTTTCAAACTTACCCTATGGACCACCATGCTGACATTGACACTTCTCCTGCTGCTTTCATGCGGCGCGCTGGTCCTGAAACGACGCCTGCGCAGTGCCGCTCTCCTGGCGACGCTTCCGCTGGCCATTGCAGCCAGCGCCAGCACGCCCATCACGCAATGGCTGCTGGACCGTGCGCAGGACACGCCGCTTGTCACTGAACATGCGCTCCATCCGCGCACTGTGATCGTAGTGCTGGGTGCTGGCATCGATCACGATGCCCGTGGCCCCAGGCCCGGGCTGGCCGGTTATAGCCGCCTGATGAGGGCTGCACAGCGTTACCACAAATGCGACCGCACGGGGGAAGTCTGTACCGTGCTTGCCAGCGGAGGCGTCACTGCCACGGGCGATGCCGCTGAGGCCGATGTCTACGCAAGGGAACTGATTGCCCTGGGCGTGCCCACCGAGAAGATTGTCCGCGAGCGTGCCAGCAGCAACACCTGGCAGAACGCCAGAAACAGCAGTGCGATCATCGGGCGCAACAGCTCGCGAGTGGTGCTGGTGACCTCAGGCCTGCATCTCACGCGGAGCCTGATCTACTTCCGTCACTTCGGCGTCGGGGCCGAGGGCCTGCCCAGTGACCACCTCCGTGCCACCCGTGGGTGGTTGCCCTCCACATTCAATCTACTGCTGGTGGAAGTGATGCTGCATGAGCGTATCGGCGTTCTGCGCTACCACCTCTACAACTGGATGGGCTGGAACCAGGCGCCGGCTGGACCGGATGCAGTCACTTCTGCAGCAACCACCCGCGCATCGCCGCACTGACCTCGTCCGGTTTTTCCATCGGTGCCAGGTGCCCGCAATCAGGCACCACCACCAGCTGCGAGTGCGGCACCAACGCGTGCATTTCCTCGCTCACCGCCAGCGGCGTGATGCGATCGTTCGCGCCGCACACGATCAGCAGCGGATCGCGGTAGCCGGCCAGCACATCATGGCCATCGCGGCGTTCCAGCGCGCTCTGGCGCAGGAACACGTCCGCGCCCAGGCGGGCGGTCATGTCGCGCACACGCTGCACCAGCACGTAGTCATCCAGCCGCGAAGCATCGATGTAGCTGCGCATCAGCACATCACCGAAGCCGTGGAATTTCCCCGGCAGGCGCACGCTGGCACGTTGGCTGCGGCGCTGCTCGGCCCGCTCGGGTGAGTCGGCGTGGATCGAGGTGTCGATCAGCGCCAGCTGCAGCACCCGCTCCGGCGCGATGCGCAGGATCTGCTGGGCCACGAAACCTCCAAGCGAGAAACCAGCCAGCGCAAAGCGCTCCGGTGCCTGCGCCAGCACGTCTTCGGCCACCGCCTGCAGGGTCTCGCCACGGGTCTGGTCGCCCACGTTGCAGTCGGCGATATCGGCCAGGTCGGCCAGCTGCGCGCGCCACAGCTCGGCGTCGTTGAGCAGGCCGGGCAGCATCAACAGGGGAATACGGTCGGTCATGGGGGTATTGTCGCGCCAGCGCGGTGACGGAACCATGCCGCAACGGGCGGTTGCGTTGTAGAGTCAGGCAAGCTCGACCCTACAACACGGACGCGACCATGGCAGACCCCTACAACAGCGGCACCTCTTCTCCGCCGGCACTGCGCTTCGACGATGCGCTGGTCACCACCGCCTTCGAGCTGCCCGGGCACCGCGTCGTGCGCAACCTCGGTGTGGTACGCGGCATCACCGTGCGCTCGCGTTCGATCGTCGGCAACTTCCTGGGCGGCATCCAGACGATCTTCGGCGGCAACATCACCATCTACACCGAGCTGTGCGAACAGGCCCGCGAGGAAACCTACCGCGACATGGTCAAGCATGCGCGGCAGCTGGGTGCCAACGCGATCATCGGCATGCGCTACGACGCCACCGATGTGATGACCGGGCTGACCGAGGTGCTGTGCTATGGCACGGCGGTGGTGGTGGAACCAATGCGGTAGGTCCGGTGCACCGCCGAGCGCGGATCACGCCGCCGGCGGCACTTCAGGAACCTCGACCTGCTGCACCGGCAGGGTCACCATCATCACCGTCGGGTCGTCCGGGTCCAGCTTCGTCTTGAAGCCCAGGCTCTGGCACATCGCCAGCATGGTGCTGTTCTCGCGCAGCACCTGGCCTTCGACCACGTCCAGGCCCAGCCACTTGGCATACTCGATCATGATCGCCATCAGGCGCCAACCGATGCCGTGGCCCTTCAGGTCCGAGCGGATCAGGATGCCGTACTCGCCACGGTGGTAGTCCGCGTCGGCGTGCAGGCGCACTGCGCCCAGCATTTCCCCGCTGCGTGGCTCGATCGCCACCAGTGCGATCGAGCGTGCGTAGTCGAGCTGGGTCAGGCGCGCGATGAACTCGTGGCTGAAGTGCTTCACCGACTGGAAGAAGCGCAGGCGCAGGTCCTCGTCGCTGACACGGGCGAAGAACGCACGGAACAGTGCGTCGTCTTCCGGCCGCACCGGGCGCACGAAGGCACGGCCGCCATCGGACAGTTCGATGGTGCGCTCCCACTCCTTCGGGTACGGGAACACCGAGAAGCGTGGGTGGCCGCGGCCCTTGTGCAGGATGCGCGACGGCGCCACCGCCACGCGTGCGTCGAGGGCGAGGATGCCCTTGCCGTCGACCAGCAGCGGATTGATGTCCAGCGTACGCACTTCGGGAATGTCGGCGGCCAACTGCGCCAGCTTGACCAGCGCCAGCGCCAGTGCGCGCTCATCGGCGGCGGGCACATCGCCGTAGGCCTTGAGGATGCGCGAGGCCCGGGTCTGGCCGATCAACTCGTGAGCCAAGCGTAGATCCAGCGGCGGCAGCGCCAACGCCTTGTCATTGATCACTTCGACGGCAGTACCGCCACGGCCGACCACGATCACCGGGCCGAACGTCGCGTCATCGGCGATGCCGACGATCAGTTCGCGCGCCTTCGGGCGGACGATGGTCGGCTGTACCAGCAGGCCATCGATGCGCGCATCCGGCCGCAGCTGGCGTGCGCGCGACAGGATCGCGTTGGCCGCGCTCTGCACCGCCGGCAGCGTGGACAGGTTCAGGCGCACGCCATCCACTTCCGACTTGTGCGGAATATCCGGCGAGAGAATCTTCAGAGCAACCGTGGCACCGCGTTCCAGCAGCGGCTGCGCCAGGTCCATCGCCTCGTGCGCATCGCGCGCGTGCATCACCGGCGCGGAGGGAATGCCATAGGCCTTGAGCAGTTCATGGGTGGCCAGCGGGTCCAGCCACTGCTGGCCGTTGGCCAGTGCGGCATCGACCAGCGTGCGTGCGGCGGCTGTGTCGACGCTGAAGTCCTGCGGCAGGCTGGGCGGCGTTTCCATCAAGGCGTTCTGCGCTTCGCGATAGCGCACCAGGTGCTGGAAGCCACGTACGGCCTCGGCCTCGGTCGGGTAGGTCGGCACCCGTGCTGCGTTGAGCGTGGCGGTAGCCTGGTCGTCGTTGCCCAGCCACACCGCAAACACCGGCTTGTCGCGATGATGGCGCGGGCGCAGGCCGAGCGTGCGGGTGAGCGCCTGCGCGGCGTCCGCCGATGAGGTGAACGCGGTCGGCACGTTGACCACCATCACCGCGTCATTCTCATTGTCGGCCAGCAGCGCTTCGATGGCCGCGGCGTAGCGGTCACCATCGGCGTCGACCACGATGTCGACCGGATTGCTGCGCGACCAGCCCTGCGGCAACGCCGCGTCGAGCTTCTCGATGGTGCTGTCGGACAGATTGGCCAGCGTGCCACGCAATGCGATGAGTTGGTCCACGGCAAGGCGGCCGACACCGCCACCGTTGCTGAGGATGGCCAGGCGGCGACCGGGGAAGGTGCCCAGCCGGCCCAGTGACTCGGCGGCGGTGAACAGCTCGTCCAGCGCCCCCACGCGCAGCAGGCCGGCGCGGTTGAAGGCCGCCCCGTACACATCGTCGGCGCGGGCCAGGGCCTGCACATGGGTATCGCGGCTGCCTGGCTGCACGCGTTCGGCGCGGCCGGACTTCACCACCACCACCGGCTTGGCGCGTGCGGCGGCACGGGCGGCCGACATGAACTTGCGCGCGTCCTTGATCTGCTCGACGTAGAGCAGGATGGCGCGGGTGCGGTAATCGGTGGCGAAGTAGTCGAGCAGGTCACCGAAGTCGACGTCCATCGTGTCGCCCAGCGAGACCACGGCGGAGAAGCCGACCGAGCGCGCCACGCCCCATTCCACCAGCGCAGCGGCAATGGCCGAGGATTCGGAGATCAGCGCGAGGTCGCCAGCCTGCGGGAAGTGCGCGGCGATGCTCGCGTTGAGCCGCGCATGCGGTGCGATCACGCCCAGGCAGTGCGGGCCGAGGATGCGCAGGCCATGCTTGCGGGCCACCGCTTCGACCTGCGCCGACGGCGAACCCGGGCCTTCGCCCAGGTGCGCGGTGAGGATGATCGCCGCCTGCACGCCACGCTCGGCGGCAGTGCGCACCACCTGCGGCACGATCGCCGCCGGTGCGGTGATCACCACCAGGTCGGGCACCCAGTCCAGGTCCTTCAGCCGCTTGACCGTGCGGATGCCATCGATCTCGGCATGCCGCGGATTGACCCACGCCACCTTGCCGGGAAAGCCGGTGCCGCGCAGGTTGCGCATCACTGCACGCCCGGCCGAGCGCTCACGCGGGCTGCCGCCAATCACCGCGACCGACTGCGGACGGAACACGGACTGCAGGTGGTAGGTACTCATGCGCCTACGGTACCCAAAAAAGGGGACGGAGGGGATTAAGTCGTTTGTGCACAAACGACTTAATCCCCTCCGTCCCCTTTTTGTTACAGCAGCGTGCCGTGCAGGATCATCGCGGCGATGCTGAAATAGATCACCAGCCCGGTAACGTCCACCAGGGTGGCCACGAACGGGGCCGAGGCGCTGGCCGGGTCGAAACCAAGCCGCTTGAGGATGAAGGGCAGCATCGAGCCGGACAGCGAACCGAAGGTAACGATGCCGACCAGGGCCGCGCCGATGGTGATCGCCAGCAGGATCCAGTGCTCGCCGTAGTCATGCAGGCCACCCAGCTGCCAGATCACGATGCGCACGATGGCCAGGCAGCCGAGGATGGCGCCCAGCACCATGCCGGTCGGCACTTCGCGCAGGGCCACCTTCCACCAGTCGCGCAGGCGCAGTTCACGCAGCGCCAGGCTGCGGATCAGCAACGAGGTGGCCTGCGAACCGGAGTTGCCGCCCGAACTCATGATCAGTGGGATGAACAGGGTCAGCACCACCGCACGCGCCAGTTCGTCCTCGTAGTGCTGCATCGCGCTGGCGGTCAGCATCTCGCCCAGGAACAGCACGCTCAGCCAGCCGGCGCGCTTGCGCAGCATCTCGAAGAAGCCGATCTGCATGTACGGCTTGTCCAGTGCTTCCATGCCGCCGAACTTGTGCGCGTCCTCGGTGGATTCTTCGATCAGCGCATCGAGCACGTCGTCCACGGTAACGATGCCGAGCATCTGCTGCTGCGCGTCGACCACCGGGATCGCCAGCAGGTCGTGGCGGCGGATCAGCCGCGCCACTTCTTCCTGGTCCATCAGCGCGTCCACCGTTACCGGCGGATTGACCTGGGCCACGTCCAGGATCGACTCCTCGGGCAGGCCGGTGATCAGCCGGCGCATGGTCACAACCTGCTGCAGCTGCTGGCTGGCCGGCTCCAGCACGTAGATCGCGTACACCGTCTCGCGGGTGCGCTCGACCTGGCGGATGTGCTGCAGGGTCTGCGCCACGGTCCAGCTGGCGGGCACCGCCACGTACTCGGTGGTCATCAGCGCACCGGCAGTGTTCGGCGGGTAGCTGAGCAGCTTCTGGATGGCCTGGCGGGCATCGGTGCCCAGCAGTGGGATCAGCCGCGCGCGTTCGTCCTCGTCCAGCTCGTGGACGATGTCGGTGGCGCGGTCGTCGGCCATCAGGCCCAGCAGAGCCGCAGCCCGCGCCGGCGGCAGCGCGGCCACCAGCTCGCCGCTGCGGTGCAGCTCCGGCGCTTCAAGCATCTTCACTGCACGCGGCAACGGGAGCGCGGCCAGCGTTTCCGCGGCGCGGGTCAGTTCCAGCGTGTTGAGGAATTCCACCGCGTCGGCGGTGTTGTAGTTCGCCAGCGGTGCGGCCAGTGCGGCGGCATCGGCCACCGGGCGCAGCAGTTGCTTCTGGTTCATCGGTTTTGCCTTGTGGGGTGCGACCTCGCGCAACGCCAACGCAGGCAAACCGTCCCGATGTCAGGCGGTGGCCATCGCTGGCGTCGAACGAGGTCGACTTCTACTGTCGCTGGACATGGGTTGGGGACTCCGGGATGCGTGTGCCGGCGGACGCGCCGCCAGCGGCGGGCAGTCTGGACCGGTGGGCCATGCAGGTCAACCCGGCAGCCCTGCGCCGAAACCCGGCCCGGCCGGTTGCTCTCGTGCATACACAGGCCGGCGCGCATAATGGTGGCGTGGCGTTCGCCACGCCCTCCCCCACCCGAACGGACGCACAGCGGGCTCTCCCGATGACCAGGTACTCCCATGCATAGCGGTGGTCTGGAACTGGCCCTGGTGCTGCTGCTGGCGGCGGTCATCGCCGTGCCGGTGTTCAAGAAGTTCGGCTTCGGCGCAGTGCTGGGCTACCTGGCGGCCGGCGTGGTGCTCGGCCCGGACGGGCTGGGCTTCGTGCAGGATGCCGACCGCATCCTTGGCGCCGCCGAGATCGGCGTGGTGATGCTGCTGTTCGTGATCGGCCTGGAGCTGTCACCAGCACGCCTGAAGGTGATGCGGCGCTCGGTGTTCGGTGCCGGTGCGGCGCAGGTGGCGCTGTCCGGGCTGGTGCTGGGCGGCCTGCTGCTGCTCGACCATTTCCAGTGGAAGAGCGCGCTGGTGGTGGGCGTGGCATTGGCGCTGTCGTCCACCGCAGTCGGCCTGCAGCTGCTGTCCGAGCACAAGGCGATCAACAGCGACCATGGCCGGCTGGGCTTCGCCATCCTGCTGTTCCAGGACCTGATCGCGATCCCGCTGCTGGCGGCCATCCCGCTGCTGGGCGGGGTAAAGAACGAGACCCTGCGCTGGGAAGACGCCGCCGTCGCGCTCGGCGCGCTGGCCGTGGTGATCCTGTGCGGGCGCCCGGTGCTGCGCAAGGTGTTCAGCATCATCGCGCGCACCCGCAGCCCGGAGGTATTCACCGCTACCGCGCTGCTGGTGGTGCTGGGCACCGCCTGGTTCATGCAGGAGGCCGGCCTCAGCCCCAGCCTCGGCGCGTTCCTGGCCGGCGTGCTGCTGTCCGATTCGGAGTTCCGGCACGAACTGGAGGCGCAGATCGAGCCGTTCAAGGGCCTGCTGCTGGGCCTGTTCTTCATCGCGGTGGGCATGGGCATCGACCTCGACCGCATCGCGGCCGAGCCCTGGCTGATCGCGGCCGGCGTGGCGATCCTGCTGGTGGTCAAGTTCAGCCTGCTGTACGTGATTGGCCGCATTGCAAAGCTAGGGTCACGGCAGTCGCTGCTGCTGGGCAGCGTGCTGTGGCTGGGTGGCGAGTTCGCCTTCGTGGTGTTCAACGAAGCACAGCGCGCGCACCTGCTGGGCAACGCCAACCATGACCGGCTGGTGGCGATCGTCGGCCTGTCGATGGCGATCACACCGCTGCTGATGATCGCGCTGCTCAAGCTGCTCGGCCGGGAGAAGGCGGTGCCGCACCAGGCCGCCGAGGCGGACAAGGTGGCGCCGGACAACCGGCCCAAGGTGCTGATCGCCGGCATGGGCCGCTTCGGCCAGGTGATCGCGCGCCTGCTGACCGCGCAGAAGGTGCCGTTCGTAGCGCTGGAGGCGAACCCGGACACCGTGGCCGACCTGCGCCGCTTCGGCAACCAGCTGTACTACGGCGACCCGACCCGGCCGGAGATGCTGCGCGCAGCAGGCGGCGAGCACATCGATGTGTTCGTGATCACTGTGGATGACCCGGAAACCAACCTTCGCGCAGTGCGCATGGTGCGCCGGCTGTACCCGGACGCAAAGGTGCTGGCGCGTGCACGCAACCGCCAGCACGCGTGGCGCCTGATGGACATGTCGGCCGAACCGTTCCGCGAAGTGTTCGGCACCAGCCTGGAAATGAGCGGGCGCGTGCTGACTGCATTGGGTGTTGCACCTGAAGTGGCCGAACGCCACGTGCAGCGCTTCCGTGAGCACGACGAGCAGCTGCTGCGCGACCAGTACCTGGTCTACGACGACGAGGCCGCGGTGATCCAGACCTCGCGCGATGCACGCAACGACCTGATGCACCTGTTCGAGGCCGACGCGGAGAGCGACGACAAGTAGGCGTGCCGACCAACGGTCGGCACCCACCACAGATTGCGGTAGTGCCGGCCGCTGGCCGGCACCATTTCCAGGGATCAGCCGTTGTCGCGCAGGAACCGCGCCATCGACGAAACGCCCGGCACGCGCGGTTCGAACTCGCCAGCAACGTCGATGAAACCACGCATCACCGCGATCTCGCGCGGGCTGCGGTTGAGGCTGTCGCGCACTTCCGGATCGGCGCCGGCGCGCAGCAGGCGCTGCACCAGCAGCGGCAGGCCATGCAGCGCGGCCAGATGCAGCGGGCCGAAGCCGCGCGGATCGCGCACGTCCAGGCTGACGTCCTCATCCAGCAGGCGCTCTACCGCCGCCATCACCACCTGCTCGTCGCAGGCGGTGCCCGGCTCGGCACGGGCGCCCAGCAGCAGCAGCAGCGGCGTGACCGAACCGGCCGCGGCCTGGTCCGGTTCGGCCCCGGCCAGCAGCAGGGTGTCGAGCAGGGCCAGCAGGCGCGAACGGTCGCGGGCACTGAAGCCGTACAGCGCAGCACAGTGCAGCGGCCCCAGCTGCTGCGCATCACCGGCATGCACGTCGGCACCAGCGGTGAGCAGGCGCGCGACGATGTCCGGCAGGCCCAGCGCCGAGGCCAGCATCAGCACGGTCACGCCGCCCGGCAGGCGGTGCTCCAGCTTGGCGCCGGCATCGAGCAGGGCCGAAACGATATCCACCTGGCGCATGCTGACCGCCGCCGACAATGGCGTCGCACCACTGGCAGCGGCGTGCTGCGGATCGGCGCCACGCGCCAGCAGCAGGTCGGTCACCGCCAGGTGGCCGCCACCGGCCGCACGCAGCAGCGCGGTGCAGCCCTGTGCGTCGACCGCGTCGACGGCAAATCCCAGATCGATCAGGCGGCGCACCGCGTCCACATCACCGGCCATCGCGGCAGCCGGCAGATCGGCCTCGCGCAGGGTACGGCGCGGCAGCGGCCACACCCGCCAGTCGAGCCAGTCGGCCAGGTCACGGCGACCGATCGACAGTGCCACGCCCAGCGGCGTCTGGCCATCGGCGGCGCGTGCTTCCGGCGAGGCGCCGTGCTGCACCAGCAGCTTCAGCGCACCTTCGCGGGCCAGCGCGGTGGCCAGGTGCAGTGCGGTCATGCCATGGCTGTCGCGCGCTTCGCGATCGACACCGGCCTTGAGCAGGGCCAGCTGCAGGCGCAGCCAGCCCAGGCGCACCGCCAGCGACAACGGCGGGTCACCGGCCGGCGACGCGGCGAACGGATCGGCGCCACGCTCCAGCAGTTCCAGCGCCAGCTGTTCCAGGCCACGCGCGGCCTGGTCGTGCTGCGCGCAGGCGGCCAGGAACCGCGCCAGGCCGCCGCGGCCGGCTGGCGACAGGCCACGCTGCAGCATCACCTGCAGCGCGGGCACCGCATCGATGCCGCGCGACAGCAGCGCGAACATCGGCGTGTCGGCGCAGGCATCGCGCACGTAGGGATCGGCGCCGTGGGCCAGCAGCCAGTCGACCGCACGCGGTTCCAGCGCCAGCTCCGGATCGAGCAGCAGGCCACCCAGTTCCTCCGGCTGGCACAGCTTGGCCAGCGCGGCCATGCCTTCAGTGTTGCCGAAGCCAAGTGCCTCGCGCAGCAGGGTCAGCGGCGGGCGGTCCGGCAGCAGGCCGCTGGCGCTGGCCGCTTCGCCGCGTTCGGCCAGGCCATCACTGACGGCGGCCGGCAAGGGATAGGACGGGTCCAGCAGGGCGACGATCGCCCAGCGGCCGGCTTCGGCGGCATAGTCCACCGCGCGGCGACCGAGCGGATCGGCGGCATCGGCGGCGATGCCCAGCTCGACCAGGCGCTTGATCAGCAGCGGTGAGACATCCTCGGCCATGGCCGCCAGCTGCACCGCATTGCGGCCTTCGCCGTCGACCGCGGCCAGGTCCGGCTTGTGCGGCAACAGGTGCTCGACCACCGCGGCTCGGCCGGCACGGGCCGCTTCCAGCCACGGCGTGCGACCCAGTGCATCGCGCGCCTCCAGATTGGCACCGGCGCCCAGCAGCACGCCGATGATCTCCACGTGGCCGGCCAGCGCCGCCTCGTGCAGCGCACTGCGACGCTGGCGATCACGCGCGTCGGCCCGTGCCTTGTGCTTGAGCAGCAGCTGCACACCGGCCGGATCGTCGTCTTCGGTGGCGGCGGCGGCCAGCAGCACCGGCGTGCCTTCGGCCGGTTCACTGCGCGCACCCCGTTCGAGCAGGAAGCGCGCCAGGCGCCAGTTGCCCACCTGGCAGGCCACCGCCAGCGGCGACCAGCCATCGCGGTTCAGCGCATCGACTTCGGCGGCGGCATCGCGCAGCAGCGCGGCCACGCCCGGGTCGGAACTGCGGGCTGCATGGTGCAGGGGGGTGTTGCCGTCGCTGTCGGTCGCGCGCGAATCGGCGCCGTTGGCGAGCAGGGTCATCACCGCTTCGGGGCGGCCATGCCAGCTGTCGCGGGTCGCGGCCAACAGCGGGGTCATGCCCCGGTGCGGACCATTCACATCGACACCGCGGGCAATCAATTCGCGCAGCAGGCGCAGGTCCGGCAGCACTGCGGCCAGTACCGCCAGGCTGCGCTGGTCGCGCCAGTTCGGGTCCGGCAGCGCATAGGGATCGGCACCGGCCTGCAGCAGCTGCAGGGCGCGGTCGATGCGGCCATGGCGGGCGGCTTCATACAATGCCGGTGTCAGTTCCTGTGGCGCCATGGCCTCCAGCGGCGCGGTTTCGGCCGCAGCGGGGAACATCGGTTCGTGTTCACTGCTGGCCGCTGCCAATGAGCTGGGGCGCAGCGACACCAGCGGCGCCGGCGCGACCCGCTGCAGCAACAGGTGCAGCACAGGCGACAGCAGCACGACCGCCAGTGCGGCGGGCCAGCGCGCCCTTTCCGGCAACAGGCCCGGCCAGGCCGGCAGCACCACCAGCGCGGCCAGCGCGATCACCAGCGCCGCGACACCGAAACCACGCCAAGCGGTCAGGTCGCGCCCGGCCAGCGCCTGCCAGTGCTGGGCCAGGCTGCCATCGAGGCGTTCAACGTCATTCCACAACGGCCAGGTGCGCCAGGCCGCCAGCAGGCCGGCACTGACCAGTACGCTCAGGCCCAGCACCGCCGCCAGGCTGCCGCTGTCGCGCAGCGCCGGCAGTGGCCAGGCCAGCAGCAGCGCCAGCAGCAGCGGTGCGGCGGTCCACAGCGCCAGCAGCGCGGGCAGGTCCTGGCGTGCGACCACCTTCAGCGGCAGCAGCGCGCGGCTGCGACGCCACCACGACACACCCAGCGCGAACGCTGGCTGCGCCAGCGCGGCAAGGATGGCACCCGGGACGCCGCCCACGGCGGCGCCCAGCGCCAGCACGGCACCCACGGCGAACGCGATCGACAGGACGCGTGGACGGGAGGCGTCAGTCATAGTGCCGCGGCATCAGGCTTGCCACCGACGGCGGCACCTGCAGGTAGAACCCACGTTCGCTCATTTCGCTGCGGACCTTTTCAGGATCGGCCTGGGCCAGGCGGCGCTGGGCATCCAGGGCCACCTCCAGGACGAAGGTGAGCGACCCCAGCGAGGTGAGCAGCGGCGCGGGCAGCGTGCTGAAATCATCGCGTCGGGGAACGTAGACGTAGGTGTCCGGCTTGAGTTGGCTTTTATAGACGTAGGCGTGCATGTCCGCGGGACGATAACCCGGGAAGAGCCATGATTGTGTCGGAAAGCCGACACCGGGGAAAGCCGTCAGCCGACGATGGCGGCGTGATCGACGGCGTTTCCCCAGCGGGGTTCAGCAATGTGGCGGCGGCGTTCAGCCAGCACCGCCGCCGCGCGGGCGCTTACTTGACCTTGGCATAGGTGCCCTTCAGCGCAACGCCGGCCAGGATGGCGCCGGCGTAGCACTCGTAGTTGGTGCTGCTCTTGAACTCGTTCTTCTTGTAGTAGCTGACGATGTCGACCACGGCGTTGGCGCCGCGCGACTTGGCACCGTCCTGCAATGCGCGCAGCGCCGACAGTGCGACCCAGCGGCAGGCCTCGGCATCGCTCTTGTTGGCGGCGTTGGTCTTCTTGTTGGTCACGTCCTCGCCCAGGCGCTGCTGCACGCTGACCGGCTGGCCGGCCAGGTAGAAGCGGACGCTGCCGTCGATGCCGGCGTCCTTGGCGGCCTGCGAATTGACCAGTTCCTGCAGGGACTGCTCCACGCGGGTATCGCGGGCAGAAGCGGTGGAGGACAGGGCCAGCAGCGCGGTGGCGGTGGCGATCATGAGAGTGCGGCGCATCGGAACATCTCCTTGTCGAAGGTGCGGGTGGGTAGCGGAAACAGTGCGGTGGGTGGTGGATCAGCGGCGGTGGATCACTCGCGCCATCGGCGGAACACCAGCGAGGTGTTGATGCCGCCGAAGGCGAAGTTGTTGCTCATCACGTACTCGGCCTGCAGTTCGCGGCCCTGTCCGGTGATGAAGTCGAGCTGGCCACAGCGCGGATCGACCTCGGCCAGGTTCAGGGTCGGCGCGAACCAGCCGGCGCGCATCATCTCGATGCTCAGCCAGGCCTCGAACGCACCACAGGCACCCAGCATGTGGCCGACGTAGCTCTTCAGCGAGCTGATCGGCACGCGGCTGCCGAACACCTGCGCGGTCGCCTGGGTTTCGGCGATGTCACCGTGGTCGGTGGCAGTGCCGTGCGCGTTGACGTAGTCGATCTGCGCCGGCTCCAGGCCGGCATCCTCCAGCGCCAGGCGCATGGCCTGGGCCATGGTGTCGGCGCTGGGCTGGGTGACGTGCTGGCCATCGCTGTTGGTGCCGTAGCCGACCACCTCGGCAAGGATGGTGGCGCCGCGTGCCTGCGCGTGCTCCAGGTCTTCCAGGATCAATGTGCAGGCGCCCTCGCCCAGCACCAGGCCGTCACGACCGGCATCGAACGGGCGCGGGGTGGTCTGCGGTGCGTCATTGCGCACGCTGGTGGCGAACAACGTGTCGAACACCGCCGCTGCGGTGGCATCGAGCTGCTCGGCGCCGCCGGCCACCATCACCGTCTGCTTGCCACTGCGGATCGCTTCATAGGCCGCGCCCACGCCCTGGCTGCCGGAAGTGCAGGCACTGGAGGTGGTGTAGACGCGCCCGGACAACCCGAAGAACACGCCGATGTTGACCGGCGCCGTGTGGCTCATCATCTTCAGGTAGGTGGTGGCGCTGATGCCGTCGGTGGTGAATTCGTTGAGCATGCGACCGAATTCGCCGGTAGCCTCATGGCTGCCCGAGGACGAGCCGTAGGCCACGCCGGTGCGGCCGCTGCGCAGTACCGGGTGCTCGTGCAGGCCGGCTTCGCGCAGCGCCACCTCGGTGGCGCGCACCGACATGATCGCGACCTTGCCCATCGAGCGGGTGGTCTTGCGGTTGTAGTTCGGGGGCAGCTCGAAGTCCTGCGCCGGCGCGGCCAGCTTGGTGTTCAGCCCGGCATAGACGTCCCATTCGGGCATCGTGCGCACGGCATTGCGGCAGCTGCGCAGGTGCGCCTCGATGGTGGGCCAGTCGTGGCCGAGCGGACTGATGGCGGCGGCACCGGTAACCACCACGCGACGATCGGCGGCCATCAGAGCATGCCCCCGTTCACCGAGATCACCTGGCGGGTGATGTAGCCGGCCGGTTCGGACAGCAGGAAGGCAACCGTGGCTGCCACTTCCTCCGGCCGACCGACACGGCCGGCGGGAATCAGCTTGAGCGCATGTTCGATCACTTCATCGTTGAGCATTTCGGTCTCGATCAGGCCCGGGGCCACGCAGTTGACGGTGATCTGGCGGCTGGCCAGTTCCAGCGCCAGTGCCTTGGTGGCACCGATGATGCCGGCCTTGGCCGCGCTGTAGTTGACCTGGCCGCGGTTGCCGGCCAGCCCGGACACCGACGACAGGGTGACGATGCGGCCCGGCTTGCGCCGCCGCACCATCGGCATGATCAGCGGATGCAGCACGTTGTAGAAGCCATCCAGGTTGGTGTGGATGACCTGGTCCCAATCCTCCGCCGAAAGCGCCGGGAAGGCGCCATCGCGGGCGATGCCGGCATTGCAGACCACGCCGTAGTACGCGCCGTGTGCTTCGACATCGGCCTCCAGCGCAGCGCGTGCGGCCTCGCGGTCGGCTACGTCGAACGCCAGCACGCGGGCCTGCCGGCCCAGGGCCTGGATCTCGGCCACCACGGCCTGTGCCTCTTCCACGCGGCTGCGGCAGTGCACCACCACGTCGAAGCCATCACGCGCGATGCGCAGCGCGATGGCCCGGCCGATACCCCGGCTGGCGCCGGTCACCAGCACGCTTCGATTCCCTGTCATGCCTGTCCACTCTCCAGATAGGCCATCGCATCGGCCGGTTCGAATACCGATACGTTGGCTGTCGCCCATTCGTCCTCGCCCGCCAGGATGCGGCAGGCGAACATCCCCAATCCATTGTCACCCAACAGCTCGCAGCGCGCCTGTACGCGCAGCCGGGTGCCACTGGGAAAGCCGCTGCAGCGGCTGCTGTAGCGCCGGCTGCCGAGCAGGAAGCCGAGCTGCGGTGGCTTGCCGGCCGCACGCGCTCGGCAGCCGGCCCAGGCCGCGATGGCCTGCGCCATGTATTCGATGCCGACCCACGCCGGCACCTCGCCGTTCTCCACGAACAGGCCGGCCTCGGGCACCACCAGTTCGGCCTCGATGGCGTCCTGGTCCCACCGCGTGATGCGCTCCAGCAGGCACATGTCCTGGCGGTGCGGGACCACGTCTTCGATCGCGTACAGCGTGTTCATCGGCGCTCCAGCGCCAGCACGGCATTGCTGCCGCCGAAGGCGAACGAATTGCTCAGCACCCGCCGCGGGGGGTGCGCCAGGCGGGAGCCCGGCACGACCAGCGGCAGCACCGGCAATGCGGGATCGGCCACGCCGTCCCACCAGTGGGGCGGCAGCAGCTGCTGTGGGTTCTCGGCCAGCAGGATCCAGCATAGTGCCGCCTCGATCGCACCCGAGGCGCCCAGCGTATGGCCGGTCAATGGCTTGGTCGAACTGGCCGGCACGCTGTTGCCCAGCACCTGCGAGACCGCCAGGCTTTCCATCGCATCGTTGTGGCCGGTGGCGGTGCCATGCAGGTTCACGTAGTCCACTTCGTCGGCCGCCCAGCCGGCACGCAGCAGCGCCTGCTGCAGGGCATCGATGGCGCCCAGCCCCTGCGGATCGGGGGCCGACATGTGGTGCGCATCGGCCGACTCGCCCCACCCGGCCAGGCATACCGGGCCGGGCTCGCGGGTGAGCAGGAACAACGCCGCCCCCTCCCCGATGTTGATGCCGGCGCGATGCTGCGAGAACGGATTGCAGCGCAATGCCGATACCGATTCCAGCGCGCTGAAGCCGGCCACGGTGAAACGGCACAGCGAATCGGCGCCCCCGGCGATCACCGCATCGACGATGCCGGCGCGCAGCATGCGCGCGGCCGACATCAGCGCTTTGGCGCTGGACGAGCAGGCGGTGGACAGGGTCCATGCCGGCCCCTGCGCGCCACTGCGCTGGCGCACGAACTGCGCGGCAGTACCCATCTCCTGCTGGGCGTAGTCGAAGCCCTGCGGCCACTGGCCCTGTTCGGCGTGGCTGCGCAGGGCCTGCTCGGATTCACCGATGCCGGAGGTGCTGGTGCCCAGCACCACCGCCACGCGCCCGGCGCCATGGCGGGCAATCGCGGCGGCCACTGCCGGTGCGATCTGCGCCAGTGCCACGTCCAGCAGGGCGTTGTTGCGCCCGCGCAGGGCCACCGGCAGGTCATCCAGCGTCGGCAGCGGCGTGCGGACTTCTCCCAGCGCCAGGGTGCGTCCCGGCAACAGGCTGTCGTTGTCACTGAGCCCGCCCGGCGCGTCGGCGAACAGTGCCGACGTCACAGCGGCACGGCCATCGCCGAGCGCACAGACCACGCCCAGATCATTCAGGTAGATCGGTGCACTCATGGGTCCTGCCCGGCCATGTCGATCGACTCGATGCGCAGGGCGTAGCCTTCGGCGCGGTTGTCCAGCTGCACGCTGCCATCGTCCAGGCGCTGCAGCTGCAGCCACACCGTGCCGTCGCGCGACAGGCTGCGCTGATGACCGTCATCGCTGACATTCCAGCCGGCCGGCAACGCGGCGGCAATAGCCGCGGTCGGCCACAGCGCGAACTGCAGGTCATCCAGCACACGTTCGGCACGCACCTGTGGCGGCAGCCACGGCGCGCGCTGCTGGGTCAGTTGCTGGCCGTCCCACTGCAGGCGCACGCCGGTCTGCCCCATCGCCTGAACCGCCAGCCGCACCTGCTGCGCGTCGGCTTCCAGCAAGGCGTCGAGGTCGCGCTCATGGCTGCCGAAACGGAAATGCAGCTGTTGCTGCAGCGCCAACGGCGACGGCAGGCTGGCCGGCGACAGGCGCAGCGGCGGCAGTTCCACCTGCGGCTTCGGCATGCGGCCGGCACAGGCCGCCAGCAGCAGGCACAACAGCACGGCCACGGTACGGGCGATCACGCGCTGCACAGCTGCTCCAGCACGCGCATGCGGCGGCCGCTTTCGTCGGCCACATACGGATTGTTGGTGTCCCAGGCGTAGCCGGCCAGGATGGAACTGATCATGTCGCGTACTTCGGGCTGTTGCTGCGGGTGGTAGATGATCTTCTGGAACCCGCCTTCGTACCAGCTTTCGACGAAGCGGCGGAAGGTCTTCACACCGGCACGCAGCGGGATCGAGAACTCGGCTTCCCAGTCGACGGTTTCACCGGCATAACGGCGCGCCAGGCATTCGCTGGCCAACTGCGCCGACTTGAAGGCGATGGTGACGCCGGAGGAGAACACCGGGTCGAGGAACTCGCCGGCATTGCCCAGCAGGGCGTAGCCCGGGCCCCACAGCGAGCTGACATTGGCCGAGTAGCCGGTGATGCGGCGTACCGGCAGCACCGCCCATTCGGCATTGGCCAGCAGGCGGGTCAGGTTGGGGTCCTCGCCAACGATGGCCTGCAGCTTCTGCAGGTCGTCGCCCTTGTAGCGTTCGAAGAACGACGGTTCGGCAACCACGCCCAGCGAGCAGCAGCCGTTGGAGAACGGGATCGTCCAGTACCAGACGTCGATGTGCTCGGGATGGGTGGTGATCAGGATCTTGTTGCGGTCGAAGTCCGCTTCAGCCGGAATGTTGTCGCGCACGTGGCAGAAGATCGCGCCACGCACCGGGAAATTGGACGGCGATTCCAGCTGCAGCAGGCGCGGCAGCAGGCGCGCGAAACCGGACGCATCCAGGATGAAATCGGCCTCGATGCGGTACTCGCTGCCGTCCGGGCGACGCACGGTCACCGCCGGTTGCTCGCCCGGCTCGACCGCAAGCACTTCATCGCCGAAGCGCAGCGTGGTGCCCATGCGCTCGGCGCCGCGCGCCAGCACGTTGTCGAAGTCGGCGCGCTGCACCTGGTAGGTGGTGCCCCAGCCTGGCGAGAACTTCTTCCTGAAGTCGAACGCGGTGCGCGCCTCGCCATGCACGAAGGCAGCGCCGTTCTTGTGCTGGAAACCTGCTTCGACCACGTCCTGCAACAGCCCGGCGGCTTCGATGTATTCCATGCTTTGCGGCAGCAGGCTTTCACCGATGGAGAAGCGCGGGAACTGCTGGCGCTCCAGCATCAGCACCTGGCGGCCCTGCTGGCGCAGCATCGCCGCGGCCACGGAGCCGGCCGGGCCGGCGCCGATGATCAGGATTTCAGTACGTTCGACAGCATCCACAGCAGTATTCATCGGTGCGTCCTTGTTGCTCGATCAAGTGGAAAGTAAGGAGGTCGGAGAACCGGCTCAGGCCGGCGGCAGATCGTGCGGCGGCGGCCGGAACAACGGCGAGATCAGCCAGACCAGGCCAATGCCGAACAGCAGGGTCAGGCCGAACGCGCGCAGCGCCGGCGTCTGCGACAGTCCCAGCAGGCCGAACGACAGCCAGGTACTGGCGGCACCCACGCACACCGCCAGCCACGCGCTGGCGTCGCCGCGGTGCTCGATCAGGAAGATGCCGTAGTCGATGCCCATGCCCAGCAGCAGCATCAGTGCCAGCACGTTGAACAGCTGCAGCGGCTGGCCGAACAGGCCCAGCAGGCCCAGGGTCAGCGCGCCGGCAATCAGGGTCGGCGCGAACACGCGCCAGGCCTGGCGGCGGTAGCGCAGCCACAGCGCGCCGAACACCAGCACGATGCCGACCAGCAGCAGCCCACCCATCAGCTTGCGGTAGTGGCCCAGCAGCTGCGAGAAGTCGGCGGTGCGGTCCACCCAGCGCACACCCGCCAGGCCCTCGGCCGCCCCACGCAGGGTGGCCAGCGCATCGGCGCGCGACAGGTCATCGACCATCACCACGCTGATCATCTGCCCACCGACCTTGCCTACCCACAGGTGACGGAACGGCTGCGAGGCTGGCGAGGCCAGGAACGCCTCGGCAGTCAGCGGCGTGGCGGCGAAGTCCGGGCGCGGCAGGGGTTCGCCGACCGCATCGGACACCGCATCCAGCACGCCCGGTTCCACCTTCGCGGTCAGCGCGGCGTCGGCCTGCTGGCGCGCCGGCGACGGCAACCAGTCGCTGATCGCGCGGTAGCCACCAATGCGCTTCTCATTGGCCAATACACGCAGGCGTTCAGTCAGCGCTTCCTCACGCTGCAGCAGCTGTGCGGCGTCACTGCCCTGCACCAGGTAGAACTGCGCCGGGCTGGGCATGCCCAGCAGCTGGCTCAGGCGGATCTGCTGGGCCATCAATGCCGGCGGCGAGGACTGCAGGCTGCGCAGGTCGTCATTGCTCTGCAGGCGGGCAATACCGATGGCAGACAGCGCCAGCGTGATCACCAGGAACATCGTCACCCTGCGGCGGCCATGCAGGCGCGGGAAGCGCTCCAGCGTGTTGCCCAGCCACTGCGAGAAACGGGTCTGGCGGATCTCGCCGCCATCCAGCCACGGGAACCAGAAGATCACGGTAAGGAAGGCGGCAGCCAGGCCGACCACCGAGAACAGCGCCATCTGGCGCAGGCCCGGGAACGGCGCCAGGCCCAGTGCCACGTAGGCCAGCGCGCTGGTCAGCAGGGCCAGCCACAGGCCCGGCAACAGGTGACGCAGCAGTTTCCAGCGGCGATCGGCCGGCTCGGCCTGGCGCGAGGCAAACCAGTGGATGCCGTAATCCTCGGCCACGCCCACCAGCGAGGCACCGAACACCAGGGTGAGCACGTGCACCTTGCCGAACACCAGCACGGTCACCGCCAGCGCCACGCCACAGCCAATCAGCAACGATGCGGCGACCAGCAGGATCGGCCGCAGCGAGCGGAACGCCAGCCATACCAGCAGCAGCACCGCGGCCAGCGAGCCCCAGCCGATGGTGTTGATCTCCTGGTTGGCCTGCACCGCAGCCGCCTCGGCGTGCAGCGGCACGCCAGCATGCAGGATTTCCAGCTCGGGCGCCGCCGCCCTGGCGGCCTGCCCGGCGCGCTCCAGCAGGCCATCGAGATGGCGCTCACCATCGAGCTGGAACGCCGAACCCGGCGTGTCGAACTGCAGCGCGGCCCAATGCTTGCCTTCGGCCTCGAGCAGGCCGTCGTCCCCCAGCCGCAATCCTGAACCCTGTGCCTGCTGCTGCCACCATTGCGGCCACAGCGACAACGGGTCTTGCCGCCAGTCGGTCAGGCGCGGGGCGCCCATCGGGCCGTACAGCGCAGCCAAGGCCTGCTCGGCCAACGCGGCCGGCTCGCTGACCTGCAGCTGCTCGCGCTGGGCTGGGGTCAGCAGGCGGTCGCGGTACGGCGCGTAGAACGCGCGCGCCTCATCGAACCAGCCTTCGATCGAACCGCTGGGCACCAGCAAGGCGTGGTCGGCGTCCTTGGCCATGGCCGCGGCAAAGGCGGCCTGCGCACGCTTGGCGGCGGCGCCGTCCTTGCTGCCGAGCAGCACCACCACCTGCCGCGAGCTGCCATCTGCGATGCGCCGGGTGACGTCGCTCAGCAGGCGGTCATGCGCATCCTGCGGCAACAGCGCGAGGATGTCGGTGTCGATCCGCGATTGCTGGCTCCACAGCTGCCACTGCTGTGCGCCCAGCACCAGCAGCAGCACCAGCCAGGCGATGCCCAGCCAGTGCCACCAGCGCCGCAACCGGTCCGGTGCATTCGATGCCACGGCCTCACTCAAAGCGGCGCGCCTCGTCGGCATTGAGCGTGGCCGGCGCCTCGCTCAATGCGCTGAACTGGATCTGCGTGCGGTCCTTGTTGGCCTCCACGATCTCGACCTGGCGCACGTAGCGGTCGCCCTGCAGGGTCAGCGATTCGAAAGCCTTGGCCAGCATCGCCGACTTCGGCGTCAGGCGCAGCCGCCAGCCCTGCCCTTCACGGCTGGCCGCCACCTTGAACTGGCTGGACAGCGCCTGCACGTCGCCGCTCATCAGCGCGAACATGATCGCGTTCACCGAACGCATCGCCGGCTGCTGCCGCGCATCGAGCTCGACGCGGGTGCTGCCATCGCGCTGGCGGCTGAGGATGCGGTCGGCGGTGACCACCACCTCGGAGGGGAACGGCTTGAGCGTGGACCAGATCACGCCGTGCTGGCGCGCGACCACGAACCGGCCCTGCGAGCGCAACGGGTTCTTGAAGCCGCTGACCTGCTTTTCCTGGCTGAACTGGCCGCGCAGCACGTCCGGCCGCGCCACCGCCTGGGTGATCGCATCGATGGCGGGGTCGGCCGCCTGCACCTGCGGTGCGGCAACGAACATCAGCGCGCACAGCAGCACGCTCGGAAGACGGGCAAGCATGTTCACGGCGCAGGCACTCCCAGGCGTTCCCACAGTACCGGCGGGCACTGGTACAGCATTTCCTTGCTGGCCGCGTCCACCGCGACCTGGATGGTCATCGCGCGGGTCAGCACCTGGCCGCTCTGCACATCGACGATTTCGTACTCGATCTTCAGCCGGTTCTCCCATTCCACGATGCGCGCGATCACGCGCAGCGCCTGGTTGAACAGCAGCGGGCGCACGTACTTCACCCGGGCATCGACCACCGGCCACAGGTAGCCCGATTCGAGCATCTGCGGGTAGTCGTAGTCGTAGCGCCCGAGCAGCGCACAGCGCGCGATCTCGAAGTACTTGAAGTAGTTGCCATGCCAGACCACGTTCATCGGATCGCAGTCATGGAAGGCAGGGGTCAGCGCAATCTCGCCGACCCGTTCGATGGCCTCATTCACCGGCATACAGCTCCCAACGTTGCGCGCGGATCTCCACCAGCAGCTCCCGCAGTTCGCGATCCAGCGCGCGGTCTTCTTCAACCAGGGCGATGCGCTGCCCGAGGTCGGCGTACATGTCGGCCAGACTGCCATGCAGCTGCGCGTTCAGGCCAACCCGTTCGCGCAGCGCCAGGCCCTGGCGGGCGGCGATCAGCATCGCGGCCACCACCTGTTCAGTCAGCTCGATCACGCGCAGGCAGTCGCGCGCGGCGATGGTGCCCATGCTGACCTTGTCCTGGTTGTGGCACTCGGTGGAACGCGAGAACACGCTGGCCGGCATGGTCTGCTTGAGCGCTTCGGCAGTCCAGGCCGAAACACTGATCTGCAGCGCCTTCAGGCCATGGTTGATGGCTGCGCGCGGGCCGGTGGCCGCCGACAGGTTGGCCGGCAGGCCGTGGTTGTAGCGGGCATCAACCACCAGTGCCAGCTGCCGGTCGAGCAGATCGGCAACGTTGGCCACGGTGTTCTTCAGGGTGTCCATCGCCAGCGCGATGTGGCCGCCGTAGAAGTGGCCGCCATGCAGGATGCGCTCGCCGTCGGCATCGATCAGCGGGTTGTCGTTGGCGCTGTTCAGCTCGGTTTCGATCAGCTGGCGCAGGAACGGCAGGCTGTCCTCCAGCACGCCGATCACGTGCGGTGCGCAGCGCAGCGAGTAGCGGTCCTGCAGGCGCTGTTCATTGCGCGGCGGGCGTTCGCTGTGCAGGTCGCTGCGCAGGCGCGCGGCGATGCGGCCCTGGCCCGGGTGCGGCTTGGCGGCGAACAGGGTTTCGTCGAAGTGGTGCGCGTTGCCGTCGCTGGCCAGCACGTTGAACGCAGTCAGCCGCGTGGCCATGCGCGCAAGGTAATCAGCGCGCTGCCAGGCCAGGCAAGCCAGGCCGGTCATCACCGCGGTACCGTTCATGATCGCCAGGCCTTCCTTCGGCCGCAGCTTCAGCGGGGTCATGCCGATCTTCGCCAGCACCTCGGCCGCCGGCTGCACGCGACCGTCGTGCAGCACCTCGCGCTCGCCGCACAGCACCGCCGCCACGTACGACAGCGGCGTCAGGTCGCCACTGGCACCCACCGAACCTTCGGCCGGAATCATCGGCAGCACGTCGTGCTGCAGCAGCGTGGCCAGGCCTTCCAGCAGCGGCACGCTGACACCGGACATGCCGCGCACCAGCGACGCCAGGCGCGCGGCCAGCACGGCGCGGGTCTCGACCGGGTCCAGGTAACGGCCCAGGCCGCAGCCGTGGTAGGTGTACAGGTGGTGCGGCAGTTCCGCCACCAGCGCCGGCGGGATGTTCACCGTGCACGAGTCGCCGTAGCCGGTGGTCACACCGTAGATCACGCCGTCCTCGCGCAGCAGGCGGTCGAGGAAATCGGCACCGCGCTGGATGTGCGCGCGGAACGCCGGCGCGTCGCTCAGTGCGGCCTCGCACTGGCGCTGGGCCAGGGCAACCACGTCTTCAATGGTCAACGGTGCATCGCCAAAGCGGCACACGGGTACGGCGTCAGTCGTCATGCGGAGCCTGATCCCAGAAGGGGAAGAAATTGAACCAGTCCAACGGGGACTGGATGACCTGGAGTTCCAGCCAGCGCGCGAAGCGCTGTGCCTGTTCGGCCAGTGCAGCGTCGCGCGAGCCACGCGGCAGCACGATGCGCTCGGCGAACTGTTCAAATGCCACGCGGTAGCCCTCGCCCTGGTGCAGGCAGGCCATGGTGTAGACCGGGCAACCGAGCGCGGCGGCGAGCACATAGGCGCCGATCGGGAACGGCGCGCGGTGGCCAAGGAATTCAGCGGTGACGCTGCGGCCGCCCTGTACCGGCGTGCGGTCGCCAACGATGGCGACGAAGCCACCCGCCGCCACGCGCTCGGCCAGCATCACCGCAGTGGCCGGCCCCATTTCGGTCACCTGCACCAGTTCCACCGCCGCCAGCGGGTCCAGCCGCTGCAGCAGGCGGTTGAAGCGCTGCGCGTGCGCGGTATGCACCAGCACGGTGATGCGGAACCCCGGCACCTGTTCGGCCAGCACCTGGCACAGTTCCAGGCAGCCGATGTGCGCGGTGAGGATCAGCCCGCCTTCGCGGCGCGCGATCTTTTCCAGCACCAGGTCGCGATGCAGGTGGATGCGTCCGGCCGGATAACGCCCGCCCAGCCCGAGGATCTTGTCCAGCATCGTGTCGGCAAACGCGAAGAAGTGGCGCAGGCTGTCACGCCGGGTCGGCGTGCGGCCGAGCGCGCCACTGTGCGCCTGCAGACGCTGCAGGTACTGCATCGAGGCCTGGCGTCCAACGCGGTTGCCCAGCCAATGGCAGGCCACCACCGGCCACACGCACAGGCGGAACGGCCAGCGCCCGAACCAGCGGTGCACCCAGCACAGGAACAGCACGCCGGCCACCGAGGTGGATTCGCCGATGTCGGCCCAGTGCGGGGCACCCTGCGCGGCCGCCATCTCAGCGCTGCCCCCGCAGGCGGCGCCACAGCAGGCGCGGTGCGCGCCAGAGCATGCCGAAGAACAGGCGGGTATGCATCCGGCTGATGCGCACGTTGTCACGCCACACATCGAAGTGCGACACGCCATCGGATGGATAGGTCACGCGCGTGGCCAGATGCTCGACCGGCAGTTGCCGCCAATACAGGCGCACCATCACTTCGGTATCGAAATCCATGCGCCGGCCAATGGTCTCTTCACCGATCAGGCGCAGTACCGGCGGCAGCGGATACACGCGGAAGCCGCACATGGTGTCGCGCAGGTGCAGCGACAGCGTGTTGATCCAGACCCAGATATGGGTCGCGTAGCGGCCGTACAGACGCGCCTTCGGAACACTGGCATCGTAGGCCGGAATGCCGCAGATCACCGCATCCGGCTGCGCCTGCGCCGCCTCGATGAAGCGCGGCAGGTCGCCGGTGTCGTGCTGGCCGTCGGCATCGATCTGCAGCACGTGGCTGTAGCCACGCGCACCGGCCTCGGCAAAGCCGGCCAGCATCGCCCCGCCCTTGCCCTGGTTCACGTCCAGGCGCAGCAGGTCGACACCCTGGCGCTGTGCCAGCGAACGCAGCACCGCCGCGCAGGAGGCCCGCGAACCATCGTCGACCAGCAGGCAGGGCAGGCCGGCGGCCTGCACGCCGTCGACCACCGCCGCGATGGCGTGCTCGTGGTCGTAGACGGGAATCACCACCAGTGGTGCGAACGCGGCACCGGCAACGGCCGGGTCAGTCCGCATCAGCGAAAACCACCTTGCCGCTGGCATGCACGCCGTGGCTGGAGGTGTAGCGGAAGGCCAGCACGTTGCGTGCGGCATCCCAGTCCAGCTGCAGGGTCAGCTCATCGCCCGGGCGGGCCACGTGCTGGAATTTCACCGCGTCCATGCGCAGGAACGCCGCCGGCATCGCAAACGCCTGGCGGCCGAAACGCACCGCCCAGTCCAGCTGCGCCACGCCGGGCAGGATCGCCGCCTGCGTGAAGTGGCCCTGGAACGGCCTCAGCGCCGGGTCCAGGATCATGCGCAAGGTGGCGCTGGCGGCATCGCGGCGGTCCCATGACGGCACCGGCATCAGCGGTTGGAACAGCGCTGCCAGTGCCGCCTGGGTCACCTTGCCCTGCGCGTTGATCGGCAGCGACGGCACCAGGCGCCAACGGCGCGGCCGGGTCACCGCGTCATGCGCATGCGCCAGACGCGCGCCGAGGCGCTGGCCCAGCGCGCGGCGCGCGGCATCACCGCCCTCCAGCAGCGTCGGGTCAGCCGGTACCACCACCGCGGCCAGCTGCTCGCGCTGCCCGGGCAGCACCAGCACGCGCGCGTCATCCACTTCGGCGTCTTCGCGCAGCGCGCGTTCCAGCGCATCCAGCGACACGCGGCGTTCTTCGATCTTGACGATGCGGTCGGCGCGGCCCAGCAGGCGGAAGCGGCCATCGGCCAACGCTTCAACGCGGTCCTGGGTACGCCACCAGTCGGGGGTTTCCAGATGCGCCGAGGCCACCGCCAGGCAGCCGTCGTCGATCCGCCACTGCACGCCCGGCAGCGGCTGCCATGGCGGCAGGTCGGTGTCCCAGCGGCGCCAGGCGATGCCGCCAGTCTCGCTGCTGCCATAGACCTCGGTTGGGGCCACGCCCAGCCACTGCCGTACCTGCCGCGCCGCGTCTTCCGGCAGCGGGCCGCCGGAAGAGAACACCGCGCGCAGGCGGCCATGCAGGCTGGCCCAGTCGAGCTGCTCAGGCAGACGCTTGAGGTGGGCCGGCGTCGCCACCAGCACTGTGTCGGCACCAGCCAGCGCGCCCACCAGGTCTTCGTGGAAGAACCGGCGCGGATGGATCAGGCGGCCGGCGGCCAGCGGCCACAACACGCGGAACAGCAGCCCGTAGATGTGCTGGTGGGACACCGTGCCATGGACCTGCACACCCTCCATCTGCGCACCGAACGCGGCCTGCAATGCCTCCACCTCGCGCGCCAGCTGGTCCAGGCGCTTGCCGATCGCACTGGGCTGGCCGGTGCTGCCGGAGGTGAACACGCACAGTTCGCAGGCGCGCTCGTCCAGCGCCTGCAGTTCATCGTCCAGCACGGCGTCCCGCACCGCCAGCGGGTGGTAATCAGCGCAGACATCGCCCGCGAAACCGCTCACCCGCGGCTGCAGCGCCTGCAGCGTGGCCGGCAGGTTGTCGGCGGCCAGGAACACCCGCTTGCCGGCGTGCCAGGCACCGAACAGCGCTGCGGCAAAGGCCACGGCGTCGTCGAAGTACAGGGCCCAGTCGCGGCCTTCGGCGGCCGCAAAGGTGGCGCGCCAGGCCAGTACGTGCTGGCGGAAGCCGGCGTGGTCAACCACCTCCCCGTCGCAGAGGCCGACGCTGCGCTGCGGCCGTGCCTCCAGCAGCAACCGGTCCAGGGCAATCCAGTCAGCCATGCGCGTGCGCCGCCTTCACCCGCCGCCGTACCAGCCACTCACCCGCGAACAACACGCCCATCATCACGTACGCCAACAATCCGTTGTAGAGCATCCAGACCCGGTCCGACGCGTACAGCGCGGTCAGCAGGGCCAGGCTGCCGTTGAGAACGAAGAAGCCGCACCACACCTGGGTGACGCGGCGGGTATAGGCCACCGCGAACGGCGGCAGGTCCGGCTCCTGCAGCCGCGCCAGGCGCTCCACCAGCGGCGGCCCGAAGCGCAGGCTGGTGCCGAACACCACCAGCATCACCGCGTTGACCAGCGCCGGGTACAGCTTCAGCGGCAGGGCCTGGTTCAGCACGGTGGCCAGCACTGCCAGCAGGCCGGTGCCGGCGGCGGCGGCCCACCACAACGGCTGGCGCGTGCTCAGCGCACGCAGCAGGGCCAGGGTGAACAGCAGCAGCGACAGCCAGCGCGGCTCGAAACGGCCCATCGCCAGGTACACCAGCAGCGGGTAAGCCAGCGAAATCGCTGCCACCACGACGGTACGTGCGCGAGCCATGGCGAAGCCGCCGGCGCTGCGGTCAGGCGGCTGCCTGGTCCGGCAGCAGTCCATGCACAACATCGACGATGTCCTGCACGGTGCGCACGGCCTTGAACGCCTCCGGCTGCAGATTGCGGCCGAGCAGCGGCTTGAGCTGCACGATCAGGTCGACCGCATCGATGCTGTCGATGTCCAGGTCGTCGTACAGGCGGGCCTCGGGTGTGATCCGGGCGGTTTCGATCTCGAAGCTGTCGGTCAGGATGCTGACGATGCGTTCGAACAGTTCATTCTTGGTCATGGCAATTCCTGGCGCCGTTACGACTGGCGGGCGGCGACGAACTCGCCGAGCGCGCGCACGCTGGAGAAATGGCGACGGGTTTCTTCCGAATCGGCCGAGAGGCTGACACCGTACTTCTTCTGCAACGCCAGGCCCAGCTCCAGCGCGTCGATCGAATCCAGGCCAAGGCCCTCGACGAACAGCGGCGCGGTCGGATCGATGTCCTCCGGCGTGATGTCCTCCAGCGAAAGGGAGGAAATGATCAATTCCTTGATCTCGTGCTCAAGTGCTTGCACGGGGCGGATCTCCAGACAGGTCGAAATAACGAGAAAGGTGCTCGGTGACGCGGCGTGCTGCCAAGGCATCCCCCCTTGGCGAGTCGTCATCGGCCAGGAAGGGCGCGATCGGGATATCTTCGCCGATCTGCAGCCGAACGTGAAAGCGACGTGAGGGGACACGATACCACTTCTGTCCCTTGGTCAGCGTGGGCGGGGTGCAGGTGATCCGCACCGGGGTGATGTCCAGCCGGCCGCGGACGGCGATGTTGGCAGCCCCGCGCTGCAGCCGTGGCGGCTGGCCCGGCACGCTGCGGGTGCCCTCCGGGAAGATCACCAAGGTACCGCCGGCATGCACCGCCGCCACGCAGTCGTCAACCAGGCCCGCCCCGTCATCGTTGGCGATGTAGCCGGCCGCCCGCACCGGGCCGCGCATGAACGGGTTGCAGGCCACGGCCCGCTTCACCACGCAATCGGCGTTGGGCAGCAGCGAGATCAGGCAGACCACGTCGATCAGGGTCGGGTGATTGGCCAGAACCAGCAAACCGTCGCGCTGCAGGCGTTCACCGCCCTCGATCTGGTAGGTCATCACCCCCAGCGCACGCATCAGGCGCAGGTGGCTGGCAAAGGCAGCCTGGACCACGCGGCGGGCCCGTCGGCGGCGGGCCACCGGATCGCGCATCAGCAGCAGCACCGGCATCACCAGCACGCCCAGCAGCAGGCCGCCCACGCCAAATGCGACAAAGCTCAGGCCGGTGCCGAGCACCCGCCAGGCATGATCGAGGCGGCGCAGCGCCTCAGCCACGGCGCCCCCAGCGCCAGCGCTGGCCCTGGGCCACGTGCTCCAGCGCCGGCGCGCCGGACAGCAGGAAGCGGTGGAGGTCCAGCGCGTGCGGCAGCATGCCCGGTGCGGTGGCCGCGGCATGCGGCGCCGCTTCCCACTGCAGCGAGAGGGTCGGCTGGCCCGGCGTTGGCGCGGTCAAGCGCCAGCACCAGGCAAAGAACGGGTCGGGTTCGTCGGCGAACGTCGCGTAAATTTCAGGAAGCGGCGATTCGTAGACCACCACCCGCACTTCTCGGGCACCATCGGCCAGCAGGCCGGCTGCCTCCAGGCAGGCGGTCTCTACCGTGGCTTGGCCTGCGGCCAGCGCCAGGTAGTTGCCGCGGTGGCCGCGGGCGATCGAATACAGCGCCGCGATCGCGTTGTGCACCGACAGGCCGAACCCGGTCGGCGACAGCGGCTGCTCGCCGGCCAGCGCCGCGAGCAGATCCATCGAACGGGCCACGTCGCCATGGCGGCTGGCGAACACCAGTGGTACCCGGCTGTCGGCACCCTGCCCGTCCTCGCACCAGCACGCGGCCTGGATCGCCATCCGGCCCAGCCGCTCGATACGGCGGCGCTGCATCGCCGGTATCTCGGCCAGCGCCGGCGTGTCTTCGCCCTGCGGCGGATACGGCGCATCGGCCCAGCCCAGCCACTGGCTACGCTCGCTCAGGCCGGGCGCCCAGGCAGCCCAGTCGACGATGGAGAATTCGATCATTTAGCGATGGTGCTTCAACGGGAGAACGATAGGCACGAGCCATTACGGCGACGCGCGGCGGCCCCCCATTCCTGCAGCCGTGCGTCCGTCCAGGACGTCGCCGGCTGCCCCCCTGGCCGCCGGAAAGGAGCGCACGCTAGCACGTCCTGCACGGGGTGTGCAGGTTTCACATTCCCCAACGCGGGACCCGGCACCGGCAGGCCCCGCATTCAATCGATCAGTGGTAACCGGTATCGGCGTGCACCTTGCCGCGGAACACCCGGTACGACCAGGCCGTGTAGCCGAGGATGACCGGCAGCAGAATGACCAGCCCGACCAGGGTGAAGCCCAGCGAGGAGGCCGGCGCGGCGGCCTGCCACAGGGTCATCGACGGCGGCAGCAGGTAGGGCCACATGCCCAGCACCAGGCCGAGGAAGCCGAGCACGAACAGGGCCAGGCTGAGCAGGAACGGCGGCAGGTCGCGGCGCGGATGGGTGGCGCTGCGCCACAGCGCGGCAGCCACCGCCAGGGTCAGCAACGGCACCGGTGACAGCCACCAGAAGTTGCCGTCGCTGAACCAGCGATCCATCAACCGCGAATCGAGGAACGGCAGCCAGCTGCTGACCAGGCCCATCGCCGCGATCACCGCCACCACCAGCGGCCGCGTCATCTGCCGCGCCAGCGCCTGCACGCGTCCCTCTGTCTTCAGGATCAGCCAGGTGCTGCCCAGCAACGCATAGCCGGCCACCAGGGCGGCACCGGTCAGCATCGCGAACGGGCTGAACCAGGTGAATGCACCGCCCTGGTAGACACCGTCGACCAGCGGGATGCCCTGAACCAGCGTGCCCAGGATCACGCCCTGGGCGAAGGTCGCCAGCAGCGAACCGAGGCCGAATGCCACGCTCCACAGCCGGCGCGAACGATGTGCCTTGAAGCGGAACTCGAACGCCACGCCGCGGAACACCAACGCCACCACCAGCAGCAGCACCGGCAGGTACAGCGCCGACAACAGCACCGCATAGGCCTTGGGGAAGGCCGCCAGCAGGCCAGCGCCGCCCAGCACCAGCCAGGTCTCGTTGCCGTCCCAGATCGGCGCGGCCGTGTTCATCATCAGGTCCAGCTGTTCCTCGTCCTCGGCGAACGGGGCAAGGATGCCGATGCCGAGCACGAAGCCGTCCAGCACCACGTACATCAGCACGCCGAAGCCGATCACCGCGAACCACGCCACCGGCAGCCAGGTCATCAGGTCCATGTCAGCGCTCCTCCAGTGGTTCGTCGGCCGCCGACAGCGGGCGCGCCGGGGTATGGCTGCCATGGTCCAGCGACGGCCCCTCGGCATACGGCTGCGGCCCATGGCGCAGGATCTTCACCAGGTACCAGATGCCCCAGCCGAACACGAAGGCGTAGCCAACCACGTAGACGCCCAGCGACAGCGCGGTCATCCACGCGCTCTGCGGACCCACTGCATCAGCGGTGCGCAGTACGCCATACACCACCCACGGCTGGCGCCCCATCTCGGTGACGAACCAACCCGACAGCAGCGCGATGAAGCCGCTGGGCAGCATCCAGTTCCAGCCGCGCAGCAGCCACGGCGAATCCAGCAGCTTCCTGCGCCACAGCTGGAACGCTGACACCCAGGCCAGCAACAGCATCAGCGTGCCCAGCCCGACCATGATGCGGAAGGCGAAGAACACCGGCGTCACCGGCGGCCGTTCGCTGGCCGGTACCGAGGTCAGCGGATCGAAGGTGCCGTCCAGGCTGTGGGTGAGGATCACGCTGCCCAGCTTCGGGATGGCCACTTCGAAATCGTTGCGCTCTTCCTTCTCGTTCGGCAGTGCGAACACCACCAGCGGCACGCCCTCGCCTTCCCTGGTTTCATGCCAGTGCGCTTCCATCGCCGCGATCTTCATCGGCTGGTGCTTGAGCGTGTTCAGGCCATGCATGTCGCCGACGAAGATCTGCACCGGCACGGTCAATGCCGCGAATGCAACGGCAGCGACCAGCATGCGCCGGCCTGCTTCGACGTGCGTGCCCTTGCGCAGGTACCACGCGCCGATGCCACCAATCACGAAGCAGGTGGTGATGAACGAGCCCAACGCCATGTGCGCCAGACGGTACGGGAACGAGGGGTTGAACACCACCTGCCACCAGTCCACCGGATGCACGACGCCGTTGACCATCTCGTAGCCGGCTGGAGTATGCAGCCAGCTGTTGGACGACAGGATCCAGAACGTAGAGAACAACGTGCCCAGCGCCACCATGCAGGTGGACAGGAAATGCAGGCGCGGCGAGACCCGGCCCCAGCCGAACATCATCACGCCGAGGAAACTGGCTTCCAGGAAGAACGCGGTCAGCACTTCATAGGTCAGCAGCGGGCCGATGACCGTGCCGGCCAGCTCGCTCAGCCGCGGCCAGTTGGTACCGAACTGGAAGGCCATGACGATGCCACTGACCACGCCCATGCCGAACGACACGGCGAAGATCTTCTGCCAGAAGAAATACAGCTCGCGCCACACGGGCAGCTTCGTGCGCAGCCAGCGCCACTCGATGAAGGCCAGCCAGCTGGCCGTGCCGATGGTGAAGGCGGGGAACAGCACGTGGAAACTGATGACGAATCCGAACTGGATCCGGGACAACAACAACGCGTCCAAGGGACGCCTCCTGCCTGTGACCGGTGGGATACCGGACCACTTTAGGAGGATTTCGTTAAGCCGGGATGCGACCGGGTGACGCGCTGCTTCACTTTGTCGCAGGGCGGCACGAAGGACTTACCGCTTTGGTAGCTGCCAACCTTGGTTGGCGCACACACCCAAACGCCGACCCAGGCCGGCATCTACCAACAGCGACTGCAGCGGCCCACCGCCCGGAGGGCACCTCAGTTCCAGAAGTACCAGGCTGCGGCAGCGAGCAGCGCGCCAAACAACAGCACCTGCACCACCACGTAGCCCACGCCACCGTCGCGCGACTCAACGGCAATGCGCTTCTGCAGCGCCTCGCTCACATCCGGCGTCTGTTCCTGCCGTGCCTGTTCACGCAGCGCCTGTGCCAGCGCGCGCGCTTCCGCATCGCGAGGGTCGGTCGGTGGGTTCACAGCAGCTCTCCGGCGGTGGCATGCCGCGTCAGTTCCTGCTTCAGGACCTGGCGCGCGCGGTGCAGGTGGCTCTTGATGGTACCGCGTGCCAGCCCGGTCACCTGTTCGATCTCGGCCAGATCGAAATCCTCCAGGTAATGCAGGCCGACGATCAGGCGCTGCGGTGCGCTCAGTCGTTCCAGCGCCGCGCCCAGCTGGCGCCCGGCCTGCAGGGCCTCGCTCAACTCGGCCGGCCCCGGGCCTTCATCGCCAATCCCCAGTTCCTCCGGCACCTCCACTGCCACCATCCATTGCGCCTCCAGCCGCCGCCGGCGCAGGTGCTGCAGCGCAGTGGTGTAGGCCACCCGCGAAACCCAGGTGCGCAGCGAGGATTCGAAGCGGAACCGGTGCAGCTGGCGGAACACGGCCAGGAAGGTTTCCTGCAGCAGGTCGGCGACCTGGTCGCGGTCGCCGACCATGCGTCCGATCACATGCGCGCAGGTGCGCTGGTGGGTCTCGACCAGCTGCGCAAACGCCGCCTGCGAACCATCGATGATCGCCCGCACCAGGGCCTGGTCCGCGTCCAGCGGCTCGGCGGGCGGTGCAGCCGCTGCTGCATCATCGCGACGACGGCCCCGCAGTGCCGACAATGCTTCGCCGAGCAGGCTCATGCGCGGGGCGCCCCCTGTGCCCGTGGCATGTTCCGGCTCAGCCCTTGCGTGCGGCAGGACGGGTGAAGTGCCAGGCCAGCAGCTGGCCCAGGCCAGCACTGCCGACCAGCGCGGCGGCGGCGCCGAAGGTCAGGTCACGGGCACCGATGGCTTCCAGCAGGGCCATGGCCAAGGCCAGGCAGACCAGGCTGATGCCCCAGCGCAGCGCACCCTGGCGCCGGCGCTCTTCTTCCAGCACCGCCAGCGAGCGGATCACCTCCTCCGGCACGTGCGGGGCCACCAGCTTGCTGCGCGCGCGGGCATCGGCAATGGCGTGGATCGCGTAGGCGATGCAGATGAAGAGGGTGATCGGGATCAGTTCCTGCATGGTCGGCTCCTGTTCGGTGGATGATGCGGGTTCAGGAGAATGGATGCGCGACCACGGCAACCGGTTGCACCAGGCGTCCGGTCCCATCCGAACGGAATGGCCATCATGCCGCACACGCCGCCGCAGCGACTCGGGCGGTGCCTTTTGCCGATTCCGCTGCCATGACCTGTGGCCCCTGCCCCGGGTCCTTGCGGCTGCTACGCTTGCCCGGTTTCCTCTTCTGGTGCCGTCCGCCCATGTCCCGAGTGCTGCCCCTGTCCCTCCTGCTGTCGGCCGTGCTGGCCGCACCGGCTGCGCATGCCGCGCCGACGCCGATCACCATCGAACAGGCCATGGCCGACCCGGACTGGATCGGTCCGCCGGTCGAGAAGGCCTGGTGGTCGTGGAACAGCCAGCAGGTGGAGTACCAGCTCAAGCGCAACGGCAGCCCGGTGCGCGATACGTTCCGCCAGCCGGTGGCCGGCGGCGTGGCCGCACAGGTGGCCGATGACCAGCGCGGCACCCTGGACGTCGCCGAGCCGGTCTACGACCGCAGCCGCAGCCGCAGCGCCTTCGTCCGCAATGGCGATGTGTTCGTGCGCGACCTGCGCAGCGGCGCGCTGACCCAGCTGACCCGCAGCAACGAGCGCGCGGGCAACGTGAACTTCGCTGCCGACAACGGCGTGATCTGGCGCGTCGGCCAGAACTGGTTCCACTGGACCGCCGCCAGCGGCGTGCAGCAGGTAGCCAGCCTGAAGGCCGAGAAGGACCCGCGTACGGCGCCGAAGGCCGATGTGCTGCGCGACCAGCAGCTGCGCACGCTGGAAACCCTGCGCCGCGACCGCGACCAGCGCGAAGCGCTGAAGGACCAGGACCAGCGCTGGCGCCAGGCTGACCCGACCCGCGCGCCGGGCCCGGTGTACCTGGGCGCCGACGTCGAAATCGGTGACAGCGTGCTGTCGCCCGACCTGACCCACCTGATCGTGGTGACCAAGCCGAAGGACTTCGACGACGGCCGCACCAGCAAGATGCCGCTGTACGTGACCGAATCGGGCTACGAAGAAACCGAGGACACCCGCACGCGCGTCGGCCGCAACGGCTCCGAACCGCACACCCTGTGGTACGTGGACGTGCGCACCGGCAAGGCCGAGAAGGTCTCGCTGTCCAGCTTGCCGGGCATCAGCACCGACCCGCTGGCCGAGCTGCGCCGCAAGGCCGGCAAGGATGCGCTGAAGGGCGAGCGCAGCGTGCAGGTGATGAGCGACTTCATGGGCGGCGGCATCCGCTGGAGCGCCGACGGCCAGCAGGCCGCGGTGATGCTGCGTGCCAACGACAACAAGGACCGCTGGATCATCAGCGTCAACGCCGCCGACGGCCGCGTGCAGAACCGCCACCGCCTGACCGACAACGCCTGGATCAACTGGGGCTTCAACGATTTCGGCTGGATGGCCGATGGCCGCACGCTGTGGCTGCTGTCCGAGGAATCGGGCTTCTCGCACCTGTACACCCAGGCCGGCACCGCCAAGCCACAGGCGCTGACCAGCGGCAAGTGGGAAACCTCGGCGCCGGTGCCGTCGGCCGATGGCAAGGGCTTCTATTTCCTGTGCAACCAGCAGGCGCCGCATGACTACGAAGTCTGCGCGGTCGACACCGGCAACCGCCAGGTGCGCGAGCTGACCAGCCTCAATGGCGTGGAAGACTTCTCGCTGTCGCCGGACGGCCAGCAGCTGCTGGTGCGCTACTCCGGTGCCTACCTGCCGCCGCAGCTGGCGGTGCTGCCCAGCGCCGGTGGCCAGGCACGCGTGCTGACCGATACCCGCACCGCCGACTACAAGTCACGCGAGTGGATCCAGCCGAAGCTGGTGGCGGTGCCGTCCAAGCATGGTGCCGGCGTGGTCTGGGCCAAGTACTACGAGCCCGAGCACAAGGAACCGGGCAGGAAGTACCCGATCGTGATGTTCGTGCACGGCGCCGGCTACCTGCAGAACGTGCACCAGCGCTATCCGGCCTACTTCCGCGAGCAGATGTTCCACAACCTGCTGGTGCAGAAGGGCTACATCGTGCTGGACATGGACTACCGCGGCAGCGAGGGCTACGGCCGCGACTGGCGCACGGCCATCTACCGCAACATGGGCCATCCGGAACTGGAAGACTACAAGGACGGCCTGGACTGGCTGGTCGACACCCAGCAGGGCGACCGTGACCACGCCGGCATCTACGGCGGTTCCTACGGTGGCTTCATGACCTTCATGGCGCTGTTCCGCGCACCGGGCACCTTCAAGGCCGGCGCCGCGCTGCGCCCGGTGGTCGACTGGCACAACTACAACCACGGCTACACCAGCAACATCCTCAACACCCCGGACATCGACCCGGAGGCGTACCGCGTGTCCTCGCCGATCGAGTACGCGCAGAACCTTCAGGACAACCTGCTGATCGCCCACGGCATGATGGATGACAACGTGTTCTTCCAGGACTCGGTGAACCTCACCCAGCGCCTGATTGAGCTGCACAAGGACAACTGGTCCATTGCCCCGTACCCGCTGGAACGCCACGGCTACGTGCGTGCTGATTCCTGGCTGGACCAGTACAAGCGCATCCTCAAGCTGTTCGAGCAGAACCTGAAGTGAGCAACACCGCAGCCACGATCCGGATCGTGGCCGCGGTCATCCTGGATGACCGCGGCCAGGCGCTGGTGGTGCGCAAGCACGGCGCCCGCCGCTTCATCCAGCCCGGTGGCAAGCCCGAACCCGGCGAGGCGCCGTTGCAGGCGTTGGCCCGCGAACTGCGCGAGGAACTGGGCGTGCAGCTGTGCACCGCGTCGGCCCTCGCGCTGGGCGCGTTCGAAGACTGGGCGGTGAACGAGCCCGGCCATCGCGTGCAGGCGCAGGCATGGTGGGTGCAGGTGGTCGGCACGCCGCAGGCACGCGCCGAGATCGCCGAGCTGGCCTGGGTTCCGCTGCGGCCACCGCATGGCCTGCCCTTGGCACCCTTGAGCGAACACCATATCCTGCCGGCGGTCGCCACCCGGGTGACGGCCCGCTGAGCAGGCGGGCGCCGACTGCAAGGACATCGGATGTCAATGTCGATCCCGTCGATCCCCTCCCTGCCTTCCCCGGCCTATCACGCCTGGGTGCGCCCGGTGGCCCAGGCCTCGTTCTGGCTGTCGCTGCTGCTGACGATCTACTTCGTGCTGCAGGGCCTGGTGCTGTGGCCGCTGCACAACCTCGCGCTGTGGCGCCTGGTGGAAAGCGAAGTGCAGCTCCAACAGCTGCACAGCCTGATCTGGCTGCTGGCGCACCCGGTGGCCGCGTCGATGGTCGTCGCGCTGTTGTGCCTGGCCTCGACCGTGTCCAGCTGGGGCCTGTTGCGCGAACGGCGCTGGGGCCTGTGGAGCTTCGTGCTGTTGCTGCTGCTGAGTGGCTTGACCAACTTCGCAGTCGCCTGGTGGCTGGATGTGTTCATGGGCGACCTCATCCCGTTCCTGGCCGATGACCCGGCCCTGCTGCAGGAACTGCAACTGAAACGCTGGCTGATCACGCTGACCGTGGTCGGCATGTCGTTCGTGCTCCTCGGCCTGCAGGGTTGGCTGGCCTGGCGCCTGCTGCGCCCCGACGTGCGCTCACGCTTCCACTGAGTTCCACCGATCCCTGCCCGACAAGGACCGTCGCATGCGCTGGCCGTCGCTTCTTCCAGCACTGCTGCTGTTCGCCGCACTACCTGCTTCCGCCGACGCGCTGCACTGCGGCGAGTACCGCAGTGTCGATGACGGCATGGCACTGGTGTTCACCACCCACAGCAGCGGCTACCGCCACAACGGCATCGGTGAGCCGCAGCCGCTGTGGGTCGATCGCAGTGCGGCACAGACCCGCCTGGTCATGCTCGACGATGGCGTGGCGGAGCCGATCCGGATCAGCGCCGATGGGCGGCGCATCGAGGACGACGTGCTCATGGTCTACACCCTGCGCCAGCCCCGGGCCTGCGCTGTCGAGCCCAGCACTGTGGCCGGCAGCTGCCGCGCTGCTGGCAGCTACTGCATGGTGCAGCTGCCAACGGCCTCACCCGGCCAGGCCCGGCGCGCCTGCGACGAGGGCGTGGGTGCGGGTTGCTCGGCGCTGCTGCAGCAGAGGCTCGAAAGCAACACCGCGGCAGCGACCGATGGCGCCGGCACCGCGCGCTTCGAGCGCCCGCCAGCCTGCCGCGAGCACACCCCCACCCACGATCCGCAGGCCTGCGAAGCGCTGGCCGACGCTGATCTGGCCGCCGCCATGCGACGGGTTGATCAGCGCCTGGAACGGGCCGAGAAGGCACCGGAGGGACCGCCGTTACCCCTGGCGGCACTGCAACAGCTGCAGCGACTGTGCCTGCAGCACCGCGGTGGCCGCTTCTGTGTCGAAGTGGCCGAACAGCAATTGAAGGCACTGCAACCCGCGCTGGCGGTACAGGCGCTGCAGGTGGCCTGCGACGCAGGCCGCGCCAGTGCCTGCGAACGTACCGCGCCATTGCGTGAACTCGGTGCCGATCTACGCCTGGTCCCGCTCCAGCAGCTGCCGTGTGGCCGGTACCAGGCCGAGGGTGGCCAGGTCGACATGCTCGACTTCGGTGATGGCACGCGAGGCCGCCTGCAGGAAGGTGCGGTCCAGCTGCAGCAGAACGGCGAAACCCATGTCCTGCGCCAGCTCGGCAATGGCGACCTGCTCGGCATGGATTCGCAGACCGGTTACCAGCGCTACCAGCGCGTGCCAGACGCGGCACAATGCGTGACCGCGCGCGTGGGCCGTGGTTCGCCGTAGCGCCAGGAGTTATCCGTTCGATCGTCAAGGAGACGACATGCTTTTACCCGCACCACGCCGCCGCTGGCTGGCCTGGACCTTGCTGCTGGCCGCACCGACGGCCGCCGCGCAATCGCCCCAATGTGGCCTGTTCAAGGCCGACGAAGGCAGCAGCACGCTGCGCATCAACTCACCGAACCGCGGCGAGCAGAAGCACTTCGGCAGTACGCCGTCTCCGGTCGCGTTCCAGCAGATCGACGGAAAGCTGCAACTGGTGAACCTGGAGTACGGCCTGCCCAGCGCGCTGCAGGTGCGCGATCGTGGCCGCACGGTTGAGGTGGATGGCACGGTCTACATCCTGCAAGCCCCCGCACAGTGCGCCGCAGCCGCCACGCCGGCCGAAGGCAGCTGCCTGGCCGATGCGGCGGCGTGCCTGGACAACCGTCGCGAAGCGACCCCGACCGCACTGGAAGCAGGGTGCCGGGAAGGCGTGCCCGGCATGTGCCTGCAACTGGCCGATCGTTGGCACGATGAAGCCAAGCCCACGGTCGGGGCCGATCCTGCCATGACGAAGGCAGCGCTCGACGCCGCCCTGTCCGGCATCACGCTCCCCGCCGCCTGCAACAACGGCGGCTTCGAACAGGGAACCCCGGCGTGCGCCACCGCACTCGAGGCGGCCCCCGCAGTGCAGGAGCAGCTGGCCAAGGCGGCGATGACGGCGGCCATGACCGAAGCGATGGTGACGATGACGGCGCCAGCCGGGCCGGTGGTCATCCCGGCTGAGCGACGGCAACAGTTGTTGCGGCTGTGCCGCGAGGTACCGCATGGCGGCTTCTGCACCCGCGTGGCTGAGCTGTCCTGGGAGGCGGGAGATCCCCTGCAGGCAGTGCAGGCCCTGGCTGCGGCCTGCCCCCCCGGCAATGACACCGCCACCTGCGAGCGCCTGCCGGCATTGCAGGCGGTGGGCGCATCGTTGCAACCGCAGCCGGCAACGGCCCTGCCCTGCGGCAATTACCGGGCCGACGGCGGCCTGATGGACACGCTCGATTTCGGTGACGCCGGCCTGGTCGGAGTCGGCTGGGGCAGCCATCTTCGCGCGCGTATCGATGCGGGCGACATCCGCATCCGCCACGACAAGGGCGGCGACTTCGTGCTGCGCCCGCTGCCGGGCGGCCAGCTGCTGGGCCTGGATACCTGGACCCGCTTCCAGGTGTTCACCCCCACCGGCGAGGGCCCGGCCCGGTGCAGTGCGCCGAAGCAGTTCAACGTGCTGCCACTGCCACAGGATTGCCCGCTGGCGCTGGCCAACGAGGACGGCGCCGAAGCCTGCTGCACGCAGGGCAAGCTGCAGGGCTGCAACATTCTCGGCAACCGCCTTGCGCTGTCCGGGAACTGGCTGCAGGCCGCCGAGCACTACACCACGGTCTGCCGCGCCGGCGTGCGCGAAGGGTGCGAGAACCTGGTGACCGCGCAGGGCAACGGTGCGGAACTGGACGCACGGGCAACCCTGGAGCAGCTGTGCAAGGCCGACCGCAGTGGCCTGCATGTGGCCTGCGACGTGCTCGGCACCCAGAACTGGGGACTGATCACGCTGGGCGGTGCCCTGCAGAAATCAGTTGACGAGGCGGCCGAGGACGACGCTCCGGCGCCGCGCAACTCCAACCGCAAGCGCTGAGCCCGCCAGGGCCTGTCCGCAGCTTCGGGCGGGCCCTGCGGTAAAGTACGCGCCATGAACGAATTCGAGCGCGTGCGCGCCTACCTCACCGACCTGCAGGACCGCATCTGTACGGCGATCGAGGCCGTCGATGGCCAGGCCCGCTTCCAGGAAGACCTGTGGCAACGGGCCGAGGGCGGTGGCGGGCGTACCCGCGTGCTGCGCGACGGTGCGGTGTTCGAGCAGGCCGGCATCGGCTTCTCCGACGTGGCCGGCAGCCGCCTGCCGCCGTCGGCCTCGGCCAACCGCCCGGAGCTGGCCGGCGCCTCCTGGCGCGCCACCGGCGTGTCGCTGGTGTTCCACCCGCTCAACCCCTACGTGCCGACGACCCATGCCAACGTGCGCTTCTTCCAGGCGCAGCGCGACGGCGAGGTGGTGGCCAGCTGGTTCGGCGGCGGTTTCGACCTGACCCCGTTCTATCCGTTCGACGAGGACGTGCAGCACTGGCACCGGGTTGCGCGCGACCTGTGCGCACCGTTCGGCGATGAGCGCTACGCCGCGCACAAGCGCTGGTGCGACGAGTATTTCTTCCTGCGCCATCGCAATGAAACGCGCGGCGTCGGTGGCCTGTTCTTCGACGACCTGCACGGCGACTTCGAGCGCGATTTCGATTACCTGCGCGCGGTCGGTGATGGCTTCCTCGACGCCTACCTGCCGATCGTGCAGCAGCGCAAGGACGCCGCCCATGGCGAGCGCGAACGCGAGTTCCAGCTGTACCGCCGCGGCCGCTACGTGGAATTCAACCTGGTCTACGACCGCGGCACCCTGTTCGGGTTGCAGAGCGGTGGCCGCAGCGAAAGCATCCTGATGAGCCTGCCGCCGCGGGTGCGTTGGGAGTACGGCTTCAACCCGGAAGCGGGCAGCGCCGAGGCACGCCTGGCCGATTACCTGGTGCCGCGCGACTGGCTCTGATGGATGTCGTCGCGCTGGGCAAGGGCCTGGTGGGCACGCATAGGCGGTGAAGGGCGGCCGAGCCTGGGCCCGGCGCTACAAGATCAGGTGTGCTTCCGCGCGATGATCGTGATGTGCCCGGTCGTCTCCAGCAGCGCGACCTGCACGTCTTCGATCCGCAGCCCGCCCTGCTGGCGCAGCGCGGCGTCGAAATCGGCCGGGCTGATCAGTTCGCGGCGGAGAACACCGTCCAGCAGCCGGCCATCACGCGCGATCACGGTGGGCTCTCCTTCGATCATCCGCTCCATGCGGCGATTCCGGGTGGTCAGCCAGCCCACCCCGTAATTCAGCACGATCAGGGTGGCCGCCAGCAGCAGGCCTCCGCCCAGCGAGGTGTCCGTGCCCAGCAGCGCGTTCTGTACCGCGTTGCCCAGCAACACGATCAGCAGCACGTCGAAGGGCGTGATCTGTCCCAGAGCCCGCTTGCCACCGAGCCGGACCATGCCGAGCACCACGACATACACCACCACCGCGCGCAGGATGAACTCCCACCACGGCATGGCCAGTGCGAACAGGTTGGGCATTGCGGGTTCCCCTGCTGGACAGTGGCCCAGCCTAGCACCTGGGGTCAGATCCCTTTGCCCGGTGGGCAAAGGGATCTGACCCCATCGGAGATGTTCCGGCGGCACAAATAAAAAGCCCCGCTGACCAGGGGGAGGTCAACGGGGCCGGGGAACGGGCACTTGGGGAGGAGTCCCCGTTCCGAGATCTGCTCCAGGGGATGGGAGAGATCCACAACAGGCATTGCGCCTGTCGAGAGTTATAGAAGCACTCCGAACACTAACGGTTCGTGAAGGGGCCCAATTTAATGAGCTTCAATCAGGGCAACATTCATGATCGAGTCAGAAACATCTGATGAATGAATAGGTTCACGTCGTTTTCGGCCCGAAACACGCTCAGTGCGCTTCGTCCCAGTTGCTGCCGACGCCCGTATCAACCACCAGTGGCACCCGCAGTTTGGCCGCTTGCGACATGCGCTCGACTACCTGCAAACGCAACTCCTCGACGAAACTGCTTTCGGTTTCGAACACCAGTTCATCGTGCACCTGCAGGATCATCCGCGCCGGTGCACCACTGTCACGCAGCCACTGGTCCACCTCCACCATCGCGCGCTTGATGATGTCGGCGGCGGTGCCCTGCATCGGTGCGTTGATCGCGGCACGCTCGGCACCGGCGCGCAGGCCCTGGTTACGTGCATGAATGTCGTTCAGGTACAGGCGGCGGCCGAACAGGGTCTCCACAAAGCCCTGATCGCGGGCCTGCTGCCGCATCCGCTCCATGAAGTCGCGCACGCCCGGGTAGCGGCTGAAGTACAGCGCCACGTAGTCCTGCGCCTGGCCGCGGTCGATGCCCAGGTTGCGGGCCAGGCCGAAGGCGCTCATGCCGTACATCAGGCCGAAGTTGATCGCCTTGGCGGCGCGGCGCTCGTTCGGGGTCACCTCCTCCAGCGTGCGCCCGAACACCTCGGCAGCGGTGGCACGGTGTACGTCGGCGCCCTGCTCGAAGGCACGCACCAGGCCCGGGTCCTCCGACAGGTGGGCCATGATCCGCAGCTCGATCTGCGAATAGTCGGCCGCCAGCAGCTGGAAGCCCTCCGGGGCGATGAACGCGCGGCGGATGCGGCGGCCGTCCTCGGTGCGGATCGGGATGTTCTGCAGGTTCGGGTCCGACGAGGACAGGCGGCCGGTCGCAGCGCCGGACTGGTGGTAGCTGGTATGCACCCGGCCGGTGTCCGGGTTGACCATCTCCGGCAGCTTGTCGGTGTAGGTGCTGCGCAGCTTGGCCAGGCCCCGGTAATCCAGGATCACCCGCGGCAGCTCGTGCTGGTCGGCAATCGCCTCCAGTGCCTCTTCATTGGTGCTGGGCTGGCCCTTCGGGGTCTTCACCACCGCCGGCAGCTTCAGCTCGTCGAACAGCACCGCCTGCAGCTGCTTGGGCGAATCCAGGTTGAAGCTGCGCCCGGCCAGCTCGGTGGCCTTCTGCTGTGCGGCCAGCATGCGCGAGGACAGGTCCTGGCTCTGCCGGCGCAGCTCGTCGGTGTCGATCCGCACACCGTTGGCTTCGATCGTGGTCAGCACCGGCACCAGCGGCATTTCGATGTCGCGATACACGCTGTCCAGTGCCGGCTCGGCCAGCAGCTGCGGCTGCAGCGCGTGGTGCAGGCGCAGGGTGATGTCGGCGTCCTCGGCCGCGTAGCGGCTGGCTTCGTCGATGCCCACCTGCGAGAACGGAATCTGCTTGGCACCCTTGCCGGCCACGTCCTCGAACTTGAGGGTGCTGTAGCCCAGGTAACGCAGGGCCAGCGAATCCATGTCGTGGCGGGTGGCGGTGGAATTGAGCACGAAGCTCTCGAGCATGGTGTCGTCGTGGTAGCCCTGCACCTGCACGCCATGGCGGCGCAGCACATGCAGGTCGTACTTGCCGTGCTGGCCCAGCTTCTTCTTTGCCGGGTCCTGCAGCACCGGGCGCAGCGCATCCAGCACCTGCTGCATCGGCAGCTGCGGCGGCGCGCCCGGGTAATCGTGGCCGACCGGGATATACGCCGCCTTGCCCGGCTCGACCGCCAGGCTGATACCGACCAGGCGCGCACGCATCGCGTCCAGCGCATCGGTTTCGGTGTCGAAGCTGATCAGGTCCGCCTGCTGCAGGCGCTCGACCCAGGCCTGCAACTGTTCGGCCGTCAGCACGGTCTCGTACTCACCCGGCGCGGCCAGCGCCGGATCCAGCGTGCCGGCAGCCGGTGCCTCGGCGCTGCCCCGGGCGAAGCCTGCGGCGGTACCGCGCAGGCTCGGGGTGGCCTCGCTGGCGGCGGCCGGTGCCGGCAGCGGCGCACCCAGTTCCTTCAGCGCCTGGGTGAAGCCGTAGCGCGTATACAGCTCGGTCAGCTCCGGTACGTCCTGCTCGCGCAGGGCCAGCGTAGTCGGGCTGGCGTCCAGCGCCACGTCGGTGCGGATGGTCACCAGCTCGCGGTTCAGCGGCAGCCGCTCCAGCGCCGCGCGCAGGTTCTCGCCGATCTTGCCCTTCATGGTCGGCGCGGCCGCCATCACGCCTTCCAGGTGCTGGTACTCGGCCAGCCACTTGGCGGCGGTCTTCGGCCCGCACTTCTCCACGCCCGGCACGTTGTCGACGGTGTCGCCCATCAGCGCCAGCAGGTCGATGATCTGGTCGGCGCGCACGCCGAACTTGTCCATCACCGCCGCGTCCGAATCCATGCGGCTGCCGGTCATGGTGTTGACCAGCTCGATGCCCGGGCGCACCAGCTGGGCGAAGTCCTTGTCGCCGGTGGAAATGGTCACCTTCAGGTCCTGCGCCAGGCCCTGCAGCGCCAGCGTGCCGATCACATCGTCGGCCTCCACGCCGGGGATGCGCAGGATGCTGATGCCCAGCGCCTCGACGATGCGGCACATCGGCTCGACCTGGCTGCGCAGCTCGTCGGGCATCGGCGGGCGGTTGGCCTTGTACTGGTCGTACAGGTCGTCACGGAAGGTCTTGCCGGGCGCGTCGACCACGAACGCGACGTAGGCCGGGCGCTCCTTCAGCGTGGAACGCAGCATGTTGACTACGCCGAACAGCGCGCCGGTGGGTTCGCCCTGCGCATTGGACAGGGGCGGCAGCGCGTGGAACGCGCGGTACAGGTAACTGGACCCGTCGATCAGGACTAATCTGCTCATGCGCCGATTCTACGCGCCCGTGCCTGCACCGCGACGACACGGCGCGCACCCGGCGATGGGGCATAATCAAGGCTCTTTCCAGGCAAAGGCGCCGCCGATGAAGACCCTGATGCTGGCTTCCCTGCTCCTGCTCGCTGGCTGCGCCAGCATGGGTGGCGCGGGCGCTCCCCCGGTTGACGTCAAGGGCGCGGATGTGTCCAAGCGCACCATGGACAACGGCGATGTCATCGAGGAATACCGCGTGTCCGGCCAGCTGCGCATGGTCAAGGTGACCCCGTCGCGCGGTGCGCCGTTCTACATGTATGACAAGAACGGCGATGGCCGTTTCGACAACGACAAGGACGGCGTGTCGCCGGTGTACTGGAAGCTGTACAGCTGGTGATGTGACCAGGGGTCGGGTCCCTGCGATCCAGTAGATCCACGCCATGCGTGGATATGACCCTCCCGATCCCCCACAAAAGGCGACGCCGGCGCGCATCCTGCGGCCGGCGTCGGGTTCCCTCCCCGGGAACGCTTGTATCAGCGGATGACCAGCACCGGCAGCGTGCTGCGTGCCAGCACTTCGGCGGTCTGGCTGCCCAGCAGCACACGGGTCACGCCACGGCGGCCATGCGAGGTCATCACGATCAGGTCGCTGTTGCGCTCGCCGGCGGTCTCGATGATGCCGTCAGCCGCATAGCGGTCCAGCACGTGCACCGGGTTGGCGGTAATGCCCTGCTCGGCGGCCTTGGCCAGCGCCGGCTGCAGCACCTTCTGCGCGCCTTCCTCGCGGTCGGCCTTGTACTCAGGGCTGTTCATGTAGCCCACGCTCCAGCCCATGGCGTCGTACATGCCGACGGCCCACGGCTCGGAAACGGTCACGATATCGACCTCGGCATTGAGGTCCTTGGCCAGCTCCAGGCCCTTGGCCAGGCCCTTGTCGGCCAGCTCGGACCCGTCGGTGGCAATCAGGATGCGCTTGTACATGGTGGGGCTCCGTGGCGGTCTGCCAGATGGGAACACCACCATTGCACACCGGATGTGCAGGGCGCGCCTTGAGCAGGATCAATCCGGCGCCGCGCAGCGGCCTGTACGCACCACCAGCTTGCGTACCCGAACACTGAGGCGCAGGCTGGGTGGGCGGCGGCGCGCCGCCTTGGGAGAACCCGCATGCAGGACAGCAAGCCGACACCACCAAGAACGCTCAGGATCATCTTGTGGAGCCTTATCGCCGCCTTCATACTGTTCTGCGGCGGCTATTACCTGGGCAAGGATCTGGCCCAGCGCGACAACGCCCGACAGTCAGCCAGCCAGCCGATAACCTGCTTCTATAGAGCCGAGCCATGCTCGGCTTCGGATGCATGAGCCGAGCATGGCTCGGCTCCACATTTTCCGCCCTCAAGCGATCTGCACCACGCGTGCGTTCTGGCACAGCGGGTAGCTGCCGACGAATTCAGCGATCGCATCACGCATCGCCTCGAACGATTCGCCATACATGTACAGCGCGGTCTCGGTCGGGCCCTGCCACCAGCTGCAGATCTCGCCCAGGCCGTCGATGTTCTCCGACAGCTGTTCGAACACGTGGTTGGAATCGCACTGTTCGTAGACGTCGTCCGGCAGGTTCAGGCCGTCCAGGTAGATGCCCAGGCCCTCGGTCACGCCGAAGCTGCGGTCGGCCTCGCCCGCACCCTGCAGCTGCGAACCCTTCGGTGCACCCAGCTGTTCCAGCAGATCGATCAGCTTCGGCACGCCGGCCGCATCGACCAGCGCTACTTCGATATCGCCGTACTCGACTTCACCCAGGTCGGAGATCGCGGTGCCGCCGCCGGTCAGCTCGCCCACCTGGGCCGCCTGCAACAACGCGTCGAGCGGATCCTCGAACAGTTCGTGGCGATGCTCGGGCTGCAGCCGGGCGTTCAACTTCACGGTGACGTGCAGCGTGGGTTCGGTCATGGGGGCGTTCCTGGAAGATGTCAGGCCCCATTGTAGAGTCGAGCTTGCTCGACTGCCTTTGTAGAGTCGAGCCATGCTCGACTGCCTTTCCCACCAGAAGCAGCCGAGCATGGGCTCGGCTCTACAACAGTCCGTCAGCGCAGGAAAGGCGTGACCTTGCGCTTCAGCAACTCCACCAGCACCGGGTCCATGTACTCGTAGTCGTCCGGAATATCCAGGCAGATCACCCGCTTGCCCTTCAGCCATGCCTTGTAACGGCTGGACAGACGGTTGCGGTGGGTGCGCTCCATCACGAACACGATATCGGCCCACTGCAGCAGCTCGGGGCTGAGCACTTCCTCGGCATCGGCCAGCAGCCCGGCCGAGGCGGTCTCGATGCCTGGCCAATCGGCAAACACCTGCTCGGCCGTCGGGCTGCGCAGGCGGTTCTGGCTGCAGAGGAAGAGCACGTTGCGGGTCATGGATACTCGCCTTTGTAGAGCCGAACCATGCTCGGCAGCGTTTTCCGCACCGGGGTCAGAGCCCTCCCTGCGGGAGGGATCCGCCCCTCGACGGTGATCAGATCACCGTCAGGTTGGCATACGCCATCACCAGCCACTTGCTGCCGGCGTCGGCGAACTCGACCTGCACGCGGGCGTGGGCGCCGTTGCCTTCGTAGTCGGTCACCATGCCTTCGCCGAACTTCGGATGGGTGACCAGTGCGCCGAGCTTGATCGGCGGTGCCTCGATCGAGGCGTGGCCCATCACCCGGCTGGCGCCCATCGAAGCCGGCCGCGAGACCTGCACCTTCGGGCGCACTTCGTGCAGCAGCTCGCGCGGGATCTCACGCAGGAAGCGCGACGGCAGGCTGTAGTTGTCCTGGCCGTGGATGCGGCGCGATTCGGCGTAGCTCAGCACCAGCTTCTGGCGCGCGCGGGTGATGCCGACGTAGGCCAGGCGGCGCTCTTCTTCCAACCGCCCACTTTCCTCCAGCGAGCGTGCGCTGGGGAACAGGCCTTCCTCCAGTCCGGCCAGGAACACCAGCGGGAACTCCAGGCCCTTGGCGGAATGCAGGGTCATCAGCTGCACGCCGTCCTCGCCCGCCTGCGCCTGGCCCTCGCCGGCTTCCAGCGCGGCATAGGCCAGGAACGCGACCAGCTCGTCCATGTCCTCGCCCACTTCCTCGATATCATCTGCCCGGCGCACGAAGCGCGAGGCCACCGAGACCAGTTCGTCGAGGTTGTCGGTGCGCGATTCCGAGTCCAGCGCGTTGCGGCTTTCCTTGCTCCAGTGCTCGCGCAGCTGCGAGCGGGCCAGCACGTGGTCCACGCGCTCAGCCAGGGTCATGTGCACGGTCTGCGCCTGCAGCTCGTTGACCAGCACCAGGAAGCCGGCCAGCGCATTGCGCGCACGTGCGGCCAGCGCGCTGCCCTGGGTGACCAGCATGGTCGCTTCCCACAGCGAGATGCCCTGCGCGCGCGCCTCGCGGCGCACCTCGTCCAGCGTGCGGTCGCCGATGCCACGCGTCGGCGTGTTGACCGCGCGCTCGAAGGCGGCGTCATCGTTGCGGTTGGACAACAGGCGCAGGTAGGCCAGCGCATCCTTGATTTCGGCACGCTCGAAGAAGCGCATGCCGCCGTACACACGGTACGGCACCTGTTCGCTCAGCAGCGCTTCTTCCAGCGCGCGCGACTGCGCGTTGCTGCGGTAGAGCACGGCCACTTCGGTGTAGCTGCCCCCATCGCGCACCCATTGGCGGGCACGCTCGACGATGTAGCGCGCTTCGTCCATCTCGTTGTACGCCGCGTACAGGTCGATCGGCTCGCCGTCGCCGCTGTCGGTCCACAGCTGCTTGCCGATGCGGTCCGGGTTGTGCGCGATCACCGCGTTGGCGGCGCCGAGGATGTTGGCGGTGGAGCGGTAGTTCTGCTCCAGGCGGATGGTCTGCGCGCCCGGGAAGTCGCGCAGGAAGCCCTGCACGTTCTCGACCTTGGCACCGCGCCAGCCGTAGATGGCCTGGTCATCGTCACCGACCACGAACACGTGGCCGGAATCGCCGGCCAGTACGCGCACGAAGGCGTACTGGATGGCGTTGGTGTCCTGGAACTCGTCCACCAGGATTTCGCGGAAGCGGGCGCGGTAGTGCGCCAGCAGCGCCGGGTTGTCGCGCAGCAGTTCGTGCGCGCGCAGCAGCAACTCGGCGAAGTCGACCAGACCGGCGCGGTCGCAGCGTGCCTGGTACTCGATGTAGGCCTGGCGCATGGTTTCCAGCCAGGCGTCGTGCGGCTCGGGCTGGATGTGCTGCGGGCGACGGCCCTCGTCCTTCTGCGCGTTGATCCACCACGCGATCTGCTTGGCCGGGTACTTGCCGTCGTCCAGTTCCAGCGCCTGCACCACGCGCTTGACCAGCCGCAGCTGGTCGTCCGAATCCATCACCTGGAAGCCTTCGGGCAGCTTCGCGTCCTGCCAGTGCAGGCGCAGCAGGCGGTTGGCCAGGCCGTGGAAGGTGCCGATCCACATGCCACGGCTGCCGTTGGGCAGCTGGGCGTCGATGCGGTGGCGCATTTCGCCGGCCGCCTTGTTGGTGAAGGTCACCGCGAAAATGCCGTGGGTCGGCACGCCATCGACTTCATGCAGCCAGGCGATGCGGTGGGTGAGAACGCGGGTCTTGCCGGAACCGGCACCGGCCAGCACCAGGTGGTGGCCGGGGGGAGCGGAGACGGCTTCGCGCTGGGCCGGGTTCAGGCCATCAAGCAGGTGGGAGACATCCATGCCCCCATTTTACGGCATCGCCGTCGCGGCTCCTGCGACCACCTGGGTGGCCAGTGCCTGCGCCTGCTGACGCAGTTCAGGCACCGCCAGGCTTTCCCACAGGCTGCCGATGCGCAGGCTGCCAAGCACGCCCAGCCGTGCCTGCGGCTGGCCACCGGCGGCACACAGGCGGTCGCCCGGCACCGTGCTGTCCAGGCCCAGCCCGTGCGGGCCGGAGCGTGCCAGCCCATCAGCCTGCAGCTGCTGCAGCAACGGATTGCGCAAGGCACTGGCACGGGTTTCCACGCCGGTGGCGTTGATCACCCCGCCGATCGTCCACTGCTGTTCATTGCCCGAGGCATCGCGGCCGGACAGTTGCAGGGCATCGCCTTCGCGGCAGACGCGCTGCAGGCGGGACCGGTGGATACGCAGTTGGCCGCTGTCCTGCAGGGACTGCAGCTGCGCGTCGACCTCTTCGGCGATGCGGTGGCGATGCACGTCCCAATAGCGCACCACATGGCGCAGGAAGCGGCGCTGGTCGGCCTCATCGAGGCTGCACCACAGCGCCTGCCCGTGCGGACGGATGCGGTCCATCACGCCCTGCCACGGCAGGCCGTCGGCCTGGGCCTGGCACGCGAATCCGCGCAGCGCGCGCAGGCGCTGGCGCAGGTTCATCGGCAGCAACGTGGCAGGGTCGAACGTGGGCAGGCCGCCATGCGCATGCGGCAACGGCAGCAGACCGTGGCGCGAGATCACGTGCAGCGGGCCGGTGTGGCCGGCGGCGACCAGCGCCAGCACGGTGTCGGCCATGCTCAGGCCGGAGCCGACAATGGCCACGGCCTGCTCGCCGGCCAGGGTGCGCACGCCGTCGTAGTCCCAGGCCTCGATCACATCGTCGGCAGGCAGCGCATCGGCACCGGCCACCGGCAGCGGGCGCATGCTGTTGCCCGTGGCCAGCACCGCCTGCGCGGCGTGCAGCGTGTGGCCATCGCCCAGCTGCAGGCGGTAGCCGTGGTCATCCGGCTGCAGGCCCAGCACTGGCTGCGCGATCACCCGGAGCTGCGCCGGGCTGGCGGCGGCGGCCTCCTGCAGGCGCTGCTGCAGGTAGGCCGCAAAATAGTGCCGGCACACGTAGCGCTCGCCCAGCACCTCGCGCGCCTCGCCCGGGTAGGCATTGGCAACCATCAGGTAGTCGAGGAAATCGCCGGGCTGGTCGGCAAACGCACTCATCTTCGCCGCCGGCACGTTCAGCAGGTGCTCGGGCCACGGTGTGGCATAGGCGATGCCCTGCGCCAGCTGCGAGGCCGGCTCAAAAATGGCCAGCACCAACGGCGCCTGGGCCTGGCGCAACACCTGGATCGCCACCAGCACCCCGGCCGCGCCGCCACCGATGATCGCCAGGTCCAGTTCGCCATTACGCGGTGAATCAGTCATGTGCTGATTGTAGGTCATCGGCGATGACAGGCCGGATTGCCGAAGTGGGCGGCCGGCCTTGCCTCACATCAACGCATCGGCCAAGCGTGCGATGCCTTCGCGGCTGCGCCGCCACGTGGGGCGGCTGCGCCACTGCTGCAGGTCCAGCTGTCGTGACTCGCGCAGGTAGCCGTCCTCGATCGCGCACAGCTGCTGGACCAGCGCGCGGTCGTAGCAGATCAGGCCGATTTCGGCATTCAGCGCGAACGAGCGGATATCCATGTTGATCGAGCCGAGCACGGCGATGTCCTCGTCCACGCTCATGTGCTTGGCGTGCAGGAACTGCGGTTCGTACAGGGCGATGCGCACGCCACAGCGCAGCAGTTCGTCGTAGTACGCCTCCTGCGCCCATGAAGTCAGCCGCTGGTTGTTGCTGGCCGACAGGATCAGCTGCACGTCCACGCCGGACAACGCCGCGATGCGCAGCGCGCTCAACGTGGCTTCGTCGGGCACGAAGTACGGGGTGACCATCACCAGCCGGCGCCGTGCCAGGTGGATCAGCGCCGCCACCGCATCGCGTGCGTTGCTGTAGGGGTAGGCCGGGCCGCTGGGCAGCAGCTGGGTGGCGATGTCGTCGCTGCACTCGGGCACATCGGCGATCACGTCCAGGCGCTGGCCGGTTTCCATGTACCAGTCGCTGGCGAACACCGCCTCCAGGTGCGCGACCGCCGGGCCGCGCACGCGCGCCACCAGCTCGCGGTTCGGGTGGCCGGGCACGAACTGCGGGCCCGCCAGGTTCTGCGAACCGACATAGGCCACTTCGTTGTCGATCACCGCGATCTTGCGGTGGTTGCGCAGGTCCATGCGCCCACTGCGGCGCCAGCGCAGGCCACCGGGCAGCATCGCGCGCACTTCGATGTCGCGCGCTTGCAGGCGCTTGCGGTAGGCGCGCAGGCCGCGCTTGGCACCGACCGCGTCGAGCAGCACGCGGCACTGCACGCCACGTGCGGCCGCACGCTGCAATGCCTCGACCACCGCCTCGCCCACCGCGTCATCGAACATCAGGTAGTACAGCAGGTGCACGCGGTCTTCGGCCTGATCGATGTCGGCGATCAGCGTGTGCAGTGATTCGTCGTAGTCGGTCAGCAGGTCGACCGCGTTGCCATGCACCGGCATGAAGTCGCCCTGGCGCTGCACCAACGGCACGATCTCGGCGCAGGCGGTGTCCGGCCGCGGGGCCCAGCGCAGGCGATGCTGCAGCGCCTGTTCCTCGCGGATCACCTGCGAGGCCTCGGCCTGGCGACGGATACGCTCGCGCGACAGCCACGGGTGGCCGAACAGCAGGTACAGCGGCAGGCCCAGCAGCGGCACGAAGCCGACCAGCAGCAGCCAGCTGCGCGCCGCCCCCGGCGTGGTGCGGGTGGGGATCCAGCACAGCGCGACCAGCCGGATCAGCCAGTCGATCAGCAGCAGGTACGAACCCAGCAACCACTCGAACAGCATCGTGTCGCCCGTCGGGAGGTGATGGGCCATTCTGCCCACCGGCCTTTGTAGAGTCGAGCCGCGCTCGACTGCCTTGAACCCGCGTGTCGACCACGGTCGGCACCCACCATCCGGATGCCAGACATGAAAAAACCCGCCACAAGGGCGGGTTTCTTCGCGGGGACCAGCCATCCTTGCGGATTACTTGATCTTGCCTTCCTTGTACAGGACGTGCTTGCGCACGACCGGATCGTACTTCAGGAATTCCATCTTCCCCGGGGTGTTCTTCTTGTTCTTGTCCGTGGTGTAGAAGTGGCCGGTACCGGCCGAGGAAATCATACGGACCTTATCGCGCTTGCCTGCCATGATGCTTTACTCCTCAGACCTTTTCGCCGCGCGCACGCAGCTCAGCCAGAACGGAATCAATGCCGTTCTTGTCGATGGTGCGCAGTGCATGCGCGGAAACACGAAGCTTGACCCAGCGGTTCTCGCTGGCCACCCAGAAACGGCGCTCGTGCAGATTCGGCAGGAAACGACGACGGGTCTTGTTGTTGGCGTGCGAGACGTTGTTACCCGTCTGCACTCGCTTGCCGGAAACCTGGCATACGCGGGACATTGCGCACCTCGATAGTAGTTGTTGTCAGCCCGTAGCCCGGGAGACGGCGGCCTCGATGGTTGCCCACCACACGTCAAGAGAATCAAAGGGTTACGCTGGCGTTGGGCGGCCGGGGACGTGCTCCCGGGGGCGCCGCCCGGTAGAAAACCGGACACAGCGAGCCGCGCATTATGCACGGGTTCAAGCACTTGCGCAAGTTACCCACAGGCTGCGGCTGAACGCGACAGTGCCAGCCCTCCTCGCCAGCCTCCATACTGGCGCCGTCCACTGCGGAGCTTTCCATGCGGCTGCTGGCCCTGACCTACGGAACCGAAGGCGATACACGCCCCCTGGCCATGCTCTGCCATGGCCTGATTGGCGCAGGCCACGAGGTGACACTGCTGGCCGACGGCGGCACCCTGGGCAGCGCGCGGGCGCTGAATGTGCCCCATGCGGCCCTGGAAGGTGACATCCATGACGAAGTGGTCGCACTGGTCTCGCGTGGCAACGGTGTCGCCGCCGCCAGTACCGGCCTGGCACGGATGGCGGTGCAGCATGTCAGTGGCTGGATGCGCCAGGCGGATGCGGCGGCCGAGGGTTGCGACGCGATTCTGACGGGTGGGCTGGCGGCCTTTGTCGGCATGAGCGTGGGCGAACACCGGGGTCTGCCGGTGATCGGCACCGGCATGATTCCGCTGACCCCGACGCGTGCCTTCCGCTCCCCGTTCCTGCCACCTGGACGCTCGCCGGGCTGGTTGAACCGGGCCAGCTACGGTCTGGTCAACGGCCTGATCTGGCGACAGTTCCGCCGGCCGATCAACGAGGCCCGCAAGCAGCTGGGGCAATCGCCGCGCCGCTCGCTGTGGTCCGGCCTGCCGATGCTCTATGGCATCTCGCCACAGCTGCTGCCGCCACCGGCGGACTGGCCAGCCGACCACATCGTCTGTGGCCAATGGCGGCTTCCGGATGCCCCGTGGACACCCCCGGCCGGCCTGCAGGCTTTCCTCGATGCCGGCCCGCCGCCGGTCTACCTGGGTTTTGGCAGCATGACCGGCTTTGATCGCGATCGCGTGCTGCCGGCCTTGCTGCAGGCGCTGGCACCGCGGCGTGTCCTGCTGTTCCCCGGCTGGATGGGACTGCCTGCGATGACCTTGCCCGATTCGGTCTTCGTGCTCGGCCCGACGCCACACGAAGCACTGTTCCCGCATTGCGCACTCGCCATCCACCATGGTGGCAGCGGCACTACGCATTCGGCCTGCCGCGCCGGCATTCCCTCGCTGGTGATGCCATTCGCCGCGGATCAGTTCTTCTGGGCCGATCGCCTGTATCGATTGGGCGTGGCACCGGCACCGTTGTCACCGAAACGACTGGATGCAGCAACGCTGGCAGCAGCCATCGCCTTCGCTGAAACCGAAGCAACACGCGCACGCGCGGCGGCTCTGGGCGTAGCGATGGGCGATGAGGACGGGGTGGCAGGTGGCGTGGCAATGATCGAGCGCTGGTTGCGGCCGATGTAACAGCGGCCAGGCCTCAACGCAGGTGCGGAATCACCTGGGCCAGCAGATGGGCATCCTTCAGCGCGCCGTGCAGGCCCCGGTTGCCGGGAATGCGCAGGCGCTGCAGCACATCGTCCAGCTTGTTGCCCTGGCCCGGCCAGCGCCCGCGCGCCAGCTTCAGGCTGCAGGTGATGCGGCAATGCTGGGCCAGCGTGCCGGGGATACCAGCCAGGCGCAGCTCGTTGTCCAGGAAGCCCACATCGAAGGTGGCGTTGTGCGCGACCATCTCGCTGCCGCGCAGGAAATCCAGCAGTTCAGCGGCCTTGCTGGAGAACAGTGGCTTGCCCACCAGCATCGCATCGCTGATGCCATGCACGCGCTGCGCGCCCCAGTCGACCTTGCGCTGCGGCTGCAGGTAGGTGTGGAACTGACGGCCGCTGAGCTGGCCATCGATCAGTTCGACGGCACCGATTTCGATGACCCGGTGCCCCAGGCGGTAGGAGATGCCGGTGGTTTCGGTATCCAGTGCAACGATGCGGCTCATCAGGGACTGCGTTCTCCAGTACGTGCACGCGGATTTTCGCACGCGACCGATGCACTCACCCCAACGTTTCCACCGCCCAGTCGATGAACACCCGCAGCCGTTGGCTCATGTGCCGGTTCGGCGGGAACATCACGTGCATCGGCATCGGCGGCAGCTGCCAGTCCTGCAGCACCGGCAGCAGCTCACCGCGCGCCACGTGCGGATCGGCCATGTAGCTGGGCAGCGCGACCACGCCCAGGCCGGCCAGCGCAGCGGCCAGATAAGCGTTTCCATCATCGAAGCCGACCGCGTAGCGGCCCTGCACCTCGATGCGCTCATCGCCGCGCTGCGCACTGAACACCCGCGCCCGGCCACTGCGCGGGCTGAGGAAGCCAACCATGTGGTGATCGGGCCCGTCCAGCGCGCGCGGGTCGGCAGGCAACCCGAAGCGCTGCACATAGCCCGGGCTGGCGTGGAAACCGATCGGCAGCGCAGCCAACGGCCGTGCCACCAGCGCCGGGTCGGCCGGGGTACCGCCGCGGATCACGCAGTCGACGTTGTCGGCGATGACATCGACCTCGCGGTCGCTGACGCCGATGTCCAGCTGGATCTCCGGGTAGCGCGCCTGGAAATCCGGCAACGCCGGCACCAGCCGCAACCGCGCGTACGGCCCCGGCACATCCACGCGCAGGCGTCCGCGCGGTTGGGTGGCCGCGTCGCCCAGCCCGCCCTCCACCTCTTCCAGCTCGGCCAGCAGGCGGGCGATGCGTGGGTAATAGGCCGCGCCGTCGGCGGTGACGCTGACCCGCCGGGTGGTGCGGTTGAGCAGGCGCAGCCGCAGGTGCGCCTCCAGTTGCTGCACCAGCTGCGTGGCCGTAGTGCGGCTGATCTGCAGGGTCTGCGCGGCGCGGGTGAAGCTGCCGGTTTCCACCACGCGGGCAAAGGCCCGCATCGCCTCGAAACGGTCCATGGCGGGCCATGATTGTTTGGGATTGGCAATCAATCTAGGCCGATCATCGCGGTTTATCCAGACAGCGGCGACGAGGAGGATGGCGTTTTCTCCCACGGGATCTTCCCCATGTCACAGCGAGATGTCGTTTTCCCCGCCGGGCGCCAGGCCCTGTACGAACGCAACCGCTACTCGCCGGCGATCCGTTCCAATGGCTTCCTGTTCGTTTCCGGCCAGGTCGGCAGCCGCGAGGACGGCTCGCCCGAGCCGGATTTCGAAACCCAGGTGCGCCGCGCCTTCGAGAACCTCAACGCGGTGCTGGCCGCCGCCGGCTGCACCTTCGATGACGTGGTCGACGTGACCGTGTTCCTGGTCGATCCGGAAACGAACTTCGAGAAGGCCTGGGCGATCGTGCCCGGGTATTGGGGCGAGGCGCCGCACCCGGCCCTGACCGGCATCGGCGTGACCTGGCTGTATGGGTTCCAGTTCGAGATCAAGGTGATCGCGAAGCTGCCGTGACAGGAATTGCGTCAATAATTTCTTCAGGCCGAGGCGAAGGCACAACCATATGGACTGCGATTTGAGGGCAAGATAGAGTCCGTCATCAGATAATTTTCAGAAGGGAGCAAAGACATGCCGACGATTGAAAAGCTATCAATTAGAAATTTCAAGGGAATTGAAAGCGTCGACTTGGACCTTGAAGGAAAGTCTACAAGCCCTGTGGTTACACTTATCGGCCTCAATGAAAGTGGAAAGACAACCATTCTGGAGGCTCTTTCCCACTTCATCACCGGGAATAGGTCTGTCGCGAGTCTGTTCGACAGCCCCCACTCCAAAGCAACAGGACTTGGCCTCATCCCGATGCACAAGAAGGCGGCATACTCTGGGAGAATAGAAATCTCAGCAGAGGTATCCCTCTCCGAAGCAGACATAAAGGATATTGAGAGGTTAGCAGCGAGCAAGGGAATAAAGCTTCGATCAGAGCTCCTCAAAAATATCATCGCCACGAAGAGATTTGAATACGAGGACAGTTCACTTAAAGACTCTAGAAATTACTGGACATTTGATCTCTTTACGAAGAAGGGAAAAGCAACAAAATTCACTCGATACAAAAGACCGGAGGAGCCCGGCAAGTACGACTTTTGGCTAGACATAGTAAATGGCATTCAAAGAAAAATGCCACAAGTTTCATATTTTCCAACGTTCTTGGTTGACATGCCTCAAAAGATCTACCTCCAAGAGCATGACGGGGAGTCCGCACTAAACCGGCATTACAGGTTCGCCTTCCAAGACATCCTTGACAGCCTGGAGGACAAGCTTTCCATCGAAAAACATGTCGTCCAAAGAATCAAGGACTATAAGGAAGCGCAAAACGCTTCACCCTCTTGGCTTTCCACGCTATTCGGCAGCCCGAGCAAATCCCCCATCGACTCGGTCTTTCAGAGAATATCCAGTGCTGTGACCAAAGAGGTATTGGGAAGCTGGCACCGCATATTCCAAAGAGCCGTATCTATTAAGGCCATATCTATTGACTGGGGCGTCGATGCCGAAAACGGCGACATTCCGTACGCGACATTTCACGTGACGGACGGCGAATCGAAATTCGCAATCAATGAAAGATCCCTTGGATTTAGATGGTTCTTCTCATTCCTTCTTTTCACCGGATTCAACAGAGGCAAGGAAAGAAAGACGATATTTGTATTCGACGAGCCCGCCGCAAATCTCCATGCGAAAGCTCAAGCTGAGCTATTAGCAAGCTTCTCGAAAATTGCCTCCAGCGGAAATAAAATAATTTACTCCACCCATAGCCATCATATGATAAATCCGCGATGGCTGGGATCCGCATACATAGTCGAAAACTCTGCCCTTGACTATGATGGGGAGGACAGCTTTGGGCTAGATAGCAATCCGACAAACATATCAGCCACAGCTTATCGAAATTTTGTATCCAAGTATCCTAGCCGCTCTAGCTATTTCCAACCAGTCGTCGAAAAACTGGAGTATGTCGCTCCAGACATTGTGGGGACCGGCCCCTATCTAATCGTCGAAGGCATAACAGACTTTTATGCCCTATCAATTGCATACAGCGCGGAGAAAAACCGGAGATTCAGCATTATACCGGGAACCGGATCCGGTGCTGCCGGCCCACTGGTGTCCCAACTTATGGGGCAAGGGGTTCGTTTTTCAATCCTCCTTGATGACGACAAAGAGGGGAAGAAGTCTGCCCTTAAGTACGAGCAAGAGTGGTATCTCACACAGGCCCAAGTACTCACCCTCTCTCACGTAGCGGGGGAGTTCACTGGAATGGCCATCGAGAAGTTGCTTGGCAGCGAAACTGAGAAGCTAATCTCGAAAAAGCTGCTCCTAACAAAACAACCGACGAAGCGCCAAGTTGGCTGGTATCTGGCTGAAGCCTTTGCTTCAGGGGAAGGGGAAAAGAGCTTGCCAGAAGAAGCTCTCTGCCGGCTGCGAGTGCTTACCAGTTTCTTCCACAATAGGTTCGCCAGTGAGGCCTCATGAGTGACCATGCGTTTGAGTACCCAAGTGCTGATACTCGAATACTAGATCGAGGTACCGCACCCCACATTGAGCAGCGTCGGCGTGATTTGGATGTACGTTTTGGTTCGAGATCGAGGTTACCCAGCAGGACTGCAACGCTTGCCGACTAAGGTTGACACCTCGCAGAGCTGAGGTCGGCGGTCGCAGCGACCGACTTAGCCCGCGCTCAGCTAATTCCTCACGGTACGTCACGCAGGAACTGGTCGTGAGTCAGATCGGCTTGATTCGCGGCCATTCCGCATCGGTGGTATCAACAAATTTGACGCCGCTGAGACTATCCCCAACGTAAGCACGAAAGTCCTCCGAGCAGATCAAGGTGTTGCTGGAACCTTCCATGTTCTCAATCCGGAACAAGTGTTCTTTGAAGGAGCTTTTCACGCGGAGCTTCTTGATCCTGCGAGACTCTCCATACTTGCTATACGCCATCTGGTTTTCCTCAGAGGCGACGGAGGAGAGGCTGGTCTCATGGAAGATGATGGCATCTGTACTCACTCGTCGAAGTCGTCCATCCCTTCTCTGAAATATGGGGGATATCCCTGAAGTCGACCATCTTTACATCAAACTTCAGGCAAGCGGCCAGGAACTTCCGGCTTGCAATGTAGAGGTGCGAACAGATACGGATGATGTCCTGGGAATGGCTAGCCTCAGGGCCAGCCAGCACCATGGTGTCTGTTAAGACCCGCGCCGTGTCAGTTCTGGCCCTGGCGTACCAAGGGAATCGGCCGTAGGACACGGCAGGATGGAAAGGATAGAACCTGTCGTGAAGCTGGGCGTCCAGATCGCACGAGGGGCATCCCGGCGGCTTTGCTTGGCACAGCGCGTAGTAGTTCATCGAGTCGATTCTCTGGGGTTCTACGGCGTGTTGCCGGAATTTTCCCGGCCCCGGCCTTTCCCACCAAGAGCCAATCCCGACAAGCAGGCGCTGGTGCGCATGGCTTGGAGCCGGTGCGATCTGCAAGGCAACGTCCGCCTTCCGACCCTGACCGGTATCGGCGTGACCTGGCTGCATGGGTTCCAGTTCGAGATCAAGGTGATCGCGAAGCTGCCCGCAGACCGGTAGTGCCGGCAGCTGGCCGGCGATGTGTCGGGGGTCGAAAAGCGTGTCGACCAAGGTCGACACCCACCAGAGCAGAAGTTCAGCACCCACCAGGGCAGAAGGAGGCCCCCAAGTCGCCCACCTGAACGGGAGATTCCGACGGATTCCCGAGGTGGCCATTGATATTGTATCCGGCGAAAACCGCTTGCTAGCCTCCCCTCCATGCGCCGGATCACCCGCCAACTGCGTACGTACCTGATGATGCTGCTGATGGCGGCATTCGTGGTCGTGCCGGTGGCCGACGCACTGGTGTGTGCGGTGGAACCGCATGCCAGCAGCGCCCATGTCGAGTCCCTCGCGGACGATGCAGGCGACGACAGCGACAGCAAGCACACCGGTGCCTGCACGCATAACCACTGCCATCACTCCACGCTGAGCCTGCCAGCAAATGATTTCGCCGTCTTCGGTACGCCACTGCCGGCGCGCTGGATGAATGCCGGCGACGTGGCGACCTATGCGGTCGCCCAGGATGAATTGACACGTCCCCCCCGGGCGTGAGTTGAGCGCGTCCCGCAATCGCGGGCTCCCGTTTCACTCACAACCGGAATCCCCCTATGTCGATCCTGACACCTCGGTCGCCGCGCGCGGCCGGGCTGGTCGTCGCCGTGTTGCTGGGCCTGGCCCCGGCGGCTTCGGTGATGGCGCAAGCCGCCCCTTCCTACGACACCCTGCTTGAACGCCTGGACCAGCTGCCCGGCACCCGCGTCGGTACGGCGCTGGCCGAGGCGGCCGACGCGCGCGCCGACCAGGCCCGTGCGTTGCCCAACCCTTCTCTCTCCTACTCGGCCGAGAACGCCTGGGGCACCGGCTCCTATGGCGGCATGGGCAAGGCCGATACCGTACTCACCCTGTCCCAGCCGCTGGAGGTCTGGGGCCAGCGTGGCGCGCGTGTCCGTGCCGCCCGTGCCGAGGCACAGGCCGCCAACCTGCGTGGTGCCCAAAGCCGCAGCGACGTGGCCAGCCAGCTGGCGGTGGTCTACGCACAGGCGGAAAGTGCACTGCGCCGCTATTCCCTGGCCGAAGAGGCGCTGACCCTTACCCGCGATGACGCCAACGCCGTCAACGCGATGGTCAAGCAGGGGCGCGAACCGCAACTGCGCGCGGTGCAGGCGCAGAGCGAAGTGGCCAACGCCAGCGCCGCGCTGGATGAGGCGCAGGCGTTCCGCGACGCCGCGCTGGCACGCCTCGCCGGTGCCGCGCTGCTGGATACGCCGGTGCAGTCGATCGACAACAGCCTGCTCGACCGTGCACCGCCGCTGCCACGGGGTGCGACCGATGTGGCGCTGGCGGTACGCATCGCCGAAGCCGAAGCCGATGCGGCCGGCAAGCTGGTCGACGTGGAGCGCAAGCGCGCCCTGCCCGATCTGAGCGTCACCGCCGCGCAGACCCGCTTCCGCGAAGGCGGCGAGCGTGCCTACAACCTCGGGGTCAGCCTCAGCATCCCGCTGTTCGACCGCAACCGCGGTGGCATCCGCGCCGCCAATGCCGACCAGCGCGCGGCCGAGGCACGCCTGGACCAGCAGCGCCGCGACAGCGAGGCCGCACGCCTTGCCGCCGTGGCCGGGCTGAAGGCCGCCGGCAGCCGTACCCGGGCCGCCGATGAAAGCGTGGCCGCCGCCGAGGAGGCGTATCGCCTGGCCCGTGTCGGCTTCGACGCCGGACGCATCTCGCAGCTGGAACTGCGCAGCACGCGCAGCGCCCTCATCGCCGCCCGCGGCACTGCCGTGGATGCGCGCCTGTCGCGCGTCGGCGCGGAAATCGATCTTGCCCGCCTTGAAGGGCGCGCGCCTTTTGTGGAGGCCCCATGACTCTCTCCCGTACTTTCCCGTTGATCGGCGCCGTGCTGCTGGCCGTGCTGCTGGCCGGCTGCGCTGGCAACGCACAGACACCTGCAAATGAAGACCCCGCCGCGGCCAAGGCGGGCGCCGACGATGGCCATGGCCACGCGACCGACAGCAAGGAAGCCAAGGCCGAATCCGCGAAGGCACCCCCCGATGCGGATGAGGGTGTCGTGCAGTTGACCCCTGAGCAGATCAAGGCGTCCGGTATCGAAGTGGTCGCGATCGGTCGCGGTGGCGGTGGCTCCACGCGCCTGTCCGGTCGGGTCGAGCCGTCGGTGGGCGCCCGCGCGTCGGTGGCGTCCACGGTGACCGGCCGCGTCGAACGCGTGCTGGTCGCGCCGGGCACGGCGGTGAAACAGAACCAGGCACTGGCCATCGTGGTCAGTGGCGAGGCCGCGGTGTTCCGCGCCAATGCGCTGGCCGCATCGGCCGAAGCCGAAGCCGCGCGCCTGGCCTATGGCCGCGACAAGGCGCTGGTCGACCAAGGCGTTGTCGCCCGCCAGGAAATGGAAGCCTCGCGCGCGCGCTCGCTGGCGGCACAGGCCCAGGCCGCCGCCGCGCAGGCCCAGGCCGCCGCCAACGGGGCACCCGATGCCAATGGCCGCGTGCGCATCACCAGCCCGGTGGCCGGCATCGTCGGCAACGTGCAGGTCACCCCGGGCGGCGTGGTTGCTGCCGGCAGCGCGGTGGCCGACGTCGCCGACCCGACAATGAACGAGCTGGTGTTCACCGCACCGCCGGCGCTGGCTGCGCAGGTCACGCCGGGCATGAAGCTGGAAGTGAGCGTGCCAGGTGGCAGTTTCACCGCCACCGTCACCGGTTCGGCCGCCGACGTGCGCCAGCAGGGTGGCGTCGCGGTGATCCGTGCCACGCCGGTGGACGCTTCGCTGCCGCCGGCCGGTTCGCCGGTTTCGGCGGTGGTGGTCACCGAAGGCCAGGACGGTTCGCTCAGCGTGCCCGCCGATGCGGTGCAGAACGTTGATGGCAGCAGCGCGGTGTTCGTCGCCGTCGATGGCGGCTTCAAGGCGCAGCCGGTGCTGGCCGGGCGCCGTGCCGGCGACCGCATCGAGATCCTCGGTGGCCTGACCGGCAACGAGCGCATCGTCGGTGCCAACGCCTTCCTGCTCAAGGCCGAACTGGCCAAGGGCGAAGCCGAGCACGGCCACTGAGGAGGCGACCATGTTCAAGCTGATCATTGAAACAGCGGTGCGCCACCGCTGGCTGGTGGTGTTCATGGCGGCGCTGATCGCCGCCGTGGGCCTGTTCCAGCTGGGCAAGCTGCCGATCGACGCGGTGCCGGACATCACCAACCGCCAGGTGCAGATCAACACGGTGGCACCGGCGCTGACGCCGGAACAGATCGAGCGGCAGGTGACCTATCCGCTGGAAACCGCGCTGGCCGGCATTCCCGGCCTGACCACCACGCGTTCGCTGTCGCGCAATGGCTTCTCGCAGGTCACCGCGATCTTCACCGACGCGACCGACATCTACTTCGCCCGCCAGCAGGTGGCCGAACGCATGCGCGAGGCTTCGGAAGACCTGCCCGATGGCGCGTCGCCGATGCTGTCGCCGGTCACCACCGGCCTCGGCGAAGTGCTGATGTGGACGGTGGACTTCACCGCGTTCGATCCGGCCAGGCTGGCCAAGCCCGGTGAAGCGGGTTGGCAGGCCGGTGAGGTCTACCGCACGCCGGAAGGCACTCTGCTTCGCACGCCGGAAGAACGTGCCACCTACCTGCGCACCGTGCAGGACTGGATCATCGCGCCGCAGATGCGTTCCAGCCCGGGGCTGGCCGGCGTCGATACGGTCGGCGGCTACGTCAAGGAATACGGCGTGCATCCGGACAGTGCCAAGCTGGCCGCGCACGGCCTCGGCCTGGCCGATCTGGTCACTGCCCTGCAGCGTTCCAACGTGCAGGCCGGTGCCGGTTTCGTGCAGCGTGCCGGCGAGGGCCTGGTGGTACGTGCCGACGGCCTGGCGCTGACCACCGACGATCTGGCACAGGCCCCGGTAGCCACCCGCAATGGCGTGGTGGTACGCGTGGCAGATGTGGCCGAGGTCGAGCTGAGCCGCGCGCCGCGCCTGGGTGCGGCCAGCCGCAACGGCCATGAAGCCGTGCTGGGTACCGCGCTGATGATTGCCGGCGGCAACAGCCGCACCGTGGCGCAGGCAGCTGCGGCGCGCCTGGAGCAGGTGAACAAATCGCTGCCGGCCGACATCGTGGCCGCGCCGGTGCTGGACCGCAGCGTGCTGGTCAATTCCACCATCAAGACCGTGGCCAGGAACCTCACCGAAGGCGCGCTGCTGGTGGTGGTGGTGCTGTTCCTGCTGCTGGGCAACCTGCGTGCGGCGACGATCACCGCGCTGGTGATTCCGCTGTCGTTCCTGTTCGCGGTGATCGGCATGAACCGCTTCGGCATCAGCGGCAACCTGATGAGCCTGGGTGCGCTGGACTTCGGCATCCTGGTGGACGGCGCTGTGATCGTGGTCGAGTCGACGCTGCTGATGCTGGGCCAGCGCCGCGCCGAACTGGGCCGTGCGTTGACCGCGATGGAACGCCTGCGCGTGGCCGCCGATTCGGCGATGAAGATGGCGCGCCCCGCGGCCTTTGGCCAGCTGATCATCCTGCTGGTGTTCGCGCCGATCCTCACCCTGGAAGGCGTGGAGGGCAAGACCTTCCACCCGATGGCAGCCACCTTCATGCTGGCCCTGGTCGGTGCCTTCATCTTCTCCTTCACCTTCGTGCCGGCGATGGCCGCGCTGCTGGTGCGCGAGCCCAAGGTGAAGGACGGTGATACGCATGCCGATGATGGCGAGCACGAGACGAAACTGATCCGCGTGCTGCGTGCGCGCATCGAACCGGTGGTGCGCAAGGCCGTGGCCCATCCGCGCACGGTGCTGGCCGGTGCGGTGATGATGGTGGTGGTGGGTATCGGTTCGTTCTCGCTGCTGGGCCGCGAGTTCATGCCGACGCTGGACGAAGGCAACGTGGCGATGCAGGCCCTGCGCGTGCCGTCGACGTCGCTGGAGCAGTCGCTGGCAATGCAGCTGGCACTGGAAAAGGCGATTGCCAAACAGCCGGAGGTGGAGACCGTGTTCTCGCGTACCGGTACCGCCGAGGCAGCGATCGACCCGATGCCGACCAACATCTCCGACAGCGTGATCGTGCTGAAGCCACGCAAGGACTGGCCGGATCCGAAGCTCGGCAAGGATGCACTGGTGGCACGCTTCGAGAAGCTGGCCGGGCAGCAGCTGGGCAACAGTTTCGAGTTCAGCCAGCCGATCGAGCTGCGCTTCAACGAACTGATTTCCGGCGTGCGTACCGACCTGGCGGTGATGATCTTCGGCGATGACTTCAGCCAGCTGCAGAAGGTGGCCGACCAGGTGGCGTTGAAGCTGCGTGCAGTGGATGGCGCGGCCGACGTGCGGGTGGAGCAGATCTCCGGCCTGCCCACGCTCAACGTGGCCATCGACCACGTTGCAGCGGCACAGTACGGGCTGACCGCCGCGGACGTGAGCGATGCACTGTCCACCGGCATTGGTGGTACCGCGGCCGGCAAGATCTTCGAAGGCGACCGCCGCTTCAACGTTGTGGTGCGCCTGGACGATGCCTCGCGCAACGATCCGGACCAGTTGGCTTCGTTGCCGATCGCTACGCCGTCGGGGTTGGTGATTCCGCTGTCGTCGGTCGCGCGCATCACGGTCAGTGAAGGGCCGAACCAGATCAGCCGCAACAACGGCAGCCGCCGCGTGGTGGTGCAGGCCAACGTGCGCGGTCGTGACCTCGGCGGCTTCGTGGGTGAAGCGCAGGCGGCGGTGGCCGACGTGGCACTGCCGCCGGGCGCCTACCTGACCTGGGGTGGTCAGTTCGAGAACCTGCAGCGTGCCGAGAAGCGGCTGGCAACGGTGGTGCCGGTGGTGTTCCTGCTGATCGGCAGCCTGCTGTTCATGGCCCTGCGCAGCGGCAAGGAAGCCATTCTGGTGTTCAGCTGCGTGCCGTTGGCGCTGGTCGGCGGCATTCTCGCGCTGCTGTTGCGTGGCATGCCGTTTTCGGTGTCGGCGGCGGTTGGTTTCATCGCCGTCTCCGGCGTGGCCACCTTGAACGGCCTGGTGCTGATGCAGGCGATCCGCGAGCGCCTGGATGCCGGTGACCTGCCGCTGCAGGCGGCGATCAACGGCGCCTCCAGCCGCATCCGCGCAGTGCTGACCACGGCGCTGGTGGCGATCGTCGGCTTCATTCCGATGGCGATCGCCAGCGGTTCCGGTGCCGAGGTGCAGAAGCCACTGGCAACGGTGGTGATCGGTGGCCTGATCACCGCCACCGTGTTGACCCTGCTGGTGCTGCCGACCTTCGCGGCACGGGTGGCCAAGCCGAGGGCGGTGGGATGATGTGATGCCGGGGTCGGAGCCCTTTCCGTGGGAAAGGGATCCGACCCCATGCGGGTCGGATCCCCGCCCGACGGGCGGGGCTCTGACCCGATCACACAACGGTCAGGCCTTCTTGCGTTCGGCGATGTAGGCCTGGATCTGCTGTTCCAGCACCGGCAGCGGCACCGAGCCCTGCTTGAGCAGGGTGTCGTGGAAACCCTTGATGTCGAACTTGTCGCCCAGCTCCTTCTCTGCCTGCGCACGCAGGCGCACGATGGCGATCTCGCCCAGCTTGTAGCTCAGCGCCTGGCCCGGCCAGGAAATGTAACGGTCCACTTCGGTGGTCACTTCATGCTCGCTCAGCGCAGTGTGGTCACGCAGGTAGGCCAGCGCCTGCTCGCGGGTCCAGCCCTTGCTGTGCACGCCGGTATCGATCACCAGGCGCGCCGCACGCCACATTTCGTAGGTCAGGCGACCGAAATCCTCGTAAGGGGTTTCGTAGATGCCCATCTCCACGCCCAGCTTCTCGCAGTACAGCGCCCAGCCTTCGCCATAGGCAGAGATGTAGGTGTTGCGGCGGAACTCGGGCAGGTTCTTCTGCTCGGCGGCAATCGCCCCCTGCAGCGAGTGGCCCGGGTCGGATTCATGCAGGGTCAGCGCCGGCAGGTTGTACAACGGGCGCGACGGCAGGTTGTAGGTGTTGAGCCAGTAGGTACCCATACCACCGCGGCCGGCGGTCCAGAACGGGGCGATGTCCGGCGGCACCGGCACGATGGTGAAGCGCGCGCGCGGCAGCGTCATGTATTTGCCGAGCTGGCCATCGGCCCGCTTGGAGATCCACGCGGCACGCGACAGCAGCTCTTCCGGCGTCTTCGCATAGAACTGCGGATCGGTGCGCAGGAAGGCCAGGAACTCGGCGAAGCTGCCCTTGAACTTCACCTGCTTGATGATGTCGTTCATTTCCTTCTGGATGCGCGCGACTTCATCCAGGCCGATGCGGTGGATCTCGTCCGGCGACAGGTCCAGCGTGGTGTATTCGTGGATCTGCTGCTTGTAGTACGCCTTGCCGTCCGGCATCGCTTCGGCGGCCAGGGTGGTACGCGCCTGCGGCACGTACTCGTTGACGAAGAAGGTGCGCAGCTGCTGGAACGCCGGCACTACCTTGGCACTGATCGCTTCACGCGCCTGCGCCTGCAGCCTGGTCTGCTCTGCGGTCGGGATGCTGTTGGGCAGCTTCTTGAACGGCGCGTACAGCGGCGAATCGGTCGGGTCCTTCAGCTCGGCGACGGTGGCGATGGACACTTCGCGGCCATCGAGCACCGCGCGCGGCACGCTGAAGCCGCGCTTCAGGCCAGCGCGCATGTTTTCGGTCTGCTGGCCGAAGTAACGCGGCACATCGTTCAGGCGTGCGATGTAGTTCTGGTAGTCCTGCACGGTCTTCATCTCGCGCCGGGCCATGAAGGACAGGTTGGACCAGAACGAGGAGTCGGCGTTGAACGGCATCTCGTAGCCGCGCAGGCGCGTCGCTTCGGCCAGGTTGAACACTTGGTCGTGGTAGATCGCGTAGTTGATCTGGTTGTCGGGCGACAGCGTCTTCGGGTCGATTTTCTTCAGTGCAGCCAGGGTCTCGTCCCACACCTTCAGGCGCGCCTGCTGCGCGGCCGGGCCGACGTCGGGCATGCGGGTGGCATTGGCTGGGGCGTCCTCATCCTCGCTGGCCTCGCCGCCCCCTTGCTGGCGCCACTTCCATTCCTTCTCGTACAGCGCGCGGAAGGCGGCATCAGCGGGCGATTCGGTGGCAACGCTGGCCGGCGCGGCGGCGGCGGGCGGTGCGGCCAGGGCTACGGCGGGGGCGGACAGGGCGATCAGCAGGGCAACGGCAAGACGGGTTTTCACGAGCACAGGTTCCCGGGAAGGCAGACCCCGATGATGGCACCGCCCACGGCCAGTGGCATGGGACGAAGGTCCTGCCTGGGCATGCGGTAGATCCACGCCATGCGTGGATGGGCCGGCGATCCGGACGGGGTCAGAGCCCTTTCCTGCGGAAAGGGATCCGACCCCGCAGCCTAGTGGCTGGCCCTGTCCCGCTTCCAGCCCCGGTGCTTGATGTCCAGGTGCAGGCTGTACAGCGCGGTGAACGCCGGGAACAGGTTCTGCAGCACGCCCACAGAGTCCTGCTTGGCCGAGAACAGGAAGTAGCTCAGCGTCATCAGGCTGCCGATCACGCTCATGTACCAGAACAGACGCGGGATCACCGGCTTGCCCGCACGCTTGGAGGCAATGAACTGGACCAGCCAGCGGCCACCGAACATCAGCGCACCGGTGTAGCCGATCAGCTTCCAGCCGGTCACATGCAGGCCGGTCCAGAACAGCCAGGTCAGCGGCTGGTCGAGCCAGTGCAGCTCCAGATCCATCAACGCTCCTCCACCGCGGTGCGCTTGCTGCGGGTGATCAGCCAGGCCACGCCGCGCAGGTCACGGATGCCCACCAGCGCGCGGCCCAGGTTGTTGTACTTGGAGACACCGGCGGTACGGTGGCGATGGTTGACCGGCACGCTGGTGGTCTTCCAGCCGGCACGCTGCATCAGCGCCGGCAGGTAGCGGTGCATGTGGTCGAAGTACGGCAGATCGAGGAACGCACTGCGCTCGAACAGCTTGATGCCGCAGCCGGTGTCGGGCGTATCGTCGCGCAGCATGCGTGCGCGGATGGCGTTGGCCCACTTGCTGGCCCAGCGCTTGCTGCCGCTGTCCTGGCGGTTGACGCGCCAGCCAGCGAACAGCTTCACCTGCGCCTCGGCGGCGTCGCGCGCGGCGAGCAGCCTGGGGATATCGGCCGGATCGTTCTGGCCATCGCCATCCAGGGTCGCGATCCACGGCGCGCGCGCGTGCTTGACGCCGGTGCGCACGGCGGTGCTCTGCCCGCTCTGGTTCACATGGTGCAGCACGCGCAGTTCCGGGGTGGTCGCCTTCAGGCCCTGCAGCACCGCCAGGGTGTCATCGCGCGAGTGATCGTCGATGTAGACGATCTCGAACGGCAACCGCCCACGCAGCGCAGCGGTGATTTCGGCAACCAGCGGGGCGACATTGTCGCGCTCGTTGAATACCGGGACGACGACGGAAAGCTCGGGTTGGCTCATAAGGCACTCGGCCAAAGGGGGGACAAAGACCGCGCATTCTCCGAAACCAAGGTTATCCGAAGATGAACCCCGCGGCGTGAGGATCCATCCTCAGGCGCGATCACCAAAATACTCGCGGCACCACTGCACCACAGGTGGCAGGCCTTCTTCGATCGGGGTCACCGCATCGAAGCCGAAAGCGTCATGTGCGCGCCGGGTGTCGGCCATCGTGCGCACCATGTCGCCGGGCTGCATGGGCTTGTAGACCTTCTGCGCGGGGCGGCCGGCGGCCTGCTCGATCACGCTGATGAAGCGCTCCAGCTCGACCGGCGTATGGTTGCCGAGGTTGAACACCCGGTGCGGCACCGGACCGTCGGCCGGATGCGCGAGGGCGCCGAGAATACCGGATACGATGTCGGAAACATGTGTGAAATCGCGCTGCATGCGGCCTTCGTTGAACACGTCGATCGGCCGCCCGGCCAGCACCGCGCGCGAGAACAGCAGCGGCGCCATGTCCGGCCGGCCCCACGGGCCATACACGGTGAAGAAGCGCAGGCCGGTGGCACGCAGGCCGTACAGCTGCGCGTAGGTATGGGCCATCAGTTCGTTGGCGGCCTTGGTCGCCGCGTACAGCGAGCGCGGTTGGTCCACGCGCTGGTCCTCGGAGAACGGCGGCGTGGCCGAATCGCCGTAGACCGAGCTGCTGGAGGCATACACCAGGTGCTGCACGCCACGGTGGCGGCACAGCTCGAGCATGTTGACGAAGCCGACCAGGTTGCTGTCGACGTAGGCCTGCGGGTTCTCCAGCGAATAGCGCACGCCGGCCTGCGCGGCCAGGTGGATCACCGCGGTCGGCTGCACTTCGTCGAACAGCGCGGCCAGGCCCTCGCGGTCGGTCAGGTCCAGTGCGCGCAGGTCCAGCGTCGGGCACAGCGCGGCCACGCGGTCGCGCTTGATCTGCGGGTCGTAGTAGTCGTTGAAGTTGTCCAGGCCGACCACGGCGTGGCCGGCCTCCAGCAGCGCGCGGGCGGTGTAGGCACCGATGAAGCCGGCAGCGCCGGTGAGCAGGATGGTCATGACAGGGGCCTGGAAACGAAGTTCAGGCCCCTGATGTTACCGGTCTCAGAACAAACCGAAACGCTTCCTGGCCACGTTGGTGCGGCCGGGTTCGATCACGTCCTGGATCTTCTTCGCATCGAAGCGGTCCAGCAGCGCCTCGGCGCCCTTCTTCAGCTTCAGGTCCATCTCTTCCGGGTACAGCGGGACCAGGGACATGAAGCTGATGGTCTTGCCATCGTCCAGTTCCAGTGCGGCGAAGTCGTCCGGAGCAGTCACCGGCGGCAGCACGATGGCACCGTCGAAGCCGACGCCCGGCGCGTAGGGTTCGCTGGGATGGCCGTTGGGGATGGTGTGGCCGAAGCCCAGCCAGGTGTCGTACTCGTGCGGCAGCCGCGCCATGCCCTTCAGCAGGCGCACCGGCCAGTAGTTGCGCTCGTCCTCGAAGGCCTCCTGCGAGATCGGCCACTCGGCCGGCAGGGTCACCATCAGTTCCATGTAGCGCGGCACGTCCGCGTCCAGCTCGGCGGGCACGGTCATCGGCAGGTCGCTCATGCCGGAGGTCACCAGCCGCACATGCGGGCAGTGGTCATTGGGGGGCACCACGTGCACGTCGATATGCACCAGGTCGGAAATGATCTCGTGCAGGACGGTAGCGATCGGCCCGAGATGGCGCTCGATGTGCGCGCTGATCGCCTCGATATGCTGCTCTTCGCCGACGGCGAGCACGAAGTCCTTTTCGCGCTGGTGCACCAGGATCTGGGTGCCGTCCGGGCTGACGCCCTCGTATTCGTTGCTCATGTCCCGCTCCCTGATGAGGCCACGGCGCGCGCGGCGGTACGTTCCCTGTCACCGGCAGGACCCGGCACGCCGCGTCCCCCGTCACTGCGCCGGGCTCAGCCCTGGCGCGTGCGCAGCTTTTCCAGCACGCCGTCCAGCGTGTCCAGGTCGGTGTAGTGGATGATCAGCTTGCCCTTGCCGCCGCGGCCATGATTGATCGCCACCTTGGCACCCAGCGCTTCGGACAGTTCGGTTTCCAGCGAGGCGATGTCGGCCTGCTGCACCTTCGGCGTGGCCACCGGGCGGTTGCTTGGCACCTTGCCGGCGGCGAAGGCCTGCGCACGGCGCTCGACCTCGCGCACCGACCAGCCTTCGTCGGCCGCTTCCTGCGCCAGCTTGCCGGCCAGCTCGGGGGCAAGGGTCAGCAGCGCACGGGCGTGGCCCATTTCCAGGCGACGGGTTTCCAGCAGCAGGCGGATCGCCACCGGCAGCTCCAGCAGGCGCAGCAGGTTGGACACCGCCGCGCGCGAGCGGCCGACGGCCTCGGCGGCCTCGGCATGGGTCAGGGTGAACTCGCTGATCAGGCGCTGCAGCGCCTCGGCTTCTTCCAGCGGGTTGAGGTCTTCGCGCTGGATGTTCTCGATCAGCGCCATCGCGATGACGGTGCGGTCTTCCAGCTCGCGCACCACCACAGGCACTTCGTCCAGGCCGGCCAGCTGCGAGGCGCGCCAGCGGCGTTCACCGGCGACGATTTCGTAGTTACCTGCCGGCAGCTGGCGCACCAGGATCGGCTGGATCACGCCCTGCGACTTGATCGAGTCGGCCAGCTCGGAGAGCTTGCCCTCGTCCATCTCGCGCCGCGGCTGGTACTTGCCCGGCTGCAGCTGGCCCACGGCCAGCTTGCGCAGTACTTCACCCGGCAACGGCTCGATCACTGCGGTGGTGGCCTGCACCTGGCTGACCGCGCCTTTCGGGCCCAGCAGCGCATCCAGGCCACGGCCGAGGCCTCGCTTCTTGGCTGCCGGCTTGCTGCTGGTCATCAGACGATCTCCACGGCCTTGCCGGCCTTGTTGCGTTCGTTGTTGCGGCGGATGATCTCGCCGGCCAGGCCCAGGTAGGCCACGCCACCGCGCGAGGCGCGGTCGTAGCCGACGATGCTCTGGCCATGGCTGGGCGCCTCGGCCAAGCGCACGTTGCGCGGCACGATGGTGCGGAACACGCGATCGCCGAAGTGTTCGGTGAGCTCGGCCGAGACCGCGTTGGCCAGGTTGTTGCGCACGTCGAACATGGTGCGCAGCACGCCTTCGATCTCCAGCGCCGGGTTCAGGCTGGTACGCAGCGCCTCGATGGTTTCCACCAGCGCGCTCAGGCCTTCCAGCGCGTAGTACTCGCACTGCATCGGCACGATCACCGAGTCGGCGGCGGCCAGCGCGTTGAGCGTCAGCAGCGACAGCGCCGGCGGGCAGTCGATCAGGATGTAGTCGTACTCGTCGCGGATCGGCGCCAGCGCGCGCTTCAGGCGCTGCTCGCGTTCGCTCTGGCCCATCAGCTGGATCTCGGCAGCGGTCAGGTCGATGTTGCCGGGCAGCAGGTCGTAGCCCTCGGCCGTCTGCACGCGCACATCGGCGGCGCTGTTCTCGCCGAGCAGCAGGTCACAGGTGGAGGCGGCCAGCTCTCGTTTGTCCACGCCACTGCCCATGGTCGCGTTGCCCTGCGAATCCAGGTCGACCAACAGCACGCGCTTGGGTGCGTTGGCCAGGGAAGCGGCCAGGTTGACGGCGGTCGTGGTCTTGCCGACGCCACCCTTCTGGTTGGCGATGGCGATGATGCGGGCCATGCGGGTGTGCCTCGTCGACGTGTGCTGGGACCGGTCATTATGCGTACAACCGGCCCCTTGCGGAAATCGTGGATCGCCAACCCGTTGTTCCACAAGGGGCTGGCGGCGGGAATCAGGGGCCTGTAACGGTGACCAGGTGGCGTTCGCCGGCCAGGCCGGGCACGTCCAGCGGGGTCACCTCGCGCACCTGCCAGCCAGCCGGCAGCTCCGCGATCTCTTCATGCGGGTAGACGCCCTTCATGGCCAGCAGCACGCCGCCGGGGCGCAGCAGGTGGCCACCGACGCGGACGATGCCGGCCAGGGTATCCATCGCGCGCGCGGTCAGCTGGTCGTAGCGGCCGGCCTCGTCCAGCGCCTCGGCACGCGATTCGGCCACGCGTGCGTTGCCCAGGCCGAGCTGGCGCACGGCCTCGCGCATGAAGCGCGCCTTCTTGCCGTTGCTCTCGACCAGGGTGACCTGCAGGCCCGGGCAGGCGATCGCCAGCGGGATGCCGGGCAGCCCGGGGCCGGTGCCGAGGTCGGCCAGGCTGCCGTCGGCCACGAACGGCTGCATCGCCAGCGAGTCGAGCAGGTGGCGGGTGACCATCTCCTGCGGATCGCGGATGGCGGTGAGGTTGTAGGTGCCGTTCCAGCGGTGCAGCAGGGCCAGGTAACGCAGCAGCGGCGGCGCCAGCGCGGCGTCCAGGCCCATGCTGGCCAGGCCCTGTTCCAGCGTGGCAGCCACGCTGGCGGGAAGTGGGTGTTCGCTCATGCCGGCATTATCGCCGGTTTTGCGCGCTGATTCCCCGCTTCAGTGCGGATACCAGGCCAACGCCGCACGGAACTGGCCGCTGGCCTGCCATTCGTGCAGGTGCCAGCGCGTGGCCTCGCCCAGTTCCGGGTCGCACCAGCGCAGGTGCAGGGCGCCATCGGCCCCCGGCGCCAGCTGCAGGCGGTGCAGGCCGAACGAGATGCCCTGCCCGTGCGCCTTCAGGATGGCCTCCTTGATGCACCACACGCGGAAGAACCAGTGCTCGCGCCCGGCCGCGTCCAGGCTTTCCAGCCAGGCCACCTCCTCGGGGTGGAAGAAACGCTGCACGATCTCCAGCAGGCGGGCCCGCGGCCGCAGCAGCTCCAGGTCCACGCCCAGCCGCACGCCTTCGCCCAGCGCTACCAGCAGCACCTCGCCACTGTGGCTCCAGCCGGTGCCGTAGTGGGCCAGCGCGCCGCTCAGTTCCGGCCGGCCCTTGTCATCACGGACCAGTGGCAGCGTCTGCGGGTCGGCGCCCAGCGCCTGCGCCAGCACCTGCCGCGCCTGCGGCTCGCCGCGCTGGCCTGGCACATGCGGACGCCGCCAGACCGTCACCGGACCGAAGCGCCACGGGCCGTCGAGGGTGGCTGGCAGGCTCATCCGCACGCGCCCGTCACGCAATTCCACGACGGGTTCACGGCCGTGCGCGTCAACTGGTCACAGTTCCCCACCGGAGGTTCGATCATGGGCATCATCATCTGGCTGATCGTCGGCGGCATCGTAGGCTGGCTGGCCAGCATCATCATGAAGCGCGATGGCCAGCAGGGCATCATCCTCAACATCGTGGTCGGCATCGTCGGCGCGCTGATTTCCGGCTGGCTGTTCGGCGGCGGCATCAACGAAGCGATCACCCTCCGCACCTTCCTGTTCTCGCTGATCGGTGCGGTCATCCTGCTGGCGATCGTCAACCTGTTCACCCGCAAGAGCATACGGTGAACTGACGGATAGCGCCGGGCATGGCCCGGCGCTATCTCAACCGATCTGCACCCACGCCGGCGCGTGATCGCTCGGGCGTTCCCAGGTACGCGGCTCACGGTCGATGCCCGAGGCCACCGCACTGCCCTTCAGCGCGTCTGACACCAGGGTCAGGTCGATGCGCAGGCCCAGGTTGCGGCGGAAGCCGGCGGCACGGTAGTCCCACCAGCTGAAGGTGCCGGACTCGTCGTTGTGCAGGCGGAAGCCATCGTGCAGGCCCAGCTGCAGCAGCTTGTTGAGCGCGCCGCGCTCGGCGGTGGAAGTCAGGATGTGGTTGTCGTTCCACACCGCCGGATCGTGCACGTCGCGCGCGTCCGGGGCGATGTTGAAATCGCCCATCACGACCAGCTTCGGGTGCCGCTGCAGTTCCTGCGCGATCCAGGCATGCACCGCCTCAAGCCAGCGCAGCTTGTACTCATACTTGTCGGTGCCGATGTCCTGGCCGTTGACCACGTACAGGTTGATCACCCGCAGGTCGCCGAAGGTGCCGGCGATGACGCGCTTCTGCTCGTCCTCGAAACCAGGAATGCCGATCTGCACGTCCTGCGCCGGTTCACGCGACAGCAGCGCCACGCCGTTGTAGGTCTTCTGGCCGGCGAACACGCTGCGGTAGCCCGCGGCGATCAGCGCCGAATCGGGGAACTTGTGGTCCTCCAGCTTGGTTTCCTGGATACCGACGATGTCCGGGCCGAACTCCTTGAGCCACTGCTCCAGGTGCGGCAGGCGGACATTGAGCGAATTGACGTTCCACGAGGCGATCTTCATGGGGGCATTCTAACCGGGTGGGCCGGGGCGGGGACCGGCCCGGACTCCCATGTAGAATCGGCCCCGGAATCAGTAGAGCCACGCCATGCGTGGCTTCACCGCAGCAACAGCTTCAACAACCCCGCAATCTTCGAATACGGCGGCCGCAACCGGTCACTGGCGGCCCAGCGCGACTGCCACAGCACCGGCAGACGCTTGCTCATGGCGTCGAACCCGGCCCGGCCGTGGTACGCGCCCATGCCGCTGGCGCCCACGCCGCCGAACGGCAACCCATCGGCGGCGAAGTGCAGCAGCGTGTCATTCACCGTCACCCCGCCGGCCACCACCTGGCCGAGGATGCGCTCCACCGTGGCCCGGTCATGGCTGAAGGGATACAGCGCCAGCGGCCGATCGCGGGACAGCACATCGGCCAGCGCGCCGTCCAGGTCCGGGTAGGCCCGCACCGGCAGGATCGGCCCGAAGATCTCCTCGCGCATCAGGTCCAGGTCCTCCGGCGGGTCCAGCACCACGGTCGGCACCAGCAGGCGCTCGCGGTCGGCGCGCGCTTCATCCACCTGTGCCAGCGGAATCACCGGCACGCCGCGTTCGCGCGCCTGCGCCAGATAGCCCTGCAGGCGCCGGTACTGGCCTTCGTTGATGATGCGCGTGTAGTCGTCGGCGTCGCTGAAGTCGCCATAGCGCTCGCGTACCTGCTGCTGCAGCGCCTGCACGAACTCGCGCTGGCGCGCGGTGTCGATCAGCACGTAATCCGGCGCGATGCAGGTCTGGCCCGCGTTGAACCACTTGCCGGTGGCCAGCCGTGCGGCGGCCTTTTCCAGCGGGAAATCGCGACAGACAATCGCCGGCGACTTGCCGCCCAGTTCCAGCGTGACCGGTACCAGATGCTCGGCCGCGGCGGCCATCACCTTGCGGCCAACGGCCGTCGAGCCGGTGAACAGCAGATGGTCCAGCGGCAGCGATGACACCGCCGCCGCCACATCCGCCCCACCCTGCACCACCGCCACGCGATCGGGCGGGAACACGCTGGACAGCAGATCGGCCAGGAACGCGCTGGTGCGCGGCGTGTGTTCCGAAGGCTTGAGCAGCACGTGGTTGCCGGCGGCGATGGCGGTAGCCAAAGGCACCAGCGCCAGCGTGACCGGGTAGTTCCAGGGCGAGATCACCCCGACCACGCCCAGCGGCGTCGGCCGCAGCTGCGCGCGCGCCGGCCACAGCCGCCAACCGGCGCCGACGCGCTGCGGCTTCGACCAGCGGCGCAGATGGCGGCGCAGGTGGTCGATGGCCGAGAGCACGCTCATGCCATCGGCCAGCTTCGATTCGGTGTGGGCGCGGTGGCCGAAGTCTTCGGCGATGGCGTGGGCCATCTCGTCCAGGCGCGGCTTCAGCGCCTCGCGCAGGCGGCGCAGGTCGGCTTCGCGCTGGTCCAGCGATGGACGCTGAGCCTGCCAGGCGCTGCGCAGGGTGTGCAGGATGGCGGGGAGGTCGGCCGGCGTGGTGGTGGTCATGGGCCGACTATACGGGGTGCAGCACGTCTCGATGGGGTCAGATCCCTTTCGCAGGCGAAAGGGATCTGACCCCAAAAACAGGGAAACAAAAAGGCCGCGGTCTGCACCGCGGCCCCTGAAACCCGGTGGGTGCCGACCGATGGTCGGCCCGCCCGCGATTTGGGGATATCCACGTCCATGGGGTCGCGC
>NZ_JAWIRX010000005.1:0-36017 GCF_036319965.1 Stenotrophomonas sp. SMYL41 | reverse complement strand
ACAGGGAAACAAAAAGGCCGCGGTCTGCACCGCGGCCCCTGAAACCCGGTGGGTGCCACCGATGGTCGGCACGCCGGCTATTTGGTGATATCCACGTCCTTGGTCTCGCGCAGGAACAGGCCGCCGATCACCACCGACATCAGCGCGATGATGATGGGGTACCACAGGCCGTAGTACAGGTTGCCGGTACCGGCCACCAGTGCGAACGAGATCGCCGGCAGGAAGCCACCGAACCAGCCGTTGCCGATGTGGTACGGCAGCGACATCGAGGTGTAGCGGATGCGGGTCGGGAACAATTCAACCAGGTAGGCGGCGATCGGGCCGTAGACCATGGTCACGTACAGCACCAGCAGCCACAGCATGAGGATGGTGCCGGCATAGTTGATGCGCGAGCTGTCAGCCTTGGCCGGGTAGCCGGCGGTGGTCAGGGCGGTCTTCAGTTCCGCACCGAACGCATCGGCCTTGGCTTTGCCCTCTTCCTTGGTCAGGCCGGCTGCCTCATACGAGGTGACGCTGGCGCTGCCCACGTTCACCATCGCCAGCGAACCGGCGGCGGCGGGCTGCACGTCGTACGGCACACCGGCCTTGGTCAGCGCGGCGGTGGCCACGTCGCAGGAGCTGGTGAACTTGCGCAGGCCGACCGGATCGAACTGGAACGAGCAGGTGGCCGGATCGGCCACGACCAGGGCCGGCGAGCTGCTGCGGGCCTCTTCGATGGCCGGGTTGGCGAAGTGGGTCAAGCCCTTGAAGATCGGGATGTAGGTGACGGCGGCCAGCAGGCAGCCGGCCAGGATGATCTTCTTGCGGCCGATACGGTCGGACAGCCAGCCGAAGAAGATGAAGAACGGCACGCCCAGCGCCAGCGCGGCCGCGATCAGCAGGTAGGAGGTGGTGGCATCGACCTTCAGCATGCTGCTGAGGAAGAACAGCGCGTAGAACTGGCCGCCGTACCAGACCACCGCCTGGCCAGCCGCAGCACCCAGCAGGACCAGCAGCATCAGCTTCAGGTTGCCGCCCTTCAGGCTGTCACGGAACGGGGTCTTGGAACCCTTGCCCTCGGACTTCATCTGCTGGAACAGCGGCGATTCGCTCAGCTGCAGGCGGATCCACACGGACACGCCCAGCAGCAGGATCGAGACCAGGAACGGAATGCGCCAGCCCCAGGCTTCGAAGGCTTCGTTGCCGAGGAAGTAGCGGCAGGCCAGGATGATCAGCAGCGACATGAACAGGCCGAGCGTGGCGGTGCACTGGATGAAGCTGGTGTACAGGCCGCGCTTGTCGTCCGGCGCATGCTCGGCCACGTAGGTGGCGGCACCGCCGTACTCACCGCCCATCGCCAGGCCCTGGGCCAGGCGCAGGATGATCAGGATCACCGGTGCGGCGAAGCCGATCGAGGCGTAGTTGGGCAGCACGCCGACCAGGAAGGTCGAGATGCCCATGATCAGGATGGTGACCAGGAAGGTGTACTTGCGGCCGATGCGGTCGCCGAGGCTGCCGAAGAAGGCCGCGCCGAACGGACGCACGAAGAAGCCGGCAGCGAAGGCCAGCAGGGCGAAGATCATGCCCGTGGTTTCATTGACGCCACTGAAGAACTGCTTGGCGATGATGGCGGCGAGCGAGCCGTACAGGAAGAAGTCATACCACTCGAAGACCGTACCCAGGCTCGAGGCGAAGATGACCTTCTTGTGGCCCTTGGTCAGGGTGCCCGCTGGATTGTGCGGGCTTGATGCAGTGCTGGACATAAGACGCTTCCCCTCCGAAGCAATCGTTGTTGGTGGGTGCCGACTGTTGGTCGGCACTCAATCTCGGTAGGTGCCGACCGTTGGTCGGCACTCGATCAGAAGCTGTACTTCGTGGTGAACTGCAACCGGGTGATGTCACCCTTGTTGCCGTTCTCCACTTCGCGACGGCCGTACATCAGCTCGGCACCGATATCGACCTTGGGCAGCGGTGAGTAGAAGATGTTGCCGCGGATGCTCTGCACGCTCTTGGTCACCAGCGGGCCGAGGATGCTGTCGTTGTCGTAGTCGCTGCGCGCGTAGATGAGGTTGGTGCGCAGCTTCGGCGAGAACGCATGCCGCCAGCCCACGTAACCGGCAAGCACGCCGGTCGGGTTGAGCTCGTCGCGGGCCACGTCGTAGGCGCTGTCGGCGGTGATGCCCAGGCCGATGTAGCGGGCGATGCCTTCGCCGCCGGTCAGCTGGTAGTGCAGCGAGTCGCTGTCACCCATCACCCACTTGCCGCCCAGGGTCAGGCCGCCGGCCACCTTGTCGGCCTTGGCGCCGGTGGCCTGGTTGTCGACCTTCAGCTGGCGGACGATGCCGCCGACACCGAACGTGCCCCAGTCGCCCTTCCAGCCATAACGCAGGGTCAGGTCAGGCAAGCTGCCGCGATCGGAGTTGGCGCTGGCGTTGGTCCAGGCGCCGGTGACCGGGTTGCGGGTACCGGTGAGAGTGGTGGTTTCCGGGTTTTCCAGCGCGACGCTGAAACCGCCCTGGGTGTAGCGCACCTGGGCCTGGCGCACGAAGATCACGCCGTCGGTGGGGCCGACGAAGTCGACTGCTTCCGGCAGTGCGGCCGCGTCCATGAAGTTGGACCAGGTCTGGCCGGCCATCCAGTTGTTCCAGTACATGTAGGCGTGGCGCAGGGTCACACCGTAGGTATTGGTGGCGGTCTGGTTGCCCAGCGAGTTGCCGAAGAAATCCATCTCGAAGAACGCACCGGCCTTGTTGCCGGATTCGCTCACGTTGTCGATGCCCAGGTTGAAGCGCGAGAACTTGGCGTGGGCGTTGAAGTCGGTGCCCGAACGCTTGCCGCTGCCGCCGGCGCCTTCCACCGGCGTCTGGCCCGGCAGGTACAGGGAGCGGCCGGTGGCGTCGTCGGCCAGCTGGCCATCGCTGGTCTGGGTAGCCAGGAAGTCGGCCTTGATGAAGCCGCCGATCTTGACCGTCGTGCCGGGCGCGGCGCCCGGGGTGATGGTGGTGACCTGGATCGGCTGCTTGCCGGCCGGCACCTGTGCGACCGGCTTCTGCTCGGCCTGCACGGTGCGGACTTCGGTCACCGCCTGCTGGGTCTGGCTGATCTGGGTCTGCTGTTGTTGCTGCGAAGACAGCAGCAGCTGGACCTGGCGTTCCAGTTCGGCAACGCGTGCTTCCAGCGCTTTCTCTTTGGCGGTCTCTGCGAACGCCATGCCCGGTGCGACCAGGGCGACCAACAGGCAGGCCGCCAAAGGTTTGCGCACGGCTTTCAACGTACGGTGGCTCATGTTGCCCTCTCTCCCAAGTGGCAAGGTGATGCCGCGCGTGGGGCACGGTCGAGCCGAGACTGCGGGGCGTTCGCGCACAGCGGCTATTGGCCATTGGTCGAACCCGGCCCTGCGGGGCGCTCACTTTCGACCATGGTCTAACCAGGGTGGTGACGCGGCCGGGGGTGGATGGGGCAAACTGAGGGGGATCGGTCGCTGCGATGCTGCGACCGCACATACAAAGTCAACGTGCAAGTGAGGGTGCCATGGCTGATATCTACCCCGTCGATCCGCAGTTCGCCGCCAAGGCACGCATCGACAAGACGTCGTACGAACAGCAGTACCAGGCTTCGGTGACCGACCCGGATGGTTTCTGGGGCAAGGCCGCCGAGCGCCTGCAGTGGATGCGCAAGCCGACGAAGATCAAGAACGTCAGCTACGACCTGTCCGATTTCCACATCAAGTGGTTCGAGGATGGCGAGCTCAATGCCAGCGTGAACTGCCTGGACCGCCAGCTCGAGACGCGCGGCGACAAGACCGCCCTGCTGTTCGAGCCGGACGGCCCGGATGCACCGGCCCAGCACGTGACCTATCGCGAGCTGTACGAGCGCACCTGCCGCCTTGGCAACGCGCTGCGCAACCTCGGCGTCAAGAAGGGCGACCGGGTCACCATCTACCTGCCGATGATCGTCGACGCCGCGGTGGCCATGCTGGCCTGCGCCCGTATTGGCGCGATCCACTCGGTGGTGTTCGGTGGCTTCGCGCCGAACTCGATCGCCGACCGCGTCAGCGACTGCCAGAGCAAGCTGATCATCACCGCCGACGAGGGGCTGCGCGGTGGCCGGAAGATTCCGCTGAAGGCCAACGTCGATGCGGCGCTGAAGCTGCCCGGTACCAATACCGTGGAAACCGTGCTGGTGGTGCGCCACACCGGTGGCGCGGTGGAAATGCAGGCGCCGCGCGACCGCTGGTTCCACGATGTGGTGGACAGCCAGCCGGCCAGCTGTGAGCCGGAACGCATGAACGCGGAAGACCCGCTGTTCATCCTCTACACCTCCGGTTCCACCGGCAAGCCGAAGGGCGTGCTGCACACCACCGGCGGCTACCTGCTGTACGCGGCCTACACCCATGAAGCGGTGTTCGACCTGCGCGAGGATGACATCTACTGGTGCACCGCCGACGTCGGGTGGGTCACCGGCCACAGCTACATCGTGTACGGGCCGCTGGCCAACGGCGCGACCTCGCTGATGTTCGAAGGCGTGCCGAACTACCCGGACACCTCGCGCTTCTGGAGCGTCATCGACAAGCACAAGGTGACCATCTTCTACACCGCCCCGACCGCCATCCGTGCACTGATGCGCGAAGGCGAGGAGCCGGTGAAGAAGACCTCGCGCGCGTCGCTGCGCCTGCTTGGCAGCGTCGGCGAGCCGATCAACCCGGAAGCCTGGCGCTGGTACTACGAGGTGGTCGGCGACAGCCGCTGCCCGATCGTCGATACCTGGTGGCAGACCGAGACCGGCGGCATCCTGATCTCGCCGCTGGCCGGTGCGATGGACCTCAAGCCGGGTTCGGCCACCCTGCCCTTCTTCGGCGTGCAGCCGGCGCTGGTCAATGCCGATGGCGAGATCCAGGACGGCCCGACCGAGGGCAACCTGATCATCCGTGATTCCTGGCCGGGCCAGATGCGCACGGTGTACGGCGACCACCAGCGTTTCATCGATACCTATTTCCGCACCTACCCGGGCAGCTACTTCACCGGCGACGGTTGCCGCCGCGACGAGGACGGCTACTACTGGATCACCGGCCGCGTCGATGACGTGATCAATGTGTCCGGCCATCGCATCGGCACCGCCGAAGTGGAAAGCGCGCTGGTCTCGCATCCGAAGGTGGCCGAAGCGGCCGTGGTCGGCTTCCCGCACGACGTGAAGGGCCAGGGCATCTACGCCTACGTCACCCTGGTGGCCGAAGAAGCGCCGAGCGACGAACTGCAGAAGGAACTGGTCGCCTGGGTACGCAAGGAGATCGGCCCGATCGCCACGCCGGACCACCTGCAGTGGGCACCGGGCCTGCCGAAGACCCGCTCGGGCAAGATCATGCGCCGCATCCTGCGCAAGATTGCCGAGAACGCGCCGGACCAGCTCGGCGACACCTCGACCCTGGCCGACCCGTCGGTGGTGGCGTCGCTGGTGGACGAGCGCAAGGTGCGCTGATGCGTCACCCGGGGTCAGAGCCCTTTCCGCCAGGAAAGGGCTCTGACCCCATAGAGTTTCCCCCCCACGGTTCCCCCCGACCATGACCACCCTCCTGATTGCCGATGACCACCCGCTGTTCCGCGAAGCCCTGCGTGGGGCGGTGCAACGGGTCATCCCCGGCGTGCAGCTGTTCGAGGCCGACAGCGTGGAAGCGCTGTATGCACTGGCCGACCAGCACAACGACGCCGACTTGGTCCTGATGGATCTCAACATGCCCGGTGCGCAGGGTTTCAACGCGCTGGTGCACATGCGCTCGCTGCACCCGCACCTGCCGGTGGTGGTGGTGTCCGCGCGCGAAGAAGCGACGGTGATGCGCCGCGCGCTCGACCACGGTGCGCTGGGCTTCATTCCGAAGTCGGCCGACTCGGACACCATCGGCCATGCACTGGGCACCATCCTTGATGGCGAGACCTGGGCACCACCGGAAGCGCACAACGTGCCGCCCACCGGCAGCGAAGAACGCGAAGTCGGCCAGCGCCTGCGCGAGCTGACGCCCCAGCAGTTCCGCGTTTTGCAGATGCTCGGCGCCGGCCGCCTGAACAAGCAGATCGCCTACGACCTCAACGTCTCCGAGGCGACGATCAAGGCGCACGTCACCGCCATCCTGCGCAAGCTGGGCGTGACCAACCGCACCCAGGCGGTGCTGATGGCCGGCAAGCTGGCGATCGACGACGACGCCATCGTGCTGCCGCCGGAAGAAGACTGAAGGTAGTACCGGCCGCTGGCCGGCAATCGCCTTCAGCTCCTGAAAACACCCGAAACCGCTTCGGTAGGTGCCAAGCTTGCTTGGCACGCTCTCGCCGTTGCGCATGCCGGCCAGCGGCCGGCACTACCCGGCACCGCTGCGCTCTCGATATAGCCATCGCTATACAAACCAGCCCTGCCTGCGCGTTTCGCTGGAAATGCGCCACGCGCGAATCGCGGTGCTAAGCTTCGCGTCCCCTTGGGGAGTAGCCGGATTCCTTCGCAGGAATCGTCCACGTCAACATACTCGGCCAGTGCGCCGTGGCGTGGACAACCATGATGGTTGGCGAGACCAACGGCCCGCGCGCGCAACGTCAGGTTGGGCGCGAGCGCAGGCCGTGCGTCCGTCCCAGCCCGACCTCAGCCGCCGCCCATGTCCCCCCTTTCGATCCTCCTGATCGGCTTTGCCATGTCCACCGATGCCTTCGCCGCGGCGATCGGCAAGGGTGCGGCCATGCGCAAGCCGGTGTTCCGCGACGCACTGCGTGCCGGCATCATCTTCGGCGTCATCGAGGCGATCACGCCCATCATCGGCTGGCTGCTCGGTCGGGCCGCCCTGCAGTACGTCGAAGCCTTCGACCACTGGATCGCGTTCGGCCTGCTCGGCGCGCTGGGCATCCACATGATCTACAACGGCCTGCGCCCGGACAGCGCCGAGGACGATGAAGATCCCTCGCAGCACCACGGCTTCTGGAAGCTGGCGCTGACCGGCTTCGCCACCAGCATCGATGCGATGGCGGTGGGTATCGGCCTGGCCTTCATGGACGTGCATATCGGCGTGATGGCTGCGGTGATCGGCCTGTGCACGTTGACCATGGTCACCGTCGGCATCATGCTCGGCCGCGTACTGGGCAGCATGGTGGGCAAGCGTGCGGAGATCATCGGCGGCGTGATCCTGGTGATCATCGGCGCGACGATCCTGTACGAACACCTGCACGGCGTGGGGTAACACATCCGCGATTACGTGGTTGCCGGCCAGCGGCCGGCACTACTGCGCGTCGCGCAGCGCGCCCAGGAAGGCGCGCAGCGAGGCCGGCTTGATCGGCTTGGTCAGCACGCGGTAACCCCGTTCGCGCGCCATCCGCTTCAGCTCATCGCGACCATCGGCAGTCAGCAGCGCACCCGGCAGCGGGTAACCGGCTGCCTCGCGCAGCGCCACCAGCGCGTCCAGGCCATCCATGCGGTCGTGCAGGTGGTAATCCACCAGCATCACCTGTGGGCGCTCGGCGATCTTCTCCAGCGCCTGGTCGACGGTTGCGGCGGTGATCACCTGCACCTGCCAGCGGCCGAGCAGCGCGCGCATGCCGTCGAGGATCTCCTCGTCGTTGTCCACGCACAGCACGTGCAGGCCGGCCAATGAATCGCTGCGCACCGGCGCGGCGACGGCCTGTACCGGGGTCGCCAATTCGGTGTAGCCCGGCAGCGGCGCCACCCGCGGCAGGATGATCGAGAACATCGACCCTCTACCGACCCGGCTGCGCGCATTGAGCCGATGGTCGAGCAGGCGCGAGATGCGCTGGCAGATCGACAGGCCCAGGCCCAGGCCCTGCTCGCCCCAGTCGAACGGCTGCTGGTAGCGGTGGAACTCGTCGAAGATCTGCCGCATGTGATGCTCGGGAATGCCGGGACCGGTATCCCACACCTGCAGTTCCACTTCGTCGCCGCGCTGGCGCACGGCCAGCACGATGCGGCCCTGGCGGGTGTAGCGCAGCGCATTGGCCAGGAAGTTCTGCAGTACCCGGCGCAGCAGGCGACGGTCACTGCGTACCCAGGCCGGGCGCGCGAACAGGTCCAGGCGCAGGCCACGGCCGGCCGCGACCGGGGTGTACTGCGCGGCCAGTTCGCGCATCAGCGCGCTCACGTCGAACTCGCCGATCACCGGGTGCAGGCCGCCGGCATCCAGCCGCGACACATCCAGCAGGCCATCGAGCAGTTCTTCGGCCGCACGCAACGACGCGTCCACGCGCTCGGCCAGATGCTTCTGCTCGTCGCTCACATGATCACTGTCGCGCAACGCGGAAGCGAACAACCTTGCGGCGTTCAGCGGCTGCAGCACGTCGTGGCTGATCGCTGCCAGGAAGCGGGTCTTCGACTGCTGCGCGACCTCTGCTTCATGCGAGCGCTCGGCCACGCGCTGTTCCAGCGTCTCATTGGCTTCCAGCAGCGCTTTTTCCGCGTGCTTGTAGTCGGTGATGTCGTTGTAGCTGGTCACGTAACCGCCGCCGGGCAGCGCCTGGCCGCGCATCTCGATCACCTTGCCATCGCTGCGGGTGCGCTCGAACACGTGCGGTGAACCGGCGCGCATGTAGCCGATGCGGCGGTTGATCTGCACTTCGATATCGCCCTCGCCCAGCTCGCCACGCTCGGCGTTGTAGCGGATCAGGTCGGCCACCGGGCGGCCCACGTAGAGCATGCCGTCGGGGTAGCCGAACATGTCCTGGTAGCGGCGGTTCCAAGCGGTCAGTCGCATGTCCGGGTCGACCACGCTGACCCCGGCGCTGATGTTCTCCAGCGTGGTCGACAGGATCTCGCGGTTGAAGCGCAGCTCCTGCCCCGCTTCGTCAAGCACCGCCACCACTTCGCCCAGGTCCATGCCCGAACCACGCAACAGGCTGGTCAGCAGCAGGCGTGCCGACGCCGCACCGATCGACGCGGCCAGCAGACGCTCGGTGAACTGCACCCACGGTCGGTCCGCAGGTGCCGAAGACTGCAGCTCACGCCCCAGCGACTGTGCCTGTTCGAAGAACGAACGCCGTGCATGGCGTTCACCGACCACGCGCGAGGCCAGTGCCAACAGATCGCCCACGTGCACGTGGCCGGGCCAGCCACCCGCCACCGACGGGCGCTCGGCATACGGGTCGAGGAACGGTGCAGCGCGAAGCCGTTCGTCCACGCCGGGCCGCCAGCGCGCAGACACCAGCATCATCGTGGCCGCATTGACCAGCAGCGACCAGAACGTGCCGTGGGTCAGCGGATCCCAGCCGGTCATGCCGAACAGCTGTTGCGGGCGCAGCCACTCGATGCCGAACGGGCCGTGCTGCACCCAGGCGGCATCGACCCAGCCGGCCATGGTCATCGCCGGCAGCAGCAGGGTGTACAGCCAGGTGGCGAAGCCCAGCAGCATGCCCACTTCAACGCCGCGCCGGCTGGCACCGCGCCAGTACAGGCCACCGATCAGGCCGGGCGCGAACTGCGCCACCGCCGCGAACGCCATCAGGCCGTACGAGGCCAGCGTGCTGTCGTTGCTGCTGGTGCGGTAGTAGCTGTAGGCCATCAGCGCCAGCAGCAGGATCGCCAGGCGGCGGATCCACAGCACGCGCGAGGCGACGTCGGCGGCCTCCTGGTGGTCACCGCTACGGCGCAGCAACACCGGCATCACCAGGTCGTTGCTGACCATGGTGGCCAGCGCGATCGACGACACGATGACCATGCCGGTGGCCGCCGAGAAGCCACCCACGTAGGCGATCAGCGCCAGCGCGTTGCGGCCCTCGGCCAACGGCAGGGCCAGTACCATCGAATCGTCGGCGACGCTGCCACCGGTGCCGAACAGGGTCACGCCGGCGGTGGCGATCGGCAGCACCATGCCCGAGATCAGCACCAGGTAGCCGCCGAACATCCAGCGCGCGCGGCGCACATCGCGCACGTCACCGCACTCGACCACGGCCACGTGGAACTGGCGCGGCAGGCAGATGATGGCGAGGAAACTGAGCAGGGTCTGCGAGATGAAGCCCACCGGTGGCAGCCCGGTGAACAACGTATGGACCGACTCGACCACCGCGTCGGTGCGGTTGCTCAGCCACAGGTAGGCGAACACGCCCACGGCCAGCATCGCCAGCAGTTTGATCACCGATTCGAAGGCGATCGCCAGCATCATGCCGTGGTGGTGCTCGGTCGCATCGACCTGGCGGGTACCGAACAGGGTGGCGAACAACGCCATCAGCAACGCCACGTACAGCGCCGGGTCGGTGAAGAACCCGGTCGGGCCGGTGTTGCCGGTCAGCACCTGCAGGCTCATCGCCACCGCTTTGTACTGCAGGGCCAGGTACGGAATGATGCCGATCAGCGCGATGATCGCCACCAGCGCCGCCAGCCGCCGCGAGCGGCCGAAGCGCGAAGAGATGAAGTCGGCGATGGACACCACGTTCTGGCTGCGCGCGATCAGCGCCAGGCGCTCGATGATGCGCCAGCCGAACAGCAGCAGCAGCAGCGGGCCGATATAGATCGGCAGGTAGCCCACGCCGTTGCGCACGGCGGTGCCGACCGCGCCATAGAACGTCCACGACGAGCAGTACACGGCCAGCGCCAGGCTGTAGACCACCGGCCGCAGCCACGGCCGGTCGGGGTACATCGGCCGACGGTCACCCCACCACGCCACGCCGAACAGCAGCGCGGCATAGGCAACCGAGACCAGCAGCAGGATCCAGCTGGAGACCACGCGTGCGTTTCCGTCGGAAGAACCCGCAGTGTAGGCCACGCGTGGCCGGGGGTGCGGGCTCGTTGGGGGCAACCACCCCCACCAAGGTGGGGGCCTACGCGGTGCGGGCCACGACCATTGGTCGTGGCCGGCTTCTTACTGGGCCGGCACGCCCATTTCCTTCAGCAGTTCCGGCGCCGGGTAGACCTTGGCCAGCAGCCAGCGCAGGTAGCGCATGTCCACGTGCACGGCGCGCTTGTAGCGCGGGTCGAACCACCAGCTGGCGCTGACCGATTCCCAGTTGCTGTCGAAGTTCAGGCCGATCAGTTCGCCCTTGGCGTTGAGCACCGGCGAGCCGGAGTTGCCGCCGGTGGTATCCAGGTTGGTCAGGAAGTTGACCGTCTGGGTCTTCAGCGCCGGGTCGGCGGTGCTGCCGAAGTCACCCTTGGCGATGGCGGCCAGCAGCGGCTTGGGCGCATCGAACGGATAGGCGTTGGTGTTCTTCTCGACGATGCCGGCCACGGTGGTCACCGGCGAGTAGGTCACGCCGTCGCGCGGATGCAGCGCTTCGACCTTGCCGTAGCTGATGCGCAGCGTGCGGTTGGCATCCGGGTACACCGCGCGGCCCTGCTTGGCACGCCAGGCGAACAGCGCCTGCATGTAGGCCGGGCGCAGGCGCAGCTGCTCGCCTTCGCGGGTCTTGCTCTCGTTCTCGATGCGCAGCTGCGCGGCCACCAGCGGGCCGGCCAAGGCGATCAGCGGATCGGCAGCCAGCGCCTTGCCTTCGCGGGCAGCAGCGAAGCGCGACAGGCGCTGCGCCTCGTCACCCAGCTGGGTGCCGGCGTACAGGGTGTCCAGTGCCTTGGCCAGCTGCTCCGGGGTACGGCCGAAGGCCGTATCGAACTCGGCCACACGCTGCGCGTCCGGCAGCTTCTGGTAGCGGGTCAGCAGGGTGGTCAGCAGCGCCTTCTCGACTTCCGGCGCGTAGCGGCGCTGGACCTGCTTGAGCACGCCTTCGATCATCGCCTGGTCGCGCTGCTGGTAGCCGCTCTCGCGCTGCGCATCCGGCTTGGCCGATTCGATGCGCAGGCGCTCCAGCAGCAGCGCCGAACGCAGCAGCTGGCTCTGCGCGGCCATCTGCTCCAGCAGCAGGTCACGCTCGCCCACCGCCGCGCCCTGCGACAGGTTGGCCAGCAGCGCCTTGATGTCGCTCTGGTACTTGCGGTCGGTGGCGGCCAGCATGGCCGTCTCGTCGGCCGCACGCTGGGCCTTGGCGTCGCTGCGCAGCAGGCCTTCCAGCTCACCGGCGGCGCGCTTGCGGTTGTTCTTCAGCGACTGCAGCTGCGAGGCGTAGCGGGTGCGCGCCTGCGCGTCCTTGGCGCTGGCGGCCTCGATGGTGTCGATCATCTGCTGGAACACCGACACGCGGCGCGGCAGCACGGTATCGATCTGGCCGGCGAATTCGGCCGCGGTACGGTGGCGATAGGTGATGCCCGGATAACCGGCCAGCATCGCGTAATCGCCTTCCTTCGGGCCTTCCACCGACATCTGCAGGTGTGCCGGTGCCTGGTAGGGCACGTTGTCCTTGCTGTAGGCGGCTGGCTTGCCATCCTTGCCGACATAGGCGCGCAGCAGGGTGAAATCGCCGGTGTGGCGCGGCCACATGAAGTTGTCGATCTCATCACCGTAGTTGCCGATCGCACGTGGCGGCGCATACACCAGGCGCACGTCGCTCAGTTCCAGCTGGGCAATGCGGTAGAAATCGGTGCCGTAGTACATGTTGGCCACCGAGCAGCGCACGCTGCCGTCCTTCTCGCACTCGGCCACGATCTGCTTGCTGGCCGCATCGACGGCATCGAAGTAGGCGCGGCCGGTCTTGCCACGCGCCTGCGCCAGCACCTGGTCGGTCACCTTGTCGAAGCCGACGGTGACCAGCACGCGGAAGTCCGGGTTGGCCGGGCGCTCGTCGGCACGGTCCCTGGCGATGAAGCCACCAGTGATCAGGTCGTGCTCGGGCGAGCTGTTGTACTGGATCACGCCCATCGCCACGTGGTGGTTGGTCAGCAGCAGGCCGTCGGCGGACACGAGCGAACCGGTGCCGCCGCCGGCACGCACCACGGCGCTCAGCGGCGGCGCAGTGACGTTGGCCAGGTCGGCCGGATTGCCCTTGAAACCTGCGGCCTGCAGCGGCTTGGCCAGTTCCGGCAGCTGGGTCGGCATCCACATGCCTTCATCGGCGTGGGCACCGGCGGCGAGGGTCAGGCCCAGGGCCAGGGCGGTGGGAAGGGCTTTGCGTGGTGACATGAGGCAATCCGGTACGACAGAACAGCCCGGGACCATAGCCCGTGGGGCGCTGTCGGGCAACGCCCGATGGTCAGGGGGTCGGGGCCACTCCTACAATCGCGGTTCCCTGCACAACGGACGTCAGCAGATGATTGTTGGAATCGACCTGGGCACGACGCACTCGCTCATCGGTGTGCATTCGTCGGATGGACCGCGCCTGTTCCCCAATGCCCATGGCGAGCTGTTGACCCCGTCGGTAGTCAGTCTCGACGGCGACATTGTGCTGGTGGGTGCTCCCGCTCGCGATCGCCTGATCAGCCACCCTGACCAGAGCGTGGCCCATTTCAAACGCTGGATGGGCAGCAACCGTGAAACCCGGCTGGGCGATCGCGTATTCCGTCCCGAGGAGCTTTCGGCGCTGGTGCTGCGTTCATTGCTGGCCGATGCGGAAGCCGTGCTCGGGCAGAAAGTGGAAGAAGCGGTCATCAGCGTGCCTGCGTATTTTTCCGACGCCCAGCGCAAGGCCACCCGCGCCGCCGGCGAACTGGCTGGCATCCGGGTCGAGCGCCTGATCAACGAACCCACCGCCGCCGCGCTGTCCTATGGCCTGCAGCAGCGCGAGGAGGAAGCTCGGGTGCTGGTACTGGACCTTGGCGGTGGCACCTTCGATGTCTCCATCCTGGAGCTGTTCGAAGGTGTGGTGGAAGTCCATGCCAGCGCCGGCGACAACTTCCTTGGCGGGGAAGACTTCCTGCGGGTGCTCGAGCAGGCGTTGCTGGCCGAACAGGGCCTGCGGGCGGCCATGATCGCCCCGGGCGAACGTGCACAGCTGCTGCGCCGGCTGGAACTGTTCAAGCGCGAACTGAGCCAACAGGGCAGCGGCCACCTGCAGTTCAACCTGGAAGGCCGCGAATTGGACTGGCAGCTGGATGAGGCACGCTACGCGCAGTTGTGCGACCCCCTGCTGCAGCGCATGCGTGCGCCCATCGAACGGGCCATCCGTGATGCCCGCCTGAAGCCGGAGGCGCTGGACGACATCGTGCTGGTGGGCGGTGCCGTCCGCATGCCGATGATCAGCCGGCTGGTGACCCGCATGTTCGGTCGCCTGCCATTGCGGCATGTCAACCCGGACCAGGCCATCGCCATGGGCGCGGCCGTGGCGGCCGGCCTTAAAGCGCGCGACCAGTCACTGCGCGAAACCGTGCTGACCGATGTCTGCCCCTATACGTTGGGCATACAGGTGTGCCGTCGCGATGCATCCGGCCAGGAGCGCGGCGGCTACTTCCATCCGATCATCCAGCGCAACAGCGTGGTGCCGGTCAGCCGCGAGGACGATTTCTGCCCAATCAACGATGCACAGACACAGCTGGTACTGGACATCTACCAGGGCGAAAGCCCCACCGTGGACCGCAACATCAAACTGGGTGAAATCCGCATTCCGTTGAAGGGAAAGGGCCCGGCCCAGGAAAAAAGCGTGACTGCCCGCTTCACCTACGACGTCAACGGATTGCTGCAGGTGGAGGTGACCGAACATGCCAGCGGGACCCGGCATGAGCTGATCCTGGAACAGAACCCCGGCCTGCTGTCACCGGACGAGATCCAGCAGCGGCTCGCGGCACTGCAGTCATTGAAAGTGCATCCGCGCGACGATCAACCGAACCTGGCCGTAGTGGCCCGACTGGGTCGGCTTTACGAAGAGTGCCTCGACCAGCGCGATACCCTGCAGAGATGGCTGTCGCAGTTCCATGCTGCGCTGGAGAGCCAGGACCTGGCCCGTATCGAACGCCACCGCGAGGAATTGACCCACGCCATGGATTCGCTGGAGATCGATGCATGAGGCGGGGGCTGGACGTCCTCGAACTGGACGAGGATGCTGACGAGCGGGCGATCAAGCGAGCCTACGCCAGGCTGTTGCGGGTAACCCGGCCTGACGATGATCCGGTTGCGTTCCAGCACCTGCATGAGGCTTACCAGTCTGCGTTGTCATGGGTGAAACAACGCGCTCAGCCCCTCGACATCGATCAGGACAAGCACGCCTTGCCGCCGATGCAGGATCCATCGCTGGAACCGGCGTCGCGTGCACATATCGATGCGATACACGCAGCGATCGCGCTGGATCGCCAGCTGGAGCAGGAACGCGGGCCATACGGCCATGACCCTGTCCGGATCGTGCAGACCACACCGATGCCGCCAGCCGACACCGGGTTGGACAAGGTGGTAGAGCCGTCGCAGAGCGATCCGCACGGGCCTGACGCGTTACCAACGGCGCACGCCCTGGCACCGCAACCCACGCTCGCCCCTGCTGGCGACGGCGAGCGATCGCCACTGCGTTCAGTGGATCAGATGGTCGCGGCCATCCTGATCCGACTGGCTGCAGCTGCCCGGGGCAGCGACGATGACACGACCGTGCCCGCGCTGGAAACCTGGCTGCAGGCTCAACCCGAGCTATGGTCCCTGCATGACAAGCCGCTCATCGCGGCGTCCCTGCTGGAGCAACTGCGCGAGGCGTCCCCGCCTCTGCCGCGGGAGGTGGTCGAGCACATGGCCAGCAGCTTCGGCTGGGATGATATCGGCAACGGACTCGATGCCGAGGATCTGCAGCGGATCGTGCGTCGCTGCGATCAGGCCTGGATGCTCACGGATGCGGGCCGGCAGCGCCTGGCGTGGCATGTTTCGCGGCTGGACACCTCCATCGTGCGCCCGGATATGCGCCCGGTGCTGGACCGGTTGCGCCGCCCGCGCAGCCGCTGGCGCAACCTGCTGGAGTCGCTGCCGTGGTCGCGGCCCGACATCACGGTGCTGACGTTGGCGGCACTGCGTTACTGGCCCGATCGTGAGCTGCCGCCAGGCCTGTCCGCCACGCAGGTGGCGTTCTGGAGTCGCTTCGGCAGCCGTCAGGATCCTCTGCGTTCGCAGGTGGCCGCCCTTCGGGCCTGGTTGGCCGGCCTGCTGTGCGGCACGATCTGCCTGGTCGGCGTGATCAACAGCTGGCCACTGGCCTCCACCGAGGGCGGCATGACCGGCGGTGCGAAGGCCGCGCTCAGCCTCGCGATCGGCACGCTGCTGATTCCATTCGGCTGGTACCTGATCTGCGGATTACGGATGCTGATCAGCTGGCAGGTGAACCCGGTTGCGGCTGGAAGCTGGCGGCAGGTCGCCTCGCTTCCAGTTATTGTCGTTGTCGGTGCCGGCCTTCTGCTGCTGTTCCAGCATGAGTCGTTCCCGGATATGTCTGGGATCCTGTTGGCTCGTGGACTGGTGTTCGCGCTCTGGTTGGTGGCATTCATCGGTACCACCACGCAGCGCCAGCGGCTCGGTATGGCCGACCATGGCGCCCTGGACCGCGTCAGCATGATTCCCGGCCTGATTTTTCCCTGGTTGGGGCTGGTGATCGTGCTGGGCTATTGGGCCCGCACCCAGGTGCTGCGGCGCAGATCGCCGCAATGATGCATCCATGTGCGGCGGGTTATTTCTCCCGCCGCCAGTTGATCGACCCACGGTTTTCCACCGTGCTCGATTCCACTTCCACATCGAAGCCGCGGCGCAGCAGGTACTTCAGCGTGATCACCGAACCGGCACCGACCAGCGACACGCCGTAGCCGACGTACAGCTTGGGCGAGATGTACTTGCCAACGCCGATCACCGAGCCACCCAGCGCGCGCGACTGGCTCACGCCGGCATCGTCCAGGCCCAGCTTGGCACCCAGCTGCGAGGCCAGCAGGCCACTGCCGGCAGAGAGTGCCGCCGAGGCCGCGTTGACCTGCTGGGTCTGGTCGCTGCTGGCACCGGTCAGGCTGCGTCCCAGCACCAGATAGGCCAGTGCCTCGGACTGCGACATCGCCGGATCGGACCACACGTCCGCGCGCGGCTGCTGCGCACGCCCGGTCACGTCGATGCCGGCGGTGACATCACCGATCCGGCGCTCGGCGCGGATGTTGATGCGCGGGTCGGACACCGCGTTGTAGTTCCAGGTGAGGTTGCCGCGGGTGATGGTCAGGTCCTGCCCATACGCCTTGTAGCGGCCGCTCACTTCCAGGCCGCCATTGGCGGTCATTTCACGGCCGGGCTTGGCCCAGACCTGCATCTTGCCGGTCAGTGCACCCTTCAGACCGAAGCCGGTCATTTTCACCTTGTCACCGAGGCTGACCACCAGGTCCATGTCCAGCGGCGAAGTGCGCGACTCTTCCGGATCGGCCGGGTCGAGCACCACCACGTCTTCGGACACCGAGGTGCCGCGGTCCAGGCGCTCCAGATCGATGTCGGCCTCGGGCACGTGCACCGTGCCACGCAGCTCCATCGCGGCCTTGGCCAGGGTGAAGTCGAGGTTGGGATTGGCGACGATGCGCAGTTCGCTGGTGTTGGACAGCAGCACATTCTCGCCGTGGATCTTCAGCTGCAGCGGCTGTGCATCGCCGAACCACGACAGGCCACCATCCACGTACAGCGTGCCCTGGCCCGAGTTGGCCTGCGCAGTGATCTTGGCCGAACCGTCGGGCTGGGCCACGAAGCTGCCCTTGCCCTGGTCGAAGGTCAGGCCCAGCGCCGGGAATTCACCCTTGAAGTTGCTCAGCTGCGCGTCACCGCCCAGCGACGGCTGGCCGCGCGTGCCGCGCAGGCTGACGTGGCCTTCGATCAGGCCGGTCGGCCGCACGATGTCCGGCGAGAACAGCTCCAGCCAATACAGCCGCGACATGTTGAGGTAGAGCTCTCCGTTCAGCGGTGCGCTGGCTTCCCAGCCGGTCTGCATCCTGGCGTCGACGAAGCCGTTGCCCTGGAAGCCCATGCCCAGGTAGCCCTTGATGCTGGCCGGGGTCATGTCCAGCTTCAGCGAGAACTGGTCATAGCGCACCAGCTCGCCACGGGTGGTGTCGCCCACGGCGTTGCGGTTCTCGCCCAGGCGCACGCCGCCTTCTTTCGAGCGCACTTCCACATGGCCTTCCCAGGCGTTGCCGCGCGGGCGGATCTGCGCATCCAGGCTGACATCGCCACGCAGGTAGATGCGACGGCCGGACTGCGGCGGCAACCACGGCTGTACCAGCGCCAACGGCAGCGCATCACTGCGCACCACCAGGCCCTCGCGCGGCCAGTTGGCCTGTGCGCACAGTGCGCCGCTGCTGGCGGCGACCAGGCAGGCTTCGGACAGCGTGTAGGTGCTGCCGTTGATCGCGAACGCCGCCGGTGCACGCAGCGACCAGGCATCGCCCTTCACCGGTGCGATGCGCAGCGATGCCAGCTCGCCACGCCACTGCGCACCCTGCTGGCGCACGCTGCCCTGCAGCTCGATCGCGCCCATCTCGTTGCGGGTCTGCGCTGCCAGGCGCAGGTTGGAGACACTGCCCTGCGCATCCACATTCAAGCGTTCCAGCAGCATGCCAGCGTTGACCTGCTGGCCCTGCACCGCCAGCGTGCCGCTGTCGCCACGCCAGGGCAGGTGGCCCTTGATGCTCACGCTCTCGGCGCCGTAGCCGTCCCAGTTGAGATTGTTGCCGACCAGGTCGGCGGTGATGTCCGGCGCATCGCGCGGGCCCTTCACCTGCACCTGGCCACGCAGGCCACCATCGGCGCCCGGCAGCAGGTCGCTCAGCTGCAGCGGTTCGAAACGCGCATCGATGTCGAGGCGGTCGCCGACCTTGCCCGACGCGGTCACCCGGCTGCTGCCCAGCGACAGCTTCAGGTCGCCCTGGCCCTGCGCGCCCTGCAGCGCGAACTTGCCCTGAGCGTCGAGGTTGCGCTGGCGCAGCATGCCCTTCAGCGAGGGCAGGTCCACCGTGGCTTCCAGCGTTCCGGCGGTGCCCGGTGCGGCATTGGCCGGCGGCGGCAGCTGGCGGCCCTTGGAGGCCAGGTTGCCGGACAGGCGGCCGTTCCAGCCCGGCACGAAATAGCCGGGGTCGAAGTCCTTCAGCGTGGCCTTGGCGTCCCAGTCCAGCTGCGGCGCCCAGGCCACCTGGCCTTCCACCTGCAGCTGCCCACCCGGGGTCTGCGCCTGCAGCTGGTGGATGGACGCGGCCTGGTCGTTGCCGCGCACGTCGAAGCGCAGCTGCGCCTTCTGCGCATCTCGCTCCACCTCGGCGCGGCCGATCGCGGCCCAGGCCTTCAACGTGCCGGCCAGGCCGAAGCGTGCTTCCTTCAGGGTCACCGGCACCGGTGCGCTGCCGGCGGTGTTCGGATCGGGCACCGGCACATAGGTCAGGTCCCGTGCGACCACCGAGAAGTTGAGCTTCTGCTGGTCTTCCTGGCTGAAGTCAGCCGTGCCCTCCAGGCGGGCTTCGCCACCGAGGCCCTTCACCAGCAGCGGTGAAACCTTCAGCACCTGGTCCTGCAGCGACACCACCGACGGTGCCAGCTCCAGTTCCTGATCACCCTGCTTTACCTTGCCGCGCAGATTGGCGTTGCCGCCCTTTCCGGCGGCGGTGAAATCCAGTGCCAGTGGCGCGATCGCCGAGCTGGCCAGTGCCGGCGACAGCAGCGCCAGATCCAGCTCGTCGCTGCGCACGCTGGCGCTCCAGCTCGGGTCGGTGCGGCCATCGAACACCAGCATCGCGTGCAGCGGTTTCGGCGCACGTCCAGCCAGCGCGACTTCCATGTGCGACAGGTCACCACGGGCGACCAGGCCAAGCGTCGCGGCGGTGCGACCACGCGGGGCCGGCAGCACTGCGGTGACGGTCACGTCGGTGTCGTAGTCCTTGGCCGGGATGTAGCGGCCTTGGGCGGTGAAATTGCCCATGTCGCTGTCCACGACCAGTTTGCGCGCCTGGAACTCGCCGTTGGCGATCTCGATGCCGCCACGCACGCGGCTGATGTCGATCACCGGCTCGTTGGCCTGGCTGATGCGGAAACCATCGATGGCGATGGCATCGGCCTGGATCGCCAGCGGCATTTCAATCTGCGGCAGCGAATCGGGCCAGGACGGCAGCTTGAACGGCTCGTCACTCTTGGCCAGGTTCAACGTCGCATTGGTCAGCTCCAGCTTGTCCAGCAGCAGCTTGCGGCCCAGCAGTGGGCGCAGGTCCGGCTCCAGGTGTGCACGCTCGGCATGGAAATGGATGTCGTCGTAGCGGAAGTCGACGTTGTACAGGGTCAGCGGGCCAGCCACCGGGCCGTCCACCTTGTCCCAGGTGAAGCTGGCGCCCACCGGCAGCCGCGCCACCACCTGTGCCAGCAGCACATCGCGGCCGGCCACGGTCTGCAGCAACCAGTACACCGCCAGCAGGGCCAGCAGCACCAGCCCGATCACGCCGGCGCCGGACCACGCCCAGAAGCGGCGGCGGCGGTAGAAGCGCACGCGCGGCGGCGGCGTGCTGGGGGTCGGTGCAGGCGTGCTCACAGGTCCGCTCCGATGTTCAGGTACAGCTGGAACTGCGAATCCGGGTTGTTCAGGCCATGCGCCACGTCGATGCGCACCGGGCCCACTGGCGATTTCCAGCGCACGCCGAAGCCAACGCCGGTATGCAGGTCGATGGTGTCGTCAAAGGCACTGCCAGTGTCAACGAATACCGCCGCGCCCCAAGGGCCCCCATTGAAATAGTGCTCGTACTCGGCCGAGCCGATCACCAGGTTCTTGGCGCCCAGCGCGTACTTGTCCGGCGCCGGCGTGCGCGGGCCGACCTCACGATAAGCGTAGCCACGGATGCTGCGGTCGCCGCCGGCGAAGTAACGCAGGCTCGGCGGCATCGCCACCAGGTCGCTGGTCCAGGTGGTGCCACCTTCGCCGCGCAGGATCAGGCGATTGCTTTCGCCCACCGGGATGTACCAGCGCAACACGGCGTTGGCCTGCACGAAGCTGGTATCCGAGCCGGCACCTTCGACACCGGCACGCATCGTCGCGGTGCCGCTGATGCCCTTGCGTGGGAACATCTCGTCGTCGACGTTGACGTAGTCGGCAACCATCTGCGGGTACACCAGCGTCGAGGTGTTGTAGACGGCGTCGGTGAATTCGGTGCCGGAGGCATAGCGCCAGCGCTCGCGCAGTGCGTTGACCGAGGCGATCGCAGTCCAGTGCTCGTTGATCTCGCCGCTGCGGCTGGCAATCAGCTTGAAGTTGCGCAGGTCGATGTAGTCGGTCTGCTCGTCATACGCACTGGCAGCGAAGGTGTACCAGCCATCGAGCCAGTTGAACGCCGGGATGCGGTAGCTGGTCACCAGGCTCTTGCGCTTCTGCGCATAGTCCAGCTGCGTGTTCATCTTATGGCCGCGGTTGTTCAGGAACCGCCGCTCGATGCCACCGCGCACACCCGGGCCGCTCTCGCTGCCGTAGCTCAGGCCGGCGGTGTAGATGGTGCGCTTGGCCCGGGTCAGCTTCACGTCCACCGGCACGTCGCCGTTTTCGTTGGCCTGGTCCGGCCGCGGCTGGATGTCGATCACGCTGAAGTAATCCAGCTTGGTCAGCGACTGCCGCAGGCGGTCCAGCTTGCCCTCGTGGTAGTAGCTGCCCTGGTCCCAGTACACCAGCGGATCGAACAGCTTGTCGACGAAGTAGTCCTGTTCGAAACGCACCGGGCCCATGTTGTAGCGGCGGCCGCTGTCCCAGGTCAGGTCGATGTCGGCGGCATTGTCGGCGCGGGTGATCTGCACCTGGCGCTGGGTGTAGTCGGCATCGAAATAACCACGCTCGGCCAGGCGCCGGGTGATGGTGATCTTGCTGGCTTCGTACTGGGTGTGCTCGAAGCGCTGGCCCTTGCGCGGCTTGAACGCGGCCAGATCGTCCTGCAGGTACTGGTCGTACATCGCCGGGCCGGTGATGTCGATGTGCTCGCGGCGCACGGTCACCGGGGTGCCCTTGTCGACATGGATGAGCACCCGCACGTGTTCGTCCTCGCGCGGCGCCTCGACCTTGATCACCGGGTTGTAGTACCCGAACGGCTCCAGTGCCTGGCGGGTCTGCCGCTCGGCCTGTGACAGCAGGTATTCCAGGCGCGATTCGCCCTGTACCTTGCCGATCGTGTCGTACAGCGACAGCGATTCCTGGATGTTCTCGATGATCGCGGCGTCGTCGCCCTTGTCCAATCCCTTGATGTCCACCTTGTCGATGGTGCCGCGCGCGTGGGCCACGGAAGTGGCGGCCAGCGACAGGACCATCAGCGGCAGGGCGTATTTCTTTGGCTGCATGCGGCACAGCATACCGACCGGAGGTGACGATGCGAAATGCATCACGTCATTCGGGATCGGTTGTTAAGTGGCGGTCAAAATACGCGCCTTTGTGGCGATCGTCGTGATCGCAGGCGAGGATGCCGGCATCGTGCGCGATGCCGGCAATGACCCCGATGGACATCCGCCGTCGATGCGGTGCGCGGTGGTAATGCCGGCCAGCGGCCGGCACTACCGATACGGGCGTCAGCTCGACAGATGCTCGATCGCCGCGACCTTGCCCAGGCGCTCGCCCAGCATTGTCAGCAGCGCCAGGCGGTTGCCACGCAGCGCCGGATCCTCCGCATTGACCATCACGCCATCGAAGAAGGCGTCGACCTGCGGGCGCAGGCGGGCCAGGCGGGCCAGCACGGCCACGTAATCCTTGTGCTGCAGGCTGGCGCCGGTGTCGTCGATGGCTGCGGTGACCGCTTCGGCCAGCGCGCGTTCGGCATCTTCCTGCAGCAGCGCCGGGTCGATCTGGGCCGGAATGTCGCCCTCGGCCTTGCGCAGAATATTGCGGATGCGCTTGTTGGCCGCAGCCAGCGCCTCCGCTTCCGGCAGTGCCGCGAAGGTGCCGATCGCATCCAGGCGGCGGTCGAAGTCGTACAGCGAGGCCGGCTTCAGCTCGGCGACGGCGTTGAAGTGCGTGGCCGGCACGCCCTTGTCGGCGTAGTAGCCCTTCAGGCGGTCGAGGATGAAGTCGTACAGCTCGCCGACATCGGCCTGCACGTTGCGCGCGGCCAGGCCGGCGTTGGCGCTGGCCAGCAGCGCGCGCAGGTCCAGCTCGAAGCCGCTTTCGATGATCGTGCGGGCCAGGCCCAGCGCGTTGCGGCGCAAGCCGAACGGGTCCTTGTTGCCGGTCGGCTTCAAGCCAGCGGCGAAGCCACCGGCCAGCGTGTCGACGCGCTCGGCGATCGCCAGCACCTTGCCCAGCGGCGACAGCGCGATGTCATCGCCACCGAAGCGCGGCTGGTAGGCCTCGTCGATGGCCAGCGCGACCTCGGCCGATTCGCCACCAGCCACGGCGTAGTGGCGACCGGCGATGCCCTGCAGCTCCGGGAACTCGTTGACCATGCGCGACTGCAGATCGTTCTTGGCCAGCTCGGCGGCACGCCTGGCCTGCGCGGCATCGGCCCCGGCCTGGGGTGCGATCACCTCGGCCAGGGCGGCCACGCGCGCGACCTTGTCGGCCACGCTGCCCAGCTTGGCCTGGTAGGTCACCGTCTTCAGGCCCTCGCCCATCGACACCAGGCCCTGCTTCAGGTCCTCGTCGAAGAAGAACTTGGCGTCGGCGAAGCGCGGGCGGATCACGCGCTCGTAGCCCTTGGCCACTTCGGCCACGTCCTTCGATTCGATGTTGGCGATGCCGATGAACTTCTCGGTCAGGGTGCCCGCAGCATCCAGCACCGGGAAGAACTTCTGGTTGATCTCCATCGTCTCGATCAGCGCTTCCTGCGGCACCGCCAGGAACGCACGCTCGAAGCTGCACAGCACTGCCGACGGCCACTCGACCAGGTTCACCACCTGCTCCAGGTTGTCGTCGGTGATGCGGGCGCTGCCACCGGCCTTGGCCGCGGCGGCCTCGACCTCGGCCACGATGCGCGCACGGCGCTCGCTCGGGTCGACCAGCACGAACGCCGCGCGCAGGGCTTCCACGTAGTCCTGCGGCTGTGCCAGCGACACCGTCTGATCGTGGTGGAAGCGATGGCCACGGCTGACACGGCCGGCCTGCAAACCGAACAGCTCGGCTTCGACCACGTTGGCACCGTGCAGCAGCACCAGCCAATGCGCCGGGCGAGCAAAGCCCCAGGCGTGGTCGCCCCAGCGCATCGGCTTGGGAATCGGCATCGCCGCGATCGCCTCGCGCAGGATCTCCGGCAGCAGGCTGGCGGTGCTCGCGCCCGGGGTCACCGCGCGGTGCACGAAGCGCTCACCCTTGTTGTCGGTGGTCTTCTCCAGCGCGGTCCAGTCGATCCCGGCCTTGGCGGCGAAGCCCTGCAGGGCCTTGGTCGGCTGGCCTGCGGCGTCCAGCGCGATGTTCAGGTACGGGCCCAGCACTTCGCTGTGCTGTTCCGGCTGCTCCAGGCCGACGCCCGGCAGCAGCACGGCCAGGCGGCGCGGGGTCGACAGCGGGCGCGCGTCGCCCAGTTCCAGCGCGACGCCGCGCTTGCGCAGGCCTTCGACAACACCGTCGAAGAACGCCTGGGCCAGGCCCGGCAGCGCCTTGACCGGCAGCTCCTCGGTGCCCAGTTCGATCAGCAGGGGGGACAGTTGGCTCATCGGTTCGATCCTGTGGTGGGGGCGCAGCGCGCAACGCGTCCGGCGCCCCGGGTAGTGGGTGAAAAGCGGGTCGGTGCGGGAGAGCCGTCAGGCCTTCTTCGCACCCGGGAAGCCCAGCTTCTCGCGCTGCTCGTAGTACGCCCTGGCCACCGCCTGGGCCAGCGCGCGCACGCGCAGGATGTAGCGCTGGCGCTCGGTCACGCTGATCGCGCGGCGCGCATCGAGCAGGTTGAAGGTGTGGCTGGCCTTCATCACCTGCTCGTAGGCCGGCAGCGGCAGGTTCACTTCCACCAGCTTCTGCGCTTCACGTTCGCAGGCGTCGAAGCGGTGGAACATCTCTTCCACGTCGGCGTATTCGAAGTTGTAGGTGCTCTGCTCCACCTCGTTCTGGTGGTAGACGTCGCCGTAGGTCACCGGCTGGCCGTCCGGGCCGTAGGTCCACACCAGGTCGTAGACGTTGTCGCAGTTCTGCAGGTACATGCACAGGCGCTCGAGACCGTAGGTGATCTCGCCCAGCACCGGGCGGCACTCCAGGCCACCGGCCTGCTGGAAGTAGGTGAACTGGGTCACTTCCATGCCGTTGAGCCAGACTTCCCAGCCCAGGCCCCAGGCGCCCAGCGTCGGCGATTCCCAGTTGTCCTCGACGAAGCGCAGGTCGTGCACCAGCGGATCGATGCCCAGCGCCTTCAGCGAATCCAGGTACAGCTGCTGGATGTTGTCCGGTGCCGGCTTCATCGCCACCTGGTACTGGTAGTAGCGCTGCAGGCGGTTCGGGTTCTCGCCGTAACGGCCGTCGGTCGGGCGGCGCGACGGCTGCACGTAGGCCGCGTTCCAGCTTTCCGGACCGATCGCACGCAGGAAGGTGGCCGGGTGGAAGGTACCGGCGCCCACCTCCAGGTCGAGCGGCTGGATGAGCACGCAGCCCTGCTGGGCCCAGAACTGGTTCAGGGTCTGGATCAGGCCCTGGAAGGTGATCGGAACGGTCGGGGTCGCGGACATGCGTACGAGTCTTGGCCGGCAAGGGGGTGCGCTAGTATAACGGCCGACCTGCGGGGCATTCCGTACCCGGGAGGAGCAGGCAGATGGAACATCGGCTGCCGGTGGGCACGCCCGGCGAGCCAGGCGGCGTCCCGCTGCCGTGGGGCCGCCTGCATTTCGAACAGGTCGGTGCGGCGCTGCTGGCCGACGGCCTGGTCGCCGAGCACGAGGGCGAGCGCATGCGGTTTTCCGCGCAGGGCGCGCGCAATGCCAGTGAAGTGCATCCGCTGGTGCTGCTGTCCAACCTCAAGCTGGCCGCCCGCGACGGTGGCGAGCTGACCCTGGAGCGCCTGACCGAATGGCTGGCCCGGCGGACCGGCAGCCGCTACCTGCGCATCGATCCGACCCGGGTCGACGTCGCGGCCGTCACCGCGCTGGTCTCCCACGCCTATGCCCGCCGCCACCGCTTCCTGCCGCTGGCGGTGGATGCAGAGCGCGTGCTGGTGGCCACCAGCGAGCCGCTGGTACAGGAATGGCGCCGCGACCTGCAGCACCTGACCCGCCGCCGCATCGAGCTGGCGGTGGTCAATCCGCTGGACCTGCACCGCTACACCATGGAGTTCTACGGGGTGACCCGCTCGGTGCGTGGCGCCCGCGGCGACGTCCGCGGCGAGGCCAACACCACCCTGCCCAGCTTCGAGCAGCTGGTCGAGCTGGGCCGCACGGGCGACGTCAACGCCGACGACCAGCACATCGTGCACATCGTCGACTGGCTGCTGCAGTACGCCTACGAACAGCGCGCCTCGGACATCCACCTGGAGCCGCGCCGCGAAATGGGGCGCATGCGCTTCCGCATCGACGGCGTGCTGCACAAGGTGTTCGAGGTGCCACCAGCGGTGATGACCGCCGTGGTCAGCCGCATCAAGGTGCTCGGCCGCATGGACCTGGCCGAACGCCGGCGCCCGCAGGACGGCCGCATCAAGACCCGCTCGCCAGGTGGCCGCGAAGTCGAGATGCGTCTGTCGACCATGCCCACCGCGTTCGGCGAGAAGTGCGTGATGCGCATCTTCGACCCCGATGCCGCCTTCAAGAGCATCGACCAGCTCGGTTTCAGCCCGCAGGAGGCCGCCGGCTGGAATGCGCTGGTCGAGCGTCCGCACGGCATCGTGCTGGTCACCGGCCCGACCGGCTCCGGCAAGACCACCACCCTGTATTCGACGCTGAAGCGGCTGGCCACGCCGGACGTGAACGTGTGCACGGTGGAGGACCCGATCGAGATGATCGCGCCCGAGTTCAACCAGATGCAGGTCCAGGCCAACATCGACCTGGACTTCGCCAGCGGCGTGCGCACCCTGCTGCGGCAGGACCCGGACATCATCATGATCGGCGAGATCCGCGACCTGGAAACCGCGCAGATGGCGGTGCAGGCGTCGCTGACCGGCCACCTGGTGCTGTCCACCCTGCACACCAACGACGCGCCGTCGGCGGTCACCCGCCTGCTCGACCTGGGCGTGCCGCATTACCTGCTGGCCAGCACCCTCAACGGCATCCTTGCCCAGCGCCTGGTGCGCACGCTGTGCCCGCACTGCAAGCAGCCGCACAGCCTCGGCGCCGCCGATTGGGCCGTGCTGGCTGATAGCCAAGCCGCATATCCAGATGCCGCCACGCCCTGTCGGCCGGTCGGTTGTCTGGAGTGCCGGCGCACCGGTTTCCTCGGCCGCATCGGCCTGTATGAGTTGCTGCCATTGGGCTCGCGGCTGCGCGGCCAGATCCGCGCCGACATGGATCTGGCCGGTTTCACCCGTGCCGCGCGGGCTGAAGGGCTGCGAACCCTGCGCCAGGCCGGGCTTGAAAAGGTGGCGCAGGGGCTGACTACAATCGAGGAAGTCCTGTCAGTGCTGCCGCCCCCGGATGAACCCAGCCCCGTTCCTGATCCTTGAAACCGGCCGACCGGTGCCGGCACTGCGCCGCTATGGGCGCTTCCCGCACTGGATCCGCGTCGCCGCCGGGCTGGAAGAGCACGAGACCGTGGTGGTGGATGTCGAACACGGGGATGCCCTGCCCGATGCGCATGGCTTCGCCGGTGTGCTGGTGACCGGCTCGGCCGCCTTCGTCACCGACCATGCCGAATGGAGCGAGCGCAGCGCGGCGTGGCTGCGCCAGACCGCCCACGCTGACCTGCCGGTATTCGGCATCTGCTACGGCCATCAGTTGCTGGCGCACGCACTGGGCGGGGAGGTCGCCTACAACCCGGCCGGGCGCGAGTCCGGCACGATTGAACTGCAGCTGCAGCCGCAGGCCGCGCAGGACCCGCTGTTCCAGGGCCTGCCGCAGCACTTCGCTGCCCACGCCACCCACCTGCAGACCGTGCTGCGCGCCCCCGATGGTGCCGAAGTGCTGGCACGCTCCCCGCTGGATGGGTGCCACGCCTTCCGCTGGGGGCGCCAAGCCTGGGGCGTACAGTTCCATCCCGAATTCGCCACCCACCACATGCGCGGCTATGTGCGTGCCCGCGCCGACTGCATCGGCCGCCACGGCGGCTGTGCCCGCAGCATCGAGCGTGCAGTCAGCGCCGCACCGCTGGCCCGCCAGCTGCTGCGCCGCTTCGTTCGCCAGGCGCGGCTGCCTTCAGCCCAGCCGGCGGCAAAACAGGGATAATCAGCGGCACGGGCAGCCGCCCGGCCCCCCTCCTGTCCTACCCGGATGTCCATGAAAGAGATTCGCAAGCTGCCGGCCTCGGCGGGCGCCCAGTGGTTGCTGGATACGTTCTCGCTGTACCGGCGTGCGCCGCTGCAGCTGGCCCGGATCGGCCTGGCCTGGCTGCTGGTGAGCTGGGTGGTCACCCTGTTGTCGACGCTGATTCCCGGCGCCGCCGGCATGGCGGTGCAGCTGATGACCCTGGCCATCTCGCCGATCATGTTCGGCGGCATGCTGTACGCCGTGGGTGAGATCGACGAAGGCCGCCCGGGCCTGGCCTCGCACCTGCTGCAGCCGATCCGCGACCATCGCGTCAGCCACCTGCTGGTACCGCTGGCGATCCAGGTACTGGCAGTACTGCTGCTGGGCGCGCTGCTGTTCATGATGATCGGCCGCGAGGGCTTCACCGCCTTCAGCGAGGTCATGACCAAGATGGAAGAGATCAGCCGCAGTGGCCAGCAGATCAAGCCGGACGATGCCGCTGCGCTGGTGGCCAACCTGCCGGCCAAGCGCATTGCGCTGTGGATGCTGCTGGTGTTCCTGAGCGCGGTTGCGCTGTCGCTGGCGATGTTCACCCAGCCGGCGCTGGTGGTGTTCGACAAGCAGAGCGGCATGCACGCCCTGCGCCTGAGCCTGCAGGGCTGCGTCGAGAACATCGGCGCGATGATCGTGTTCGCCGTACTCGGCCTGATCGCCGCGTTCTGCATCTACATCCTGTTCGTGATCGTTATCCAGATCGCGATGCTGATCGGTGGCCCGCTGGCCGCCGCCTTCATCGCGCAGCTGGTACTGACCACGGTGCTGATGCCGCTGTATGTCGGTGCGGTGTACGCCGCGTGGAAGCAGATGTTCGTGCACCGCGGCAGCCGCGCCGCGCCGCCGATCCCGACCACGCCGACGTCGAGCGACGTCTTCCACGCCTGACGAAAAAAGGGGACGGAGGGGATTAAGTCGTTTATGCCCAGTGTGTGCAGCTAACGACTTAATCCCCTCCGTCCCCTTTTCTTTTCAGGCGGCGGGTTTCTTCACCACCGACGACGGCACCAGCCAGCGCGCGGCATGGATGCCCAGCTCGTACAGCAGGCACATCGGTATCGCCAGCATCAGTTGCGAGACCACGTCCGGCGGGGTCAGCACCGCCGCCACCACGAAGATGCCGACGATCGCGTAACCCCGGCCCTCCTTGAACTGCTGCGGCGTCACCCAGCCCAGCAGCACCAGGATCACCATTGCCACCGGCAGTTCGAAACTGCCACCGAAGGCGAAGAAGATCGCCAGCACGAAATCCAGGTAGGCGTTCGCATCCGGGGTGATCGCAATCACGTCCGGACTGAAGGTGGTCAGGAAATGGAACACCGCCGGCAGCACCAGGAAGTAGGCGAAGGCACAGCCGGTGTAGAACAGCAGCACCGAAGACACCAGCAACGGCACCGCCAGGCGCTTCTCGCGCGCATACAGGCCCGGGGCAACGAACGCCCACAGCTGGTACAGCAGCCACGGCACCGCCACGAACAGGGCCACGAAGAAGGTCAGCTTCAATGGTGCGAAGAAGGCGCCAGCCGGATTGGTCGCAATCATCGTCTGCCCGTTCGGCAGCTGCGATACCAGCGGCTCGGCCAGCGCGTTGTACAGCTTCTGGGTAAACGGCAGCAGCGCCAGCAGCGCCACGCCCAGGCCCAGCAATGCGCGTACCAGGCGGCCGCGCAGTTCCACCAGGTGTTCGACCAGCGAGCTTTCGCCGAAATCCTGTTCACTCATGGCTGGCGCGCTCCGTGCTCTGCGGCGGCGGTGCACCGGCTTCAGGGGTTGTCGCCGGCGTCGGCTCGGGAGCAACGCGCTCCTGTACCGGTGCATCGGCATGGGGCAGGCCGCTCATATGCGGCGGCAGATCCGCGGGCGCCGGTGCGCGTACCTCCTGCGCCAGCGTATCGCCCTGCCGCTGCGCGTCCTGCGCTTCGCGACGGATCGCTTCACCGCTGGCGCGCAGCTGGTTCTCGGTCTCCTGCATGCCCTGGCGCACGTCCTGCATCTGCCGCTTGATGTCCTCGGCCTGCAGTTCGCGCTCCAGTTCCTGTTTCACCGAATCCCACTGATTGCGGGCGCGGCGCACCCACAGGCCGGCGAAGCGGGCCGCCTTGGGCAGGCGCTCGGGACCGAGCACCACCAGGGCGACCACTGCAATCACCAGCAGTTCGCTGAAGCCGATATCGAACACCGCAACCGCTCCGGATCAGCGAGGGGTGCGGTCGTGCTCGTCCTGCGCGGTGCGCGAGGCATCCTGGCTGCGCGATTCGTCACCCAGCTGCGCGTTCGGCTTGTCCTCGTCGCGCATGCCCTTCTTGAATTCCTTGACCGCCGAGCCGAGGTCCTTGGCGCCACTGGTCAGGCGCTTGGTGCCGAACACCAGCAGGACGATGGCCAGCACGACCAACCAATGCCAGATGCTGAAACTGCCCATAAAGACGCTCGTTACGTTAGTGATCAGGCTGTCGAGCATAGCGCACCGGCTGTTAGCCGGCGCGCGTGACGAAAGTCAGTTTCCGCCCAGCGTTTCCGTGCGGATTTCGCCGTCGTTGACCGGTTGGAAGCCCTGCTGCTGCGGCGGCGGGTTCTGCGGGACGTTCTGCAGCGGTGCGGTGGTGGCTTCGGCCGGGGCGGCCGGTGCTGCCTGAACAGGCGCAGGAGCGGCAGCCGGGGCCGGCACCGGGCGCGCGTTGCCACCGTTGCCACCGTTGCCACCGTTGCCACCGTTGCCATTGCGGTTGTTGCGGGCAGTGTAGGTAGCCTCTTCCAGACGATCACGGAAGGCGACCACGTCCATCGACGGCGATCCAACGGCGCGACCTTCGAAGATCATCCGCGGCGTGGTGTTGCTGCCGTAGGCCTCAAGGTTGGCGGCATCGTCGATCTGCAGCACCGCGCCATCCAACGCAACACCGGCGAACAGGCCGCGGGCACGCGACCAGGACCAGATTTCGGCCTTCAGCTGGCCGTCGGTGGCCGCAGCGGCATTGCGGCCCACCGGACCGGCGGCAACGCCGGCATCGGCGCCGAGGGTGAACTTGCCGTTGACCAGGTTGTCCAGGCTGCGGTCGTTGCGGAACACCAGCACCACGTCCGAAGACTGAACGCCGGCCTGGAAGCCGATGCTGCCACCGGTCAGCTTCACGAATACCGGGCTGGACCACGCGCCATTGGGCATGCGCACCGACATCAGGCCGTGGCCGCGGCGTCCGCCAATGACCAGACCGGCCTTGATCGTGTCGGGAATGACGATGACCGCGCGGCCTTCGTCGAGCAACTTGTCCGGAATTCCCTGTTCAGGGATTTCCTGGATTTCAGCCAGCACACGCACGGCATTGCGGGCACGCTGGTCTTCCTGCGGTCCGGCCATGGCCTGGCTGGACAGCAGGCTGGCGGCGATCAGCAGGGCTTGGATCGGGCGACGCATGGCAGGCTCCAGAAGTCAGTCCATAGGAAGATATAGCAAGTGACTGAAATTAGTGGTGTTGTCATGAATCGCCAATGAGCGCTCCCTGCTTGTATTGAGGCGCGCTATGCCTGCAATCGGAACCCTGCATCCCGGCGCGGCATCGGATCGGCGACAATACACGCCATGCTCGACGCACCCGATACCGCCGTGCTGGCGGTCAACCTAGGCACGCCCGAGACGCCGACGGCCCCCGCCGTACGCCGTTATCTGGCCGAATTCCTGTCCGACCCCCGCGTGGTCTCGATCCCGGCGCTGCTGTGGCAGCCGCTGCTGCGCGGGCTGATCCTGCCGCTGCGCAGCAGCCGTTCGGCGGCCAAGTACGCCCAGGTCTGGCTGCCGGATGGCTCACCACTGATGGTCCATACCCGGCAGCTGGCGCAGGCGATGCAGGCCCTGCTGCCAACCCTGAAAGTGCGTCATGCGATGCGCTACGGCGAGCCGGCCCTGGCCAGCGAGCTCGACCGCCTCGCCGCCGAAGGCGCACGCCGCATCGTGGTGCTGCCGCTGTACCCGCAGTATTCGACCACCACCACCGCCTCGGTCGAAGACCGCGTCGACGCCTGGCAGCGCCGCAATCCGGGCGTGACTGTCAGCCTGGTGCGTGACTACTCGATCGACCCGGGCTGGGTCGAAGCGGTTGCCGGCTCGATCCGGCGCTACTGGGATCAGCACGGTCGCGGCCATACACTGATGTTCTCCTTCCATGGCATCCCACAGCGCCTGGCCGACGCGGGTGATCCGTACCCGCAGCGCTGCGAAGCCAGCGCGCAGGCCATCGCCAACGCACTGGGCCTGGGCAAGGACGACTGGCAGATGGGTTACCAGTCGCGCTTCGGCCGCGAGCGCTGGCTGCAGCCTTACGCTGAGCCGAGCCTATGGGCGCTGGCCGAATCCGGCGTAAAGCAGATCGACGTGGTCTGCCCCGGCTTCGCCACCGATTGCCTGGAAACACTGGAAGAAGTCGCGATGGGCTTCACCGAAACGCTGGCGGAACGCGGCGCGACGATGCGCTACATCCCCTGCCTCAACGCCGAACCGGAACACGCGCGCGCCCTGGCGCGACTGGCCGTGGCCTCGCTGGCATGAATCTGCAGCCCTTTGAACTCGAGGTCGTTGGCGCGCGCGTCGCCGGCCTGCGCAACAGCAGCGAGGGCCCGCGCGTGCTGGCCCTGCATGGCTGGCTCGACAACGCCGCCAGCTTCGTACCACTGGCACCGCATCTGTCTTCGCTGCAGCTGGTGGCGATCGACCTGCCCGGCCATGGCCACAGTGCGCATCTGCCGGCCGGTGCCAGCTACACCACGGCGGCCGCGATCTGCCACGTACTTGATGTCGCCGACGCGCTGGGCTGGGACCGCTTCAGCGTGCTCGGCCATTCAATGGGCGCTGGCATCGCCAGCCTTACCGCCTCGGTCAGCGACCGTGTCGAACGCCTGGTGGCGATCGAAGCACTCGGCGGCCTGCGCGGCCCCGAGGAAGAAACCGCCCATCGCCTGCGCGAGCATGTGAACGCCACTCGTGCGTTGGCGCGCAAGCAGCTGCGCGTGTTCCCCGACCTGGCCGCGCCGATCCGCGCACGGATGATGACCAACCAGCTCAGCGAACCGTGCGCACGGCTGCTGGTCGAGCGCGGCGTGGAACCGGTCGAAGGCGGCTATCGCTGGTGCAGTGATCCACGCCTGATGCTCCCCACCGCGATCCGCCTCAGTGAAGGCCAGATCGACAACCTGCTGCAGGCCATCGCCTGCCCGACGCAGGTGATCTATGCCACACCGGCGCAGTCCTATTATCCCGAGCCGATGCGCAGCGATCGCCTGCAGCACCTGCGCGATGGACGGCTGGCAGTGTTTCCCGGCAACCACCACCTGCACATGGAAGCGCCGGCGCCAATCGCCGAGGTGATCCTGCGCTTCTTCAGCAACGACAACGCCGGCTGAGCGCAGGCGACCGCGCGCTTCACTCTGCGCGTTTGCGGCCGATACATCAGTTGCGGGCCCCTGCGCCCGCTGCACGCGGGTCCGGTCGGTCCTGCGGCATGTGTCTGGTTCTGCAAGGAAGTCCGCATGCCCGCTCTGCTGCACCGTCACCCACAGGATGTGGCCGCGGTGTCCCGTCTCCGCGTCGCTGATCGCGCCGCTTCCCCCGAATTCCCGGCACCCGCCCTGGTCACGCCCTGCTGCGTGCGCTGCGGCGTGCTCGTTGTCGTCTGCTGATCCAGGAGCCTCCGATGTCCAATGCATCCGCCCGTCCCCCCGATACCGCCCGCCTGTCGCACCTGCAGCAGCTCGCCCGCGGCGCCGACCGCCGCCTGCTGATCGGCAGCGCAGCGCTGGCCGTGACTGGCCTGGTGCTGGCCCTGCGCGGTCCGCACGGAATGACCGCCGCGTTGGCCGCGGGCGCGGTGTTGCCCGCCTTGTGGCTGGCTGGTCCGCTGGCAGGCCGCGGGATCGCGCGCAACGGCCTGGCGATACTGTTGTCGCTGCAGCTGGCCCTGTTGTGCGCGTTCGCCGGCCTGTCGCCGGCATTGCCGATCGCCCTGCTGCTGGGCGTGCTGCTGGGCCATCGCGATCGCCTGCCGGTGTGGCTGGCCGGTAGCATCGGCACGCTCGCACTGCTGGCACCGCTGCAGGCGGGTGCCGCGGTGGGGCCGACACTGCTGCAGGCCGCCATGCTCGCCGGCCTGACCCTGTTCCTTGGCCAGGTCGCACTGCGGCTCCGCCAGCAGACCGAAGCACTCGGCCACGGCCCCCGCCGGTTGGCTGCACTGGCGCGCGATATCGCCACCGGTGCCGATCTTGGTGCACACGCCGACACCAGCGCCTACGCACCGGGTTCGCTGGCCCATGCGCTGGCCGACACTGCACGCCATGTGCAGGCCCAGCGTGGACGCGAGGCGGAGGCGCACGCCGAGAACGCGCAGATCCGCCAGGCCCTCGATGCCTCGCGCACCGCGATGATGATTGCCGACAACGACCACGTGATCCGCTACGTGAACCGCTCGGTGGTAGCCCTGCTGCGCAACCAGCAGGCAACGTTGCGCCAGGCCTTCCCCGATTTCGATGCCGAGCGCTTGGTGGGCAGCAGCATCCATCGCTTCCACGCCAACCCGGACCGCATCCGCGCCATCCTCAATGGCCTGCAGGTCACCCACAACGGCAAGGTCCAGATCGGCCCAGTGCACTTCGCCCAGGTGGTTACTCCGGTCTTCGACGCACAGGGCCTGCGCCTGGGCTTCGCCGTGGAGTGGCATGACCGTACCCATGAGCTCGCGCTGGAGAACGCCGTCGCCGGCATCGTCGCGGCCGCCGCCGCCGGCGATCTCGACCAGCGCCTGCAGGCAACCGAAGGCGCCAGCTTCCTCGATGGCCTGACCGGTGGCATCAACCAGCTGCTGGATACATTGGGCAGTACCGTCGATGAAGTGCGGGAGATGCTCTCGGCGCTGGCCAGCGGCGATCTCGATCGACGCATGCACGGCGAGTATCACGGCGCCTTCGCTGCGATCCAGCGCGATGCCAACGCCACCGCCGCCCAGCTGGCGCGCATGGTCGGCCGCATCCAGCAGTGCGCCGCCTCGATCAGCACCGCTGCAAGCGAAATCGCTGCGGGCAATGGCGCGCTGTCCGAGCGCAGCGAGCGCCAGGCGGCGCACCTGCAGGAAACCGCCGCCTCGATGGAGGAGCTGACCGCCACCGTGCGCCAGAACGCTGCCCATGCACGCGAGGCGAGCCAGCTCGCGGTCACCACGCAGGCCGCCGCCAGCGACGGCAACGTCGCCATGCAGCGGGTGATCGACACCATGCAGGCGATCGAAGGCGCCTCGAAGCGGATCGGCGACATCACTGGCGTGATTGATGGTATCGCCTTCCAAACCAACATCCTCGCGCTCAATGCCGCGGTGGAAGCCGCGCGTGCCGGCGAGCAGGGCCGTGGCTTCGCCGTGGTGGCCAGCGAGGTGCGCGTGCTGGCGCAGCGTTCGGCCGCCGCCGCACAGGAAATCAAGAAGCTGATCGATGAAGCCGGTCGCCAGGTCGGCGAAGGTGCCCAGTTGGTGGCCGACGCCGGACAACATATGCAGGGCATTGTCGGGGGCGTGGAGAATGTCAGCCACCTGATGCACGAGATCTCGGCGGCCTCGCAGGAACAGTCGATCGGCATCGAGCAGATCAACCAGACCGTGGTGCAGATGGACCAGGCCACCCAGCAGAACGCCGCGCTGGTGGAGGAAGCGACCGCCGCAGCACGCGAGCTGCAATCGCAGGCAGGTACGCTCACCGAGGCGGTGTCGGTGTTCCGCCAACAGGAACCGCACGAGGTCTCGCGGGCCGCCTGATCGGGGCCTGCAACGCGAGCTGATGAAAACGGCGCCCGCAGGGCGCCGTTTTTTTGCCTGCCTTTGCGTGATGGGTCAGGAAAAGACCGCTTCCGGACCTGCCGTGGAGAGCGACCAACCCTGGCTGGCGCCGCATCCACACACGGCGGGGATCTACCGGTAGTGCCGGCCGC